>DAHXOD010000022.1 GCA_027365055.1 bacterium
GACCACGACGAGCTCGCCCGGACCGTTGTTGACGATGTCGCTCGAGACCACTACCGCCGGACGAAGGAAGGCCGGTTCGTGGCCAACGGGACGACCGAGGTCCACCTGGTAAGTCTCACCCCGCCAGATCACCCGAGAGGATCCCACTCCTGGCGTTCGGCCTGGTACGCCTCCCACCGCTCCGGGTCTTCGCGAAGTCGCCGGTAGTCCTCGCCCAAGCCACGAAGAAACTCCTGCCGATCGAGGGCCTCGACAGCAGAGTGGACTACCTCCACCACAGTGGTCTGCCGGGACTTCGCGATCGACTGCAACCGTTCGGAGTCAGGTCGGCGGACCCGCACGGTAGTGGTCTCTTCGGCTCCCATACCGAGAGTGTAGACGGAATGTAGACGCAGGGCGAGGCGCAGGGCGAGATCGTCGCACCCGCACCCGCACCCGCACCCGCACCCGGATCGTCGCCGAACGCCGCGCCAGAATGACGACCGTCGCCATCCTGGCCACAGCGCAGAACGGCACGTATGGTGTGCTCGCGAGCGGCAAGCACAACCGACGTCGGGCGACTTGGGCCACGCCGCGAACCGGGGTGCCACGACTGGCACACGAGACAGATGTGACTGCGCCGGGTGCCGATCTTTGGGGCGCGATGGGGTCCGTTGGGCAAGGGGTGCTGTCGTGCTGGCCGGAGCGCGGCCCTCTGCTACAACCAGTCCTTCCGCTTGAACGAGATGTAGAGCAACACGGGGGTGACGGTCATGATCGCCACCACGGCGTATAGTCCCGAGTGCTTCGCGAACCCGGGGTATGGCAGGTTCATCCCAGCGAAGCCGGTGATGAAGGTCGGCACGGCGATGATCGCCGCCCAGCTGGTCACCTTCTTGGAGATGGTGTTCATCCGGTTGCCTTGGATGGTGAGGTTGGTTTCCAAGATGGTGGTGACCAGGTCGCGGAGGCTTTCGGTCCATTCGGTGGCCCGCAGTACGTGGTCATAGATGTCCTGGTAGTACGGCTGGAGGGTCTCGTCGACGACGCCGAGGTCTCGGCGCAACAAGGCGTTGACGACCTCTCGCATCGGGAGCACCACCCGGCGCAGCAAGACGAGCGACTTGCGCAGCTCGAAGCTGCGGCGTTGCACCTCCCGGTCCGCTGGCTTGTCGGCAAAGAGCTGGTCCTCCAAGGCGTCTAGCTGCTCATCGAGGGACTGCACGGTGGCGAAGTGGGTGTCGACGACCACGTCGAGCAGCCCTTGGAGCAGGTAGCCGACCCCGTGGGCGGCCAAGTCGGGGCTCTGGTCCCAACGCTCGATCACCGTGGCGATGTTGAGTCCGTCGTCTTTTCGCACCGTGATCAGCGCCCTGTGGGTCACGAAGGCCGCCACCTCGGTCGTGGCTAGCTCACCGCTGCCCGTATCGAGGCAGACGCCGTAGGCGTTGAGGAACAAGTGAGTCTTGTAGCGGTCTAGCTTCGGCCTCTGCCGCTCGTGAACGGCGTCTTCCACTGCCAGCGGGTGTAGCCCGAACTCCTCGCTGAGGACCGCCAGGTCGGCCTCGTCGGGGTCACGCAGGTCCAGCCACACCGTCGTCGCTGCCTCGCTCAGGTGGTTGCTGATCTCCGCCACCGGGAACCCCTCCAGGGCGACCACCCCGTCGCGGTAGAGCCGGGTACGGGCCTGGCACTTCGTCGGCGTCGACAAGCACACCGTGGAGGCAGCTGCGGTGTCGGGGTTGCCGCTGTCGAAGGTGGGTGCCATTGGGCCGAACGTAATGCCAGACCTAGTGTTGTTGCCACTGACTCCCCCGCGATCAGGCGCACATGAGGCGTACCGCCAAGGGGCGTACGCTGCTCTCATGGCTGAGCCACGGAGTGACCACCTACAGCTGAGGGTCTCTCCCCACCAGCGCATGGTCATCCAGCGCGCCGCCGAAGCGTCACATGAGCCGGTCACCGACTGCGTCGTACGCCAGCGGACTCTGCGGCTAAGAACGATCTGGCCGATCGGCGATACTTCGCGCTCGATGACGCTGCTTGGAGCGAGCTCCAGACGCTCCTCGACCGGCCGGCTGTTCGCAAGCCCACCCTGGAGGATCTGTTCGCCCAGCCCGAGCCTTGGGCTGACTGAGCCCGTTGGCGGCTGGATGGAAGGGGCCGGTCCCGCTGGATGACGGCCACGTGCTGGCCGGGTTCACCTGAGGGAAGGGAGCCCTCGACGAGTGGCTCGTGAGGCGGGCCGCGGCCAGCCAGGAGTTCTCCCGCGCAGCCCGGACCTACGTCGTCGAGCCCGACAACTGTGTCGTCGGCTCCTTCTCCCTGGCGACCGCATCGCTCGCCTACGCCGACCTGGCCGGGCGAGCGAAGCGCAACACGGCCAACCCGGTCCCCGCAGTGCTCCTGACCCGCTTCGCCACCGAGCTCAGCTACCAAGGGCAGGGCCTCGGCCAGGCAATGCTCCGATCCGCTGCCGAAGCGGTGAAGCGGGCCGCGGATACTGTCGGGGTCGCATGCTTCCTCGTCCACGCCAAGGACGAGGAAGCCAAGAGCTTCTACCTTCGCTTCGGCTTCGAGCCGTCGCCCACCGACGCTCTGCATCTGATCCTGCTGCTCAAGGACATCCCTGTCCGCCTCGCTCACCAGCTGAAGGGGCCCGAGCCGGAAGTCACTGGACGTCTGCCGCGTCCCCCTGGCGTCCCCAGCGGTTCATCCCGGACCACCCCCAGCCACACCGAGAGACGACCGTTCCCGCTGGTCACGCCTGTAACGAGGTGAGGCTCGCACGAGCAGACCCCCTCGTAATGCGGCGCAGGGTCTGATCCGACTGGCGCCTCTCATGCGGGCAACAGTGCGCCGATGACAGCGGCGGCGGCCACGTCACCGGCTGGCAGGGCGTGGGCATAGCGATCCAGGGTCATGCGGGTCGAAGCGTGGCCCACGCGGGTAGCCACGGTGGTGGCGTCCACACCAGCACCAAGGAGCTGGGTTACGTGAGCGTGGCGCAAGTCGTGGAAGCGAACTCCTCGGATGCGGGCCTTCCCTCTTACTGAGACGAATCGGTCGGTGATCTTCGACGGCTCGATCGGTCGGGCGCCATTCGCGTTGTCGCTCAGGAGATAGGGATCGGTTACCAGGGGAGATTGTGCCTTCTTTGCGAGGTTGCACTGCCATGTCCGGTGCCGGCGCAGAAGGGAGAGCGCGCGTTTGTCGAGTGCCACGGTTCGTCCACGACCGGTCTTCGTGCTCTTCTCGGTCAGGTCGGTGCCGATCTGCGTCAGAGAGCGCTCGATCCTGACCGTGCCGCCTCCGAAGTCGACGTCCGACCAGCGAAGCGCGGCCAGCTCACCACGGCGCCCGCCAGTGATGAACGCCAACGCGATCGCCGTCGCCATGATCGGATCGGACTTCTCGGCCGCTCGGATCAACTTGACCACCTGATCTGGTCCGGGGGTAACCAGCTCCCGCTTGGGCGCCGCTGTTGGCGCGCTGGCCCTCTGGGCCGGGTTCGCGTCGAGCCATCCCCACTTGACTCCCTGCGTCAGAGCGGCGGAGACGACCGCTGCGTGACGGTGAACGCTTGATGCCGACAGGCCCTCTGTCAGCCACGCCGAGTAGGCGTCGTCGAGGTGTTCGGCGGTCAGCTCGGTCACCGAGATGGCGCCCAGCCGGGGCCTGATGCGGGTCTCGATCTCACGCTTGTTCTCGGCAAGAGTCTTCGGGGCACGGCCGCGGGCCTTGAGATGTTCGAGCCACTTGTCGAGGAGCTGCCCGAACGTGCGCACGGATTCATCGCCAGCCGCTGGCAGCCGAGTGAGGGAGGGTTTCTCGGCAGCGAGTTGATTGAGCGCCTCGCGGGCGGCCGTCTGACTTCCCCGGAAGATCCGCTCGACCTGACCTCGACTGGTCATCACCCGGAGGCGCCAGACACCAGGTGTCCGCTCGATCATACTGCCTCTGCCGTAGTAGGCGGCCCTGCCCTTTCCTGCCATGTCTCACCTCGCCTGCTGTAGGCTCGCGCTGCTCCGTCCCACCCCTCACCCTAGCAAAGATTAGGGCGAGATTAGGGCGGGTCGGGGCACCGGGGCGCAAAAGCCCTGATGGAGAGGTGCGAGAGCGGCCGAATCGGACTCACTGCTAATGAGTTGACCTGGGTAACCGGGTCCGAGGGTTCAAATCCCTCCCTCTCCGCTGACGACGGTGGAAGGCCGCGCCCGGGCCGGCGGCAGAGCGCAGGCCGGTGGCCCCCGTGTCGTGCGGTGCGCTCCCCGGCGTGCCGGTAGATTGGGCTGGTGCCCGAGCGCTACTGGTTGGAGACGTTGGGCTGCCCGAAGAACCAGGTCGACTCGGACAAGCTGGCAGGGACGCTGGAGCGCGACGGCTTCGTTGCCGCCGCCACGCCCGCCGATGCTGACCTCGTGGTGGTGAACACCTGCGCGTTCATCGAGGCGGCCCGCGAGGAGTCGATCGGGACCATCCTCACGCTCGCCGACGAGCGGAGGGCCGGCGCACGACTGGTCGTGACCGGATGCATGGCCGAACGGTACGGGGACGAGCTGGCGGCGTCGCTCCCCGAGGTCGATCTGGTGGCACCGTTCGGCGTACCGGTCTCGCTCGGACGGAAGGGCGGTGCGGGTGCAGGTCCGGGCGTCGGGACGGATGTGGTTCCGTCGTTGGACCTGTTGAACCTCCCCCGTCCCCCGGCCGACGCCCCCTGGGCCTACGTGAAAGTGGCCGAGGGCTGTGACCGGCGGTGTGGGTTCTGCGCCATCCCCTCGTTCCGCGGGAAGCAGCGATCCCGCCCCCTCCAGGCGGTCCTCGCCGAGATCGGGGAGCTGGCCTCCGGTCGTGTGCCGCTGCGCGAGGTCGTCCTCGTGGCCCAGGACCTGGCCTCCTACGGGCTGGACCGGTCCAGAGCTCCCGGTGCCGACCTGCCGGGTTTCCCCGTCTCCGGCAGCGGGGCGTTCGGCACGCTCCGGGAGGGTCCGAAGACCGGATCGAACCGGCCGATCATCGACCTCGTGCGGGCGATGGGAAGCGTGGTCGACCGGGTGAGGCTGCTCTACCTGTACCCGTCGTCGCTCGACCATGCCCTGATCGACGCGGTGCTCGGGACCGGCGTGCCCTACTTCGACCTCTCCCTCCAGCACGTCTCTCGGCCGCTGCTCCAGCGGATGCGCCGGTGGGGTGACGGCGACCGATTCCTGGAGCGCATCGCCGAGATCCGTCGGGACGAGCCTGCCGCCGCCTTCCGGTCGTCGTTCATCGTCGGCTACCCGGGTGAGACGGAGGAGGACCACGACGCCTTGCTGGCCTGGCTGGCCGAGGCCCGGCTCGACTGGGTCGGCTTCTTCCCCTACAGCAGGGAGGAAGGGGCCCACGCTGCCGGCCTCGACGGCCTGGTGCCGTCCGCTCTGGTCGCCGAACGGCTGGCAGAGTGCGTCGAGATCCAGGACCCCATCACGGCTGCCCGCCGGGACGCGTCGATCGGTGACGTGATCGAGGTGCTCGTGGACGCTCCGGGTGAGGGGCGCTCGTACCGGGAGGCCCCCGAGATCGACGGCGTCGTCGTGGTGCCGTCAGACCTTGCCGTCGGCACCGTCCTTGACATGGTGGTCACCGGAGCCGACGGGCCGGACCTGGTGGCAGTGCCGGTGCAGGGGCCGGGGGGTGGTTCCGACCGCCGAGGTGCCGATGGGAACCGACAGGTGGTACTCCGATGAGCGAAGCCTCGGCTGCTGCCGGTCCGGGCCAGGCTCCCGGGACCTTCGGACCCTCGGCATTGCTCACGCCGGCGAACGGCCTGACGCTGCTCCGCGTGGTGGCGACGCCGCCGCTGATCCTCCTCATCATGTTGTGGGGCGCCAGTTGGGAGACCGTGGGCATCTGGCTGGTCCTGTCCATGACCGACGGTCTCGACGGATGGGTGGCCCGGCGCCAGGGAACGACCACGTCCGGAGCGTTCCTCGACCCTCTGGCGGACAAGGTCGTGGTCATCGGGGCGATGGCGGCCCTGGTGGCGAAGCGCATCGTCTGGTGGGTCCCGATCGGCATCATGGTGGTGCGTGAGGTGTCGATGAGCGTCTACCGCTCCGTGGTCGGGCGACGGGGAGTGTCGATCCCCGCCCGCCCGTCGGCAAAGGTGAAGACCTTTGTCCAGGATCTCGCCATCGTCGCCTGCCTCGTCCCCACGCTCGCGCACGACCATCACCTGCTGGCTGCCGGCATGTGGCTGGCAGCGGCGCTGACCGTCGTGACCGGTCTGCTCTACGCCGTCGACGGGCGACGAGCGAGTCGTTCCGGTCGGTTCGGCGGCACCCATGGGCCGGGGGTGGACGGCGCCCATGGGCCGGCGGTCGACGGCGCCAGCGCGCAGGGAACGGCACACGGGGCACCGACCTCTGGTCTCGGTGGGGAGCGCTGACCGGGATGCGGGTCGAGATCGTCGCTGTCGGGACCGAGCTGCTCCTAGGCCAGATCGCCGACACGAACGGTGCGTGGCTGGGGGAGCACCTCGCCGCCGGCGGCGTCGCTTCCCACTTCCACCAGGTAGTCGGGGACAACCTTGCACGCATCGTGCTGGCCCTCCGCACGGCGCTGGCGCGTAGCGACGGGGTGATCGTCTGTGGTGGTCTCGGTCCGACCCACGACGACATCACCCGCGAAGCCATCGCCGAGGTCATGAACGTCGGCATGGTGAGAGACGAGGCTGTCGCCGATGCCATCTCGGCCATGTTCGTCTCCCGGGGGCGGACGATGCCCCCCTCCAACCTGCGCCAGGCGGACCGGCCGGACGGCACGTCGATCATCCCGCAGACGAAGGGCACGGCTCCCGGCCTGGTCTGTCCCCTCGGCCAGAAGGTGATCTACGCCGTGCCGGGCGTGCCCTACGAGATGGCCGACATGTTCGAGCGGGGCATCCTCCCCGACCTCCAGCGGAGGATGGCAGAGCGGGGTGAGCTCGCGGGCGTGATTGCCAGCCGGGTCATCCGGACGTGGGGCATGAGCGAGTCGGCGCTGGCTGATGCCCTCGGGGCGCGCATCGTGCAACTGGACGCGGGAGCGGGAGCGGCTCCCGCCGGTGAGGATGTGGGAGCGGGAGCGGCTCCCGCCGGTGAGGAGGGGAGGGCGACCATCGCGTTCCTGGCCAGCGGGATCGAGGGCATCAAGGTCCGCGTGACCGTCCGGGCCGCTACCCAGGAGGAGTGCGCGGCACTACTCGACGCGGAGGAGGCCGAGGTCAGGAGGATCCTCCGGGACGTGGCGGGTGACGTCGTCTTCGGCATCGACGGGGAGGCGATCGAGGACGCGGTGGCCCGGTCTCTGGTCGGCACCGGTTGGACCCTGGGCGTGGCGGAGTCGCTGACCGGTGGCTTGATCTCTTCCCGGCTCGTGAACGTCCCCGGCGCCAGCGCCTGGTTCCGGGGTTCGGTGGTCTCCTACGCCTCGGAGGTGAAGACGGCACTGCTCGGCGTGCCTCCCGGCCCAGTGGTCTCCGAGGCGGCGGCCCGCGCCATGGCCGAAGGGGCCCAACGGACCCTCGGCGCCACGATCGGCCTCTCGGTCACCGGGGTCGCCGGCCCCGATCGCCAGGACGACCAGCCACCCGGCACGCTCTTCATCGGTCTTGCGCTCCCGGGGGTGCCGACCGAGGTGATCGCGACGAGGGTCCCCGGTGATCGGGACCGCGTCCGACAGTACGCGACCATCTCGGCCCTCGATCTGCTGCGGCGCCGAGTGGGTGCCGTGGCGCCGTTGTCACCGTCCCCGGCGAGCTGACCGGGGATTCGGTCGCCCCGGGGTGTCGCCGGGGTCGCTCCGGGGGTTACCCGGCTCGAGCTCGGGCCCCGTCCACCATCGAACATGCGTTCGGGTCTAGAGTCTCACCCGGGGAGCCGATCGCGCCTCCCTGGCCCGGGCACACCACCCGGGTCAGTGCGTCACACCCGTTCCCTAGGGTCGGGCCGGTCCAACGATCACACGGAGACGAGGAGAGCGAGATGGAACGGGAAAAGGCACTCGATGCGGCGCTTGGCCAGATCGAGAAGCAGTTCGGGAAGGGGTCGGTCATGCGGATGGGTGAGAACCTCCACATGAACATCGAGGCCATCCCGACCGGGGCGCTCGCCCTCGATCTGGCACTTGGTATCGGCGGTCTGCCCCGAGGGCGGGTCGTGGAGATCTTCGGTCCCGAGTCGTCCGGGAAGTCGACCCTTGCCATGCACGTGGTGGCCGAAGCGCAGCGGAATGGGGGGATCTGCGCCTACATCGACGCAGAGCACGCCATGGACCCGGTGTACGCCAAAGCTATCGGAGTGAACATCGACGATCTCCTCATCTCCCAGCCGGATACCGGTGAGCAAGCGCTCGAGATCGCCGACATGCTCATCCGCTCCGGTGCGCTCGACGTCCTCGTCATCGATTCCGTGGCCGCCCTCACTCCCCGCGCGGAGATCGAAGGGGAGATGGGCGACTCGCACGTCGGGCTCCAGGCCCGGCTCATGTCCCAGGCGCTGAGAAAGCTGACCGGGACGCTGTCGAAGTCGCAGACCATCGCCATCTTCATCAACCAGCTCCGCGAGAAGATCGGGGTGATGTACGGATCTCCCGAGGTCACGCCCGGCGGACGTGCCCTCAAGTTCTACGCGTCAGTCCGGCTCGACATCCGCCGGATCGAGACGATCAAGGACGGAGGGGAGCAGGTGGGGAACCGGACCCGGGTGAAGGTCGTGAAGAACAAGGTCTCTCCCCCGTTCAAGCAGGCCGAGTTCGACATCACCTTCGGGAAGGGGATCAGCCGGGAAGGTTCTCTCCTTGACGTGGGCGTGGAGCTGGGCTTCGTGAAGAAGGCCGGAGCCTGGTTCACCTACGAGGGTGAGCAACTCGGGCAAGGTCGGGAGAACGTCAAGCAGTTCCTGATCGAGAACCCTCAGCTCATGGCCGAGATCGACGAGCGGATACGGGAGCACCTGGCTGCGGCGAACGCCGTCGTCGAAGAGCCGGCGCCGGCTGGGGCAGACGAGTTGGCGACCGACGACCAGCCCATCACCCTTCTGGACTGATCGGGCCGCAGGCCAACCCCCGTCCGCTCGTCCGGGCTGGGCGGGCACAACGGGGGAGATCGCCGGCCCGGGATGCCGTAACGGCAGCCCGGGCCGCTGCGCGTCCGGCTGTGCTTAGCGGCGCCCGGCCATGCCCTCGACCGCCGGCCGTGCCCCCCGACCGCCGGCCGTGCCCCCCTGATTGTGGTCGTGCTTGGCCGTGTCCGAACCGAGGGGCGAAGCCCTGCTTGCCGCATCCGGCCCGGGTTGCCCGGTAGCGCCGTCCGCCCTCGGCCGTGTCCTGTTCCGCCTTGCCGCGTCCCTGATTGCCGACCGCGTCGTCGTCTCGTGGTAGTGCCGCCCTGGACTGACGAGCAGTCCGGTCCAGTAACCGGCGGTCCGACGCTCAGCTGGTCGGGGCTGTCGATGCCCCTGCCCCGTCCTCGCCGGGGACCGTTCGGAAACGACGCCACGGATCCGCGCCCGGAGAGAGGCGATGCTCGGTAGCCTGAGGCCCCCCGGTGCCAGTGCGAGTGCGAGGAGGACGAAAAGTGCGCCGGCGTTCGGATCGGTTCCCGTGCCGGTGAGGATGCCTCCGAACGCCTGGCCGACGACCCAATAGGCAAGCGAAAGCAGTGCACCGAACACCAGCGCCGCGGTTCGTATCCTTTGCACGAACACCCCGATCCCTATGGCGAGGGAGGCGACGGCCAGGACCACGGCGATGATCTCCCCGTGTTCAGCGGCCGCGGCCGCCACCGACCGCTGGAAGGAGGCCAACCAGCCCGGTTCCCCAGCAGCGGAACCCACGATCTGGTTCCGGATCGACTGTGCGGTTCGGTTTGCCGGCGCCAGCAGCATCGCTGCCGAGCCGACCCAGAGCACGATCCAGATCACTCGTCCGAATACGCCCTCACCGCGAGCCGGAGCCGCCGGTACCTGTGGGGAGACGATACCGGGCCGTCCGGCTTCCATCGGGGACGCGGTAGCGACCTTCCGGGGGGGCCAGGCGAGGACGGCGAGGACGGCGTAGAGGATGACTGCTCCGGGGGCTCCGGTGAGCGGCGACGCTGCGCCCGTCAACAGACCGCCGAGCCCTTCACCGATCCACCAGACCGACAGTGCCCACGCCATGGATACGAGCAGGACCAGCCGCACTGTGGACCGGTTGAGCAGCGCCAGCCGGATCATGCTGACACCGATGAGAATCTGGGCCCCGGCGAACAGGGAGTTCAGCAGCACCGGATAGTGGGTCATGACGTGGGCGGCCAGGGTGATCGGGGCTGCCACTGCGGCTGGTTGTCCCATCGTGTTGGGCAGGATGACTTCGGTGACGAATCCGTGTCCGAACATGAACGGCTGGAGCTGGAGGGCTCCGACGAAGAGCCAGACAAAACCCAGGCAAAGTTGCAGGGAGCGGGGCGAGAGGAGAGCACTCCGCGTCGTGGCCGCGTCGCGCTCCGCTGCGGCCGATGTGCGGGCCGCCGGGCGTGCGATGGGAAGTCGCCCGGTAGCGGGGCTGGGAGACCCGGTCCCGGGCTCCAAGATGGGGTGGTCTGGCATGCACGCTCCAGGTGATCTCGTCGTTCCTGCGGCAGGCGCCGCGCGGACCACCTCTCTTGGCGGCGGCTGCGCTCCTTCTTCCTGGTGTTCGGAGCGGCTGCGACGGCTGGATGACTGCACCCAGGTGCTGGGCCGGCGTGCGTGAAGGACGGGTGCCGTAGGGGAGCGGTCGTTCGATGGGATGCAGGCCCCGTGGATGCAGGCCCCGTGGATGCAGGCCCGGTGGCGGTGGATCTCCTGGGGGTTCAGCGTGGGGAACAGTGGACGCACCATCGCCAAGGCCCATCCGCTCCGGCCTGCGACGCCCAATCCACGATGGGGCGGCATGGCGTCCAGGTCCGGTTGACCCGGCGCCCAATCACAAGGGAGGTGACCGTGCTGGCCCCGCCTGCAAGGAGGGCTGCTCGGGCCGAGTGGAGATGTGCCCCGGTCGTGTAGGTATCGTCGACCAGGAGGAACCGCGCTCCACGGATGCGGGAGCGGTGGAGTGGGTGCGGCACGTACCAGCCGTCGGCCGCCTCAAGCCGCTGGAAGCTTCCCGACCACGACGCCGTTCTAAGGGCTGGGACGTAGCTGTCCGCGAGCTCGTCGATCATGGCGAGAACACCGACCAACGGGTGGGGCCCGGCCCGGCCTCGGAGCGACGGCACCACCGTCACGGCGTCCCATCCGTCGGGAGCCATACAGGAACGGTGTTCGGAGAGGTGGCCGGCGATGAGGCCGGCCAGCCGGAGGCGTTGCCGCCGGACCTGTTCGCTCCAGCGCGCCCACTTGTACTGCCGGAGGGCACCGTAGACATCGGAGCCGTCGATGGCGAGAGAGATCGGGGTGATTGGCTCGAGCGCCACATGCAGGCGCCTCTCGGCCGATTCGCAGCCGCGACAGACTCGTCGGCCTGGCGCGACGCCGTCGAAGCAGATCCGGCAGACACCCGGTCCCGCTGGTCGCACCGCCAAGGCGACGAGCGGGAGGGCGGGTACTGCGGGAAGAGCTGCCGGCCGTGGGACGGGTGGCGTGCCGCGGTCAGCGGCATTCCGCGGATGGAGCGAGTGCTCGGCAGCGCCCGTCATGGAGCGGGCGATCGCTCCGGTAGCCCGGGTCGGGAAGGGGTCGTGGCTGTCGGGGTCGTGGCTGTCGGAGTCGTGGTCCGGTTTGGGTCGGGTCGTCACGGCGGTCCTTCCCCGAAGCGAAGCTGGGTCGATCGCGGAACCGGGGTGAGGTGCTCCAGGTGGTCAACGACTTCCGTCCCGCAACGGAACACGCGCACTCCCGAGCTGCCCGCGTATCTACGCGCCCACTCCTCCGTGGCGACCAGGTGCTCTGGGAGGAAGAGGACCCGCCCCTGGCGGAGGCAGAGGTCGGCTTGGAGCCGGGCTCCGGACCGCTCGCCTGCCTCGACCACCACCGTGCCGAGCGCGAGTGCGGAGCTCGTCGCGTTTCGCTGAGGGAACGTCTGCCTGCTCGGCGGCGTCCACGGCCAGAACTGCGACACGATCGCACTCCCCGAGTGCGCGATCTCGTGGACCAGTGCCGCGTTGGAGGGGGGGTAGACGGGGACGAGCGCACCGTGTCCCAGTACCGCGACCGTCCTTCCCCCAGAAGCCAGTGCCCCCTGGTGGGCGGCGGTATCGATCCCCTCAGCCAGACCGGACACGACGGTGATACCGGCAGCCACGAACGCTCCGGACAGGTCGTGGGCCTGCTCGATCCCTTCCGGAGAGGGATGACGGGTCCCGGCGATCGCCATCGCTCTCGCGTCTCGCTGCAGCAGTTGCCCGCGGACGAAGAGGAACGGCGTGGTGGAGGGGGTGTGGCGGAGGCCCGGCGGGAATGTCGGGTCGACGATCGTCACCAGCGACACCTCGGGATGTCGTCCAGACAACATGGCCAACCGGCGTTCCCACGTAGCGACCTGTCCCGGTGTGACGGCAGCCGCGAGCCGTGCGCCCAGGCTGTCGCCGGCCAGAGGGGACCGCGCACCCTTGTGGTCGAGGATCGCACGGGCACCGCCCCAGGTCTCTACGAGCTCGGCGATGTTGCGGCGCCGGATGCCGGGCAGCTGATCTGCCGCTTCTACCAGGGCGAGCAGTGCCGCCGTTTCCTCGGACTCCACCCCACCGCTGTCCGCCAGGACCATCGCCCGATGGTAGGGGATGGCTGTCACCGGCCATAGAGGGGAGGAGACAGGGCGGTGGGAGACAGGGCGGTGGGAGACAGGGCGGTGGGAGACAGGGCGAGAGGTGAGAAGGTTAGAAATCTCGTCGTTCGTTGCAACCATTCGGGCCGCTGGGGTGCTTACTCAGATGTGACGGGATCACTACGCAAGTGACCACAGAGTATGCCGCCGCTCGTGAGTTCGACGCGTTCGTCCGGGCGAACGAACGTCGCTTGGCTCGTGGGCGTACACGCTGACCGGCGATCTCGGCACGGCGCAGGATCTCATGCAGGAGGCGCTCATCCGGACGTGGCAGCGCTGGGCAGATGTCCGTGAGTACGAGTTCCCCGTGGCCTGGGTGTACCGCGCCCTATACAATCTGGTCATGAATGACCGCCGTCACCGACACCGTTCGGTGCTGACGACGACGGTACCCGAAGGCCGGGTCGTGACCGAGCCCGTGCTGGCGCACCTGGACCTCGTTGCCGCTCTGAGGGCGCTCCCGTGCCTGCAGTGCGAGGCGCTCGTGCTCCACGACGCGGTCGGCTTCACGGTGGAGGAGGTAGCACGAGCAATGGATGTGCCCACCGGAACAGTCAAGTCCTGGCTTTCCCGTGCCCGGGGGGTGGTTTCGGCACGGCTCGAGGAGTATCCGGCGCTCCCGGATCGGAGGTGATCGCAGATGACGCGAGACGGTGACGGACCGGGCGTTGAGCCCGGAGACTCCGACGCCAACGGCGCCGTGAGCGCGCGGCTGGCCGCGATGGCCGACTTCGCGGAGGCGCACGTGCCGTCGGTGTCGGGAGATACCGTGCGCCGCGCATCTCGCCGTCGGTTCTCGCTCCCCGGCCCCCGGATCTTGGCGGTTGCCGCATGTGTCGCCGCCGCTGCGATCGCTGCCGCACTGATCGTCAACACTCAGCTGGCTAGCCACCCCCCGACAGCACTGCAGCACCCACCGGCTTCGACTGTTCCAAAACAAGGCAGGGCGATCGCTCCCTCCAGGACGAGCATTCCGTCCGGGTCCTCGACCCCGGCCTCGCCGGCCACCGTGCCGACCAGCCTGCCCCTCGTGGTGTGCCCGACGAGCTTCGGGATGCCGTCACCGGCTCCGGTGCCACTCCCGGCCTCGAAGACCGTGACCGTTCTCGCTTCGGTCGCCGGCGAGCTGGAGGTCTACAGCAACGACCAGGGGACCATGATGGTCCTCGGACCCCGCGGCTGGGCCTGTGCCGCGATGATCGCAGCCGACGGGAGCGGCGGTGTGGTCGTGCACCCCGCCGGAGAGTCGGTGCCTGCTGGGTGGGCCGACGATTGGGGCCTCACGCCCACATCGGGCGACGTTGCCGTCGTCGGGGTCGAGCAAGGCCCATGCTTCTCCTGCACGACCGGCCAGGCGTGCCCGCTCTTTCCGGCCGCGGACACCGCCTGGGTCGCGGCCTACGGGCGTCCGTGCCCGGGGGCGACGAAGCCGGCGTCGGAGGCCGTGGACCAGATCGCTTCCGGAGTGGTCGCCTTCGAGGACCCACCCGGCCTGACGGGTGACGGGATACCGTCAGGAGGCACCTATGCGGCGAACGGAGTGATGACGTACCACCCCGGCAACCCGAACGGAAGTTATCTGGAGACCTGCACGTTGCCCGGCTCGGCGAAGGCGGAGTGCACGGCGACCCTCAATAACTTCATCGCCGACTATGGGAACCGGTAGGCGGCGAGATCGGCCGGCTGGCGCTAGCTGCGGGGCACGAGCTCTACGACGGGGATGACACGGCTCGTCTTGCGCTCGTAGTCGCCGAAGCCCGGGTATCGCCGAGCCTGCTCGGCGTAGACCTCGGTCCGCTGGGGTTCGGCGAGAGGTACTGCGGTGGCAGTAACGGTCTCAGTTCCCACCTCCACGGTCACCTCGGGGTGGGCCCGGAGGTTGTGGTACCAGTCGGGATGGGAGTCCGCTCCCGCCTTGGAAGCGAAGACGTACCGCCGGCCGTCGAGGTCGAGGTACATCATCGGATTGACCCGTTCGATCCCCGTCTTCGCCCCGACGGTGTGCAGGAGCAGCACCGGTGATCCTTCGAACTGCCCGCCGACACGGCCCTGGTTGGACCGGAACTCCTCGATGATCTTGGCGTTCCAGTCGTCTTCGTGCTCGCTCATGTGTAACCTCCGTGGCTCGCGGATGAAGCTAGCGCTCGCCAGCGTAAGGCGAAGGACCGCCTGCCCAGGCCGCGGCGTACACGCCGGCCGGGCCTACGAGCCATCGCAGCCGGCGGTCAGCCGACTCCACGAGTTCGACCGGCGTGTGGGGTTCAATGGGGATCCGGTATTCGACGACGGCCGAGCCATTGCCGGCGTCCGAGCCGTCCGAGCCGTCCGAGCCATTGCCGGCGTCCGAGCCGTCCACCATGGTCCAGTACACGGCGTTGTTGACGTGCCCGAGGACGTCGTAGTCGGTCGCCCGGAATGCCCATGGCAGGCGGCGTGTCCCCGAGGGACCCGGGAGAGGCAACAGGAACCGGGTCGACACCCGTCGGCCACCCGTGACTGCGCCGTACGTGTCTACGAGGTCGTTGGAGAGGGGAGCCGGTCGCCCACTGGAGGGATCCACGTGCACCCACAGCGCGTTTGCCTCGATCCGGGATGACGGGCCGGTGACCGTCGTCCGCCGTTCGGCCCACCGGGTACCGAGCGCGCTGCAGAACGTGGTCAGCTCCACCTGCTCGCTGATCCGGGGACGCCCCTCGATCCGCACCGCGGTCCTCCGGACGACCCAGACCGTGTTCTGGAGCCCGGCGTCGTCGACATCGTCACCGGCGACGTCCTGGAGGTAGCGGCCAAGGGCATCGAGCCGCAGGCAACCGTTCGTCCACGTGTCGCTGAGGCGCACTGTGCGTTGATGGGTGAACGTCCGTCCTCCGGGCACGACGGATGGGAAGTCCCAGCCCTCCGCGGAAGCGTTGACCGAAGAGCCTGGGACCGAAGAGCCTGGGATCGACATCGCCTACCTCATGCCCTCGCGGCGAAGTCCCTGATGACGCCGGCCAGCTCGGGACCCCGGTTCTCCTGGAGGAAGTGTCCTCCTCCGGTGATGGCGACATGGTCGGCGCCCGCGGCGCTCGGGCCGCCCGGCACCTCACGGCGGAACATCCTGTCCCCGCCGCTCGTGATGGGATCGCCGTCGGAGAAGGCACACAAGAACGGCATTGTGAAGCTCCGGAGCACCTCCCGCGCAGCCCGATTCTCGTCATGGGCGGGCTCGTCGGGTCGTGTCGGGACCAGCCCCGGGAAGCTCCGTGCCCCGGCGGTGAATCGCTCGTCGGGGAACGGCGCGTCGTGGGCCGCGACGACTGCAGGATCGAGCGCGGTGGCGCAGCCGTGAGAGATGATCGAGCCCGCGGGGAAGAACGGCGACTCCCCGGCGAATCGCTGCCAGGAGAGGAACGCCATGCTCAGTGGTTCCTCTCCCGTCGGAAGGCTGGTGTTCGCCGCCACCACCCTGGCGAAACGCTCAGGGTCTGCGGCCACTAGGCGAAGACCGATGAGGCCACCCCAGTCCTGGCCGAAGTACGTGACGTCCTTCAGATCGAGATGGTCGAAGACGACCTGGGCCATCCAGCCGACGTGACGTGCGTAGCTGTAGTCATCCAGGGACACGGGCTTGTCGTTCCGTCCCAGGCCGATCAGGTTCGGCGCGATGCAACGGTGGCCAGCCGCGGCCAGCGCCGGGATCATCGTCCGGTAGAGGTACGACCACGACGGTTCGCCGTGCAGGAGGAGGACGGGAGGACCCTCGGTCGGGCCCTCGTCGAGGTAGTGGACTCGGACCGTTCCACCGTCCGGATCGGCAACCTCGACGTACCGCGGCTCGAACGGAAAACCGGGAAGGATGCGGAAGCGGTCGTAAGGGGTTCTCAGCGTTTCCATGGTCCTTCGCTCCTCGATGTTGCCTGATGTACAGCACTCTAGGAGCAGCCAGCGTGAGCCGGGGTGGGTGGAAAGCGGGCCGGGGCGGCTGAGAAGGGGTGGAGCGCCCGCTCTGTCCCACGCTCGGCAGCAGGGCGAATGGTCCCGAGTCTGCGACAGCGCGGTCTCCAGGCGGCCGAGGACCTCGCCTGGGGTGGTCTTTGGGTGGACCGGGGTCTAACCGGGTCAGCGGAAGGCGTCCGGGCCGGTGCGGTCGAGGAGCGGGAGCACGTCGTCGAGGTTGCTCGGCCGAGCAAGGTAGAAACCGTGCCCTAGAGCGATGCCGAGCTCGGTCAGCGTCTGGAGCTCGCTCATCGTCTCGATGCCCTCGACGACGACGTCGGCCCCCGTGTCGTTCCCAAAGCTCACGAGCGCACTTGCGAGCGCCCGCCGGACCGGATCGAGATCGATGCCCGCAGTGAGCCGGCGGTCCAGCTTGATGATCTCCGGTCCCACCTCGAGAACGAGAGTGAGACTGGCAAAGCCGCTTCCCGTATCGTCGATCGCCACCTTGGTGCCCAGGTCCCGCAATGCGAGGCACGCCTGGCGCGTTGCCGGGTAGTCCTCGATGTCGACGTGCTCCGTGAGCTCGACGACGACGCGATCGGCGTCCGAGCCCCGGAGCATGTCGACAAGCGCGGCGGCACAGAAGGTGCCCGGTCCCGCGTTCACGGCCAACCGGACCGGACGGGGAAGGCGGGGGAGGAGCTCCAGGGCGCGCTCTCCTGCCAGGAGCTCCAGTTCGAGCCCCAGTCCGACCGTACGGGCTTCGGCAAACCACCGGTCTGGACCCCTCGTCGGGGGCTCGGCGAACCTGGCGAGCGCCTCGACTTCGACGATGGAGCCGTCCTGCAGCGAGAAGACAGGCTGTACTGCCATCGTGAGCCCGTGACCGCTGAGTACGTGCTCGATCGCCACCCGAGCGTCTTCGTCGACCACTGCCCCGGGCTCGATCACGTCCGCTATGAAGGCGTGACGGGCATCCCGGGTCGCGTCCGCTGGTGCAGGCAGATGACCACCTGTGGCCGATGACCGATGGTCACTGGCTCCAAGGAGCTTCGCCGTCACCGAGGCGAGCTCGACGGCCGCGCCGATGACGATCGACACGAACTCTGCCAGCTCGTCCAGCATCGCTTCGTCCTCGGTGTCGAAGCCGGCGACAATCGGGGAGGCGACCTTCAACACCCCGACGATCTCGTCGGCTCGAAGGAGGGGGACGCAGATCATCGAGGTGATTCCCAGCGCGCGGCAGACCTGTTTGTCGACGCGCGGATCGCTGGTGGCGTCGTCGCATCGTTGGGCCGTCGCCCGCTCCACTGCGAGACCCGAGAGGCTTCCGTCCATCGGCACCTCCGTACCGAGATCCCCGGATAGGAAGCCGGCCGTGGCGGCGTAGACGAACCGGCCCGGTCCGGCGCACAGCTCGACTGCCGCTCCCTGGGCGGAGGGAACGAGCACGAGGGCGGCTTCCAGCACCCGATGCATGGCGGTGGTGGGATCGCTCGCCGCAGTGATGGTCTCTCGTAGGCCCACCAGCCCCCTCTGGCTCATTCGGAAATGCTTCCCTTGTCTAGCTGAGTGCTTCCCCTCGCCCGTAGTGTCGCCTCCAGGGTCTCGCCGGGCCGCGCCCGGCCCCGCCTGCGAACCCGAGCTGATCACGTGGCCCGACCCGCGAACCCGACCCGTGTTCGATCAGCCTCCGAGCCCGTCCAGTGCAGAGATCAACGAGTCGAGTGGAGCCGGTCGGGCCAGGAGGAAGCCCTGGCCGTAGTCGACACCGAGGTGACGGAGGACGTCGAGCTCGGCTTGCGTCTCGATGCCTTCCCCGACCACCTCGGCGCCGAGTTCATGGGCGAAACCGACGAGGGCGGTGACGAGTGCCCTCCGGACCGGGTCGCCGTCGATCCCGGCAACGATCCATCGGTCGAGCTTGATGAGCTCGGGTGCGAGGTGGACGATGTGGGTCAGACTGGCGAACCCGGCGCCGGTGTCGTCGACGGAGAGCCGGGCGCCCAACTGCCGGAGCGTCCCCACCGCCGTCCGCATCACCGGATAGTCCACGACAGGTGCGTGTTCGGTGAGCTCGATGACCATCCGGGAGGCATCGTGTCGGGCGATCACCGAGCGGAGCTCCGGTGACGCCACGGCGTCTGGCCCAGCGTTGACGGCCAGTGTCACGCCGTCGGGGAGGTGCCGGAGCGCACCGAGCGCGTCCTCGATGGCAGCGACCTCCAGCTGCACGCCGAGGCCGACGGCGGCTGCGTCGGCGAACCACCGGTCCGGTGGCTGAGCCGGTGGGCCGGGAAACCGGGAAAGCGCCTCCACGCCGGCCAACCGCAGATCCCGGAGCGTCACGATCGGCTGGAAGACCGTGGCGAACCGGTGGAGCGTCAGGACCTTGTGGATACGGTGGCGGACCTCGACTTGGAGCGTGGTGCCCGGGCTGAGGACGCGACTGGCGAAGCGGGCGATCGAGTCGGGGCAGGCGAGGTCTCCTCCGTCGCCGTCGGGCCGGAAGGGCTGATCGGGACCGAGGAACCCGGCGATCCGGGCGATGTCGGCGCTGGAGGAGATGATCCCTGCCAGGATCCCGGACACCGCCTGGCAGGTCGCCACGTCGTGGTCGGAGAACGCATGCTTCGCTGCTGCGAGCATCCCTGCGACGCCGAAGGTCCTCCCGTCCCGGACGAGCGGTACCACCACGAGGGACGCCATCTCGATCTTGTCCATGATGGCGCGATCGACGCGGGTGTCCGTGGTGACATCGTCGCAGCGCAGGACGGACCCGGCCTCCATGCACAGGCCCGACAGACTACAGGCGGGATCGACGTTGGCGCCGACGAGCCCTTGGAGGGCCCCGGAGGTATGGACGAGACGGACCAGGCCGTTCTCCCCGACCAGTCCGATGAGCACACCGTCGGCGCTCGGCACCAGGTTGACGAGCTCGGCGGTGAGACGGTCCATGAGGGCATTCCGACGGAGCCGATCCACGAGCGCGGCCCGATACTCGCCGGTGAGCAACGGGTCGGGCGGAGATACCTGATGCGACACGACCGTCCTCATGGCCGTCTCATCGTACGGGTCTCCCGTCTTCAGCACTGGTAGCGCAGGGAATTGTCCGGCCGTTGCCCCGTGTGTCAGGGCCTGCGACACGGCACGCCACTCCAGCTCACTCCAGCTCACTCACGGCGCGGACCGGTGCCTCGGCACTCGGCCCGGCTCGGACGGGCGCACCGGCACTCGGGCCGGCGCGGACAGGTGCTCCGGGGGTGCTCGCGGTCCCGGGGACTGGCGCAGCGCCGTCGGCAACCGGCCCCTCGCCGGAGAGGTGTGGCTGCCACCGGCCGAAGAGCACGCCGTAGACGATCGCGTTGACCAGCTGGAGGACCGCTCCCAGCTCGAAGGGTGCCGCCAGGCCGATGTCGTCGAACAGGTACCCGGCCAGCACCTGGCTGAATGCCATCGTCCCCTGCGCGGGGACGTTGGACAGCGCGGCCAGGCTGGCCCGCTCCTCCGGGTCGGCGACGTCCTGGGTGAAGGACTGGCGTAGTGGCAGGCCGACGCGCTGCGCCAGCATGCGTACGAAGTAGAGGACACCGGCCCACCAGAAGGTCGGGACAAGCACCATCGGGATCAACAGCACCCCGGCAAAGGCGCGGACGGCGACGATCGCCCTCACGGTGCCCAGCCGCCGGCCGATGCCGGCAGCAGCCAGGGTAGAGACCAACGAGCCCAGGTTCACCACGGCGAACAAGAGCCCGATCTCCCCGGGACCGGCCCCGTAGCGTCGGTAGAGCCAGTAGCTCACGAACGGGCCGGTGAGGCCCATCGCTAGGCCGTTGACGCTGTTGGTGATCCAGAGCCTCCACAGCGCCGGCCAGGATCGGCGAGGCCAGCGGTTGCGGGATGGCGCCCCACCCCCTCTGCGCCTCCTCGACTCGCGGACGCGGTCGGTCATGCCCTTCGAATCGTGGAGCGCTAGTGCCACGATTCCCGCGATCAGGGAGAGGCCTGCGGCTGCGAGGAACGCCGGACGGTAGGCAGCCATCGCTTGCGCCGCCCGTAGGTGGGGTGGTGCCGAGGCGAGGCCGGCCAGCAGGCCGCCTGCCAGGGCGCCCAGCGACGACATGAATGCCAGCCGGCCGAAGGCAGTAGCCCGGAAGCTCGGCGCCACCTGGTCGGCGACCATCGCCGACTCGGCCGGTTGATACGGCCCGACGGTCCCGCCGCCGGCGCCCGCACCGCGCCCGAAGCTCCCGACGGCAGCGAATATGAAGAGCACCACCGGCGTGTCGCTCACCCCGTAGACCACGCCGGCCACTGCCGCCAGAAGCGGGATCGCCACCAGGAACGGCTTGCGACCGATCCGGTCCGATGCCATCCCGATCACGGTCGACAGCACCGCCGACACGATGGTGACACAGAGGAACAGCACCCCGATCTCTACGGCGGAGAACCCCACCGCCGCCAGATAGAGCGCGGTGATGACACCGGCGATGGCGCGGGCAGCGCTCATCGTTCCCCGGGCGACGAGGATCACATGCAGATCCCGATTGCCCCATGCCGGCATCAGGAGGCGACGCCAGCGTCCGCCCGGTGACTGCTCGCCTGATCCTCCGTGCCCGCCCGCGTGGTCACTCTGCGCCGCCCCTGTTCCCCCTGTTCCCCCAGCGGGGGGTCCGGCTACCACTGCAAGCTCGCCAGCAGGTCTCCGAGCACCTCGAGGGCCGGCAGGGCACTCTCCAGGGCTACCCGCTCGTCGAGCGGCAAGCGTTCGAGCGCAGCCGCCAGCGAGGCAGCCCGCTGTGCCCGCAGTTGGGCGAACCGCTCGTGGCCATTGGCGGTGGCCGACACCAGCGTCGCCCGGCCGTCGGACGCTGCAGGGTCACGGCACACCAGACCCCGCTCCGCGAGCCGGGCCACCAGCCTGGATGCCATGGTGGGGTGGAGGCCCTCGCAGGCGGCGAGCTCCGACGAGCGGACCGGCCCCCGTCGGACCACCGCACCGAGCAGCGACAGCTCGGCCGGCGTGAAGCCGGCGCCGGCTGCCACATCGATCGACTGCAGCCGTCGTACCACCCGGATGAGTGCCGTACGCAGCCGAGCGGCGTCCTCGAGTGGATCGTCGGCCCGTGTCGCCGGGCGATCCGCTGCCTGGGCATCCCGGGCATCGGCATCCCGGGCATCGGCATCCCGGCTTGCGGCGACGGGCGCCGAGGCGGAAACCCGGTCGGTCGGAGCAGCCATGCGGCCAGTCTAGTGCTTGCTGGCAAGCAACTAGTTCACTTGCCCGTCACCTGAAAGACGCTCAACGGTCATCCGAGTGTCACGCAGACCTCGTCCAGGTCCAGGCGCCCCCCAGGTGGCCCTTCCGCTTGAGTTCCCATGACGTATCGGGCTGGGTGGCGGGTCACCGGCCACACCGGCCACCGTCGACGCGGCCACACCGGCCACACCGGCCACACCGGCCACACCGGCCACACCGGCCACACCGGCCACACCGGCGTCGTGGGCTAGCCCTAAAACAAGCGTTCCCGGCCTGGAGTCGGCCGTTGGAACGGTGAGATCGACCTCGGCACGGTGCCTAAGAGCGTCTCGTGGGCGCGAACTTGTTGTC
>DAHXOD010000230.1 GCA_027365055.1 bacterium
GCCCAATCCTTACTGGGTGGACGACCTGAGGGTGCAGAGTGGCCTCGACGAACCGGTGCGCACGTACGTGCTGGAGCAGTCCGAGACCCGCTCCTTCCTCGATCAGGTAGAAGAGCTTCTCATCATGTTGGTGCCGGCCTTCGTCCGGGAAGGCAAGTCCTACCTGACCGTTGCGATGGGCTGTACCGGGGGGCGGCACCGTTCGGTCGCGTTGGCCGAGGCGCTCAATGTGCGATTGACCGCCCACGGGGTGACGACCTCGGTCTTCCACCGGGACATCGACCGGTGACCTTTCCCAGGGTGACCGCGATAGGGGGTGGGCACGGGACGGCGGTCACGCTGCGCGCGGCGCGTCTGTATGCCGGGGAGGTGACGGCAATCGTCTCGGTGGCCGACGACGGGGGGTCGAGTGGTCGCCTACGCGAGCAGTTCGATGTCGTGGCTCTCGGGGACCTGCGCAAGTGCCTTGTTGCCCTTGCCGCAGAAGGGTCGGTGCTGGCCCGAGCCTTCGAGCACCGGTTTGCCGGGGTGGGGCTGTG
>DAHXOD010000231.1 GCA_027365055.1 bacterium
CAGGCGCCGGTGGGCAGGATGGACGGCTCGTAACGGTCGCTGCTGGCCAGGTAGCAGGCGAACCCCAGTCGTCGGGTGAGCCGGTCCAGGTGAGCCGGCACAGCGGGAGGCGGCCGTCGGGATCGGCGCCGGTGAGGTAGGCGTGGTCACCCCGGTACCGCACCTTGAGGTCGTGCAGGGCAGGCCAACGCTCCCGCCGTCGCGCCTCGAGTCGCTGCTCGAGACGCCAGCGGGCCGGATCGGGGATGGGCACCGCCAGCCGATGGTAGGTGGCGGCCTGTTGCTACGCCGCGGGTTCGTGGGTGGCGATGCGGACGAGCAGCTTGGCCAGGTCGTCGCGCCCGAAGGTCCACTTGAACGGTTCGGCCACGGCGTTGTAGCGGTCCTCGAAGTCTGCGAGCCGGGCGGCTACCTGGTCGGTGTCGCTGAAGTCATTCGGATTGACAACCTTGCGCTGCACGATCGAGAAGTAGATCTCGGCCTGGTCGAGCCAAGAGGCGTGCACCGGCAGGTGGATGAGCCGAAGGGTCGGCCAG
>DAHXOD010000232.1 GCA_027365055.1 bacterium
GGTTCCCACGGGCATCCCTCATGCCGACGGCATGCTCTTCGGACCGACTCCCGGCGGGACGCACGACGTGGTGGCACTTTGGACCAACGACCTCCCGGTGTCGGCCTCCATCTCCATCAGCTCGGGAAGCGGGCCGGTGACCGTCCCGACGACGGGCACCCTGGGCCAACCGGGCTCGCTCACGGTGACCTCGGCCTCGGGAAGCGGGGGTGGCACGCCGCTCACGCTGTCGGGAGCGCCCATCTACCTGACCGTGCCCGACAACATGACGCTCGGCGTCCAACCGACGGAGAGCTTCGGCTCCGATCTCCTCCTCGCCAGCGGAGTCACCGCCAGCGCCTCGTCAACCCTCTCCTCTGGGAACGGACCCAGCAACGTCCTGCGCTCGACCACCATCGGCTCCTCCGTGGTCCCCGTCGCCAACGCCGAAAATGCTGCCGGTGGGATGACGACGACGCCGATCTGGGCATCGGCATCCAGCGACACGTCGCCGACGCTCACGATCACGATGCCCAGCCAGCAGACTATCGACCGCG
>DAHXOD010000233.1 GCA_027365055.1 bacterium
CATTGATGCGGAGACGGGTGCAGAGCTGAGCCGGGGCGCCGTGCCCGCGTGGTCGGTCGCCGTGCCCGCGTCGCGCCGCCGCGAGTATCCCGGGGGAGAGTTCTTCTTGTCGTGCGTGCTCGTGATCAAGCGTCTCGAACAAGGGGAGCGCCATGACAAGGCGCAGCTGAACGCGCTGCTGCGGGCTCACGGCGTCTCGACGTGACAGCGAAGGGGGGGGACCTTCTCGCGGCGACCGCCGCGCTCGTGGCCATCCCCTCGGTGAGCCGCGACGAGTCGGCAATGGCAGCGTACGTCGCAGCGACGCTCGGGCGGTGTCCGTGGCTCGGGGTCACGAGGACGGGGAACGAGGTCGTGGCGCGCACCGAACTGGGGCGGTCGCGCCGACTGCTCGTCGCCGGGCACCTCGACACGGTGCCGCCGGCGGGCAACACGACCCCGCGCGTCGTCGACGACGCCGTCTGGGGAGTGGGCGCCTGCGACATGAAGGGCGGCCTGGCGGTCATGCTCGATCTCGCGAGCACGCTCGTCGACT
>DAHXOD010000234.1 GCA_027365055.1 bacterium
TGGATGTTGGCGCCGGAAGCCAGCGCGGCTTTGACGCCAGCGATGTCGCCCACGCGGACCCATTCAAACAGTGATTTTTTCTGCGATGTCATACCGTCACTCTAGCAGCAACGGCGAAGATTGGCCAGTCCACGTGGCGGTGGCGGCGGTCACGCCCGTCCTCAACGGCGGATGGCGCGCTGCTTTTCGGCGGCGGCAGCAATGGCGCGCAACTGGACAAACTCGCCTGGGCGCGAAGCATCCAATAACGTGGCACGCTGCGCTGAGGTCAGCACCGCGGCACAGGCATCGAGCGTGGTCGCTATACGACGCCGATCCCCTTTGAGAGCGCCTTTCAATGCAACAACCGGATCAGCGCCGGCAGCCAGAAGCAGACGGACGACTTCGACATGACCATTAAAGGCAGCCCAGCGCAGGGCCCTGTCATCATCGGCATGAACGTTGGCGCCGGCAGCCAGCAGCCGGCTGACGATTTCGGCATGGCCATTGTGGGCAGCCGAGCGCAGGGCCGCGTCATTGTTGGCATGGATGTTGG
>DAHXOD010000235.1 GCA_027365055.1 bacterium
ATCCTCTCGACACCCTCCGTACGCTACGCGAGCTGCAAGCGGCCGGGCTGATCACCCTCAACCAGGTCGGACCCGCCGCCGGCGTCCCCCCGGCGGGCTCGCCCGGCGCCTTCTCGACCGCAGCCGCACCGGCACCAGCTGGCCAAGTGGACGCCGCGGTCCAGAGCGCGGCCGGGGCCGGGGCCGATCCTGGGGTCGGGGTCGGGGCCGGGGCCGGTGCCGGGGCCGGGGCCGGGGCCGCAGGCTCGGATGACCGGGTGGCGGATCGCGGGCGATCGGCGAGCTCGGCCACGGTGGCGATGAGCTCGGGCGGGAGGTTGTCGATGACAAACCACCCCAGGTCCTCCAGAGCGGCAGCCGCAGTGGACCGACCGGCACCGGACATCCCGGCGACCACCACGAACCGGCTCATGGGGCCACCGCCCGGCGGGCTCCCCCGCGGTGTCGATCCGGCACCTCGGACCCCGGGAGGCGTCCGTGGAGGGCCTCGTAGACCCCGAGGGCGACGTCGTCGGGCAGCCATGGACGGGCCAGG
>DAHXOD010000236.1 GCA_027365055.1 bacterium
CAACCCGTGGATGACGTCGTAGGAGCGATAGGGCTTCCAGCCGTCGTGGACGGCGACGCCCGACATCTTTTCGATGACGCCCATGGCGTCCATCGCCACCGTGCCGCGCCGCTCGTGGCACTCGATCAGGGTGAGCAGGGCCGTCGAGGCGACGTGGACCCAGTGCAGGCGTCCAGCCACCCGGCCGCCGGTCTCGTCGAAGTTGACCGCCGGCGCGTCGCGCAGCAGATCGGCGACGACGTCTTTGAACAGGTCGAGCATCCCCCCGCCCTCGGCGACCATCTGGGCGAGCGCCCCGACGGAGATCTCGACGCCCAAGACGTCGCCGAACAGCTGGGCCATCCGGTCGTAGGGCAGATGCTGGTGGACGGCCAGGTAGCAGGCAACGGCGCGCACCGAGTAGCCGTAGCAGGCCGCAGCGGTCGCCTCTCGGGGCGCCTCGGCCTTCACCTCGCACCCACACGAACAGCGCCGTCGCAACAGACGGTGCTCGGTCACGTGCGGGCGGATCTTGGGCAGGTCGAAGACCTG
>DAHXOD010000237.1 GCA_027365055.1 bacterium
GCGGATCTTTCTCGCCACCCGGTCGGAGGCCTCGAGGTTGCGACCCTCGACCTGGATGTCGATGGGGGCGGAGAGGCCGAAGTCGAGGACCTGGCTGATAATGTCGGCCGGCTTGAACCAAAAGGAGAGCGCCGGGAACTTTTGGGCCAGCCTCTCCCGGATCCTCTTTTCATAGAGGAAGACCGAGCGATGGTTTTTCTTGAGCGAGATCAGAAAGTCGGCATCGCCGGGGCCGATGCTGTCGGTCTGGTAGAAGGCCAGGTTGTAGTAGACGGGAAGGCCCATGTTGATGTCGATCGAGTCGATCTCGTCATGAGGGATGATCGACCGGATCGTCTCCTCCACCTCCCTGGCGTAGCGGTCGGTGACCTCGATCCGGCTTCCGACGGGGGCCCGCATGTGGAGGGCCAGAAGACCGGCGTCGGTCTTCGGAAAAAAGTCGAGCCCCACCCGGGAGAGAAGGAGGAGAAAAAGAAGGATGAAAAGGCCCGAAAGACCCATCGTCCGGCCCGGATTTGTGACGGCCCCCC
>DAHXOD010000238.1 GCA_027365055.1 bacterium
TAATATTTGCTTTAATTCAAGCCTTTTGGATGTATCAGTCATCCTGTTCAAATAATCTGAAAATATTGAAAATAACAACACCATGTTATTTTATTAAATGCTTTAAATTTTCTTTTTATTCGTCCTCGGAATTATTCAGTTCTTCTTCCTCAGGCATATTCTCTAAAATCCACTTATGATGATTCTTCATCCACTTTGGATGTTCCTTCAGCCAGATGAAAATGGAAAACCCTTTGGCACTTATAATCCTCTTTGGAGGCGCTTCAAGGTCGTACCCATCCTCATCCAATTCATAGGTCATAAATTTGTTTCAAACTCTAGATATATATAAACTAACGACTTAATGAGCTTTACTGATAATTAAATATTATTCTTATATTGAACGTTTTCCAGGAACCTTCGGGAATGGAGTTACCATCTCTATTTTTGGAAAACCGCATAAGTATCTGACCAGCCTTTCAATGCCTATTCCAAAACCCCGCCGTCCGGGGTGGCGGCCATCCCCACGATGGGCTTGTTCAGCACCAGGC
>DAHXOD010000239.1 GCA_027365055.1 bacterium
GAACTCACTGGCAGGGGGGAAGAGGCCTCGGACGACCTTGACGCCGACGCTCGTCTTGAAGGACGGTGCTCCCGTGCTCGCCTTCGGCACGCCGGGGGGCGACTCCCAGGACCAGTGGTCGATGGCACTCTTCCTCCGGCACGTCCATCACGGTCTCGACTTGCAAGAGGCGATCGAGTCGCCCGCCTTCCACAGCACCCACTTCCCCTCCTCGTTCTACCCGCGGGTTGCATTTCCGGCCCAACTCCAGATCGAGGACCGGTTCGGAGAGCCGGTACTCGACGAGCTGTCCCGGCGCGGCCATCGACTCGTCGTGAACGGCCCCTGGTCCCTTGGCCGCAGCGCAGCCGTGGGCATCCGACGAGACGGCTTCTACGTCGGTGCAGCCACCCAGCGTGGAATGCAGAACTACGCCATCGGGCGCTGAAGGAGATCCGGCACGATCACCCGATCGTTTCGTGCAGGTGTCGCCGTTCGGCTCATGGCCGAGCGCGTCGAGGCCCGACCCACATGAGCTGGACACACCCGG
>DAHXOD010000023.1 GCA_027365055.1 bacterium
ATCGCCATGGTCAGCGCGGACGACCCGCTGGCGGCCGGGGTGGTGGACGCGTTGTCCGCCGCGGGCGTGGCCGCCGTGGGTCCCACCCGGGCCGGGGCCCAGATCGAGTGGGACAAGCACTTCAGCCGCCGGGTGGTGGCGGCGATCGCCCCCGAGGCCAACCCGCGTTGGGCCCCAGCTTCCACCGCCAGCGAGGTCCACGACGCCGTCGCCCACGTCGGGGGTTCCGCCAACGCCGTCGTGGTCAAGCCGGTCGGCCTGGCCGGAGGCAAGGGGGTCAAGGTGGTCGGGCCGCACCTGGTCGACAACCGGGCTGCGGCCGCCTATGCCTGCGAGGTCATCGACTCTGGCCGCCACGGAGGCGCGGTCATCGTCGAAGAGCGCGTGGACGCTCCCGAGTTCACCATCCAGGCGATGACCGACGGCCGCCAGGTCGTCTTCCCCCCAGCCACCTACGACTACCCCTACCGATACGACGGCGACCAGGGACCCGGGACCGGGGGGATGGGATCGTGCACGCTCCCCGGAGGCCTGTTCCCCTTCGTCGATCGCCCCACCTACGACCGGGCCTGTGCCATCGTCGCCGACGCCATCGCCTATCTGGCCAAGGACGGCCGGACCTTCACCGGCTGCATGAACGCCGGGTTCTTCGCCACGCCGGACGGGCTCAAGGTGATCGAGTTCAACGCTCGGTTCGGGGATCCCGAGGCGTTGAACATCATGTCCCTGTTCGACGGAGACTGGACCGAGGTGATGGCGTCCATGGTGGCCGGCTCGCTCCGTCCTGAGCAGATCCCGCTGGCCGACGAGTCCTCGGTGGTGGTGTACCTCGTGGCCCCCGAGTACGCGGTCGGGAGCAGCGACGGACACGATTTCACGGTCGACGACGATGCGATTGCCCGGGCCGGGGCGTCCGTGCTGTTCTCGGCAGCCGTGCGGACCGGCGTCCAACGGTTCCGGACGGTGGGTACCTCCCGCGCCGTCGCGCTGGTCGCCCGTTCGCCCTCGCTGGAGACGGCGCGATCCGCCGTCTACCGGGCGATCGAGGACGGGGTCCGGGGAGACCTGCAGTGGCGGAGCGATCTGGCCCGCTTCTGAGGCGAGCGGCGGCGGCGGCTGGTGTCTACGCTCGAGCATCGGAGCCATCCCGGTTCGTCTCGCGCCGGCCGGTGAAGCGGTCGCCGGAACGACACCGGTGGACCACGACCTGAGGAGGACCCCATGAGCCCGTCCCAACCGTTGAACCGGGCGCACCTCACCCCGTCAGACCGGAAGCTGCTCGGGCGGAGCGCCCGGACCCGGGTCCCGCGAGGAGCCCATGCCACATGGCACCTGGACCCGGCCGACCGCAATCCGCTCGCCATCCTCCAACTCCAGGCCCTGACCCGCGAGCCGTCGTTGGTGCCGATCCGTTACGGGCGAATGGCCGCCACACCCTTCACGTTCTACCGGGGGGCGGCCGCAGTGATGGCGGCCGACCTGGCCGAATTCCCCCACACCGGGCTCGAGGTGCAGCTCTGCGGCGATGCCCACCTCCTCAATTTCGGTGGGTTCGGGTCGCCCGAGCGCGAGCTCATCTTCGACGTCAACGACTTCGACGAGACAACGCCGGGACCGTTCGAGTGGGACCTCAAACGCCTGGTTGTGAGCCTCGAGGTGGCGGCCCGGTCGCGCGGATGTTCCGATGCCGAGCGGTCCTCCGTCCTCGCCCAGGCGGTCCACCAGTACACCGTCGCCATGGGTGAATTCGCGGGGATGTGCACCCTCGACATCTGGTACTCGAAGCTCGACCGTGACGCCCTTGCCGCCCGGTGGGGGGCCAAGGCGAGTGCCGACGCGCTCAAGAGCCTCCGGCGCAGTGCGGCCAAAGCCGAGACGAAGGACCGGCTCAAGGCGCTGTCCCAACTGACCCACGTCGTGGACGGAGAGCTGCGCTTCCGCGACGATCCTCCGCTCCTGGTGCCGATCGAGGCGTTGTTCTCCGAGTCCGATGCCTGGGATGTCGAGGACATGCTCCGGACCGCGCTGCGCTCGTACCGCCGCACGTTGGCCGGGGACAAACGCCATCTCCTCTCGAACTATCGCTACGTCCACCTGGCCCGCAAGGTGGTCGGGGTGGGCAGCGTCGGCACCCGCTGCTGGGTGGCCCTGTTCATCGGGCGTGACGAGCAGGACCCCTTGTTCCTCCAGGTCAAGCAAGCCGAGGCCTCGGTCCTCGAACCGTTCGCCGGGGCCAGCACATTCGCCAACCACGGGCAGCGGGTGGTGGAGGGGCAGCGGCTGATGCAGGCAGCCAGCGATGTGCTGCTCGGATGGCAGCGGACGACCGGGGTCGACGGGGTGACCCGCGACTTCTACATGCGCCAGCTGTGGGACTGGAAGGCATCGGCCGACGTGGACCGCATGTCCGGGGAACTGCTCGGCATCTACGGCCAAATGTGCGCGTGGACGCTCGCCCGTGCCCACGCCCGGTCAGGCGATCCGATCGCCATCGCCGCGTACCTGGGATCGGGCAAGGCCATGGGTACTGCACTGACCGAGTACGCCGGGGGCTACGCCGACCAGAACGAGCGCGACCACCGGACCTTGACCGATGCGATCGCCTCGGGCGTGATCGCCGCGGACACCAGCGGTTGAGCGGCGGGCCGTTCCACCGCTAGGCCGAGCTCCACGCACGGTGTGGTCGGTTGACATCCTCCCCAGGGCTGAAGCCAGTGGCTTGCGCTCGCGTTTCGGGCAGCCGTGGTCGGGTCAGTCCCCCGCCAGGCCGAGGACCGCGGCCATGACGATGTTCGCACCGCGGAGGTCCCCGACCAGCCCGCCCTCCATCCGATTCATCACGTAGGAGACGGTCAGGCGGGCGTCCAGATCCATGATGATCAGGGAACCTCCATAGCCGCCCCAGTAACACGCCCGGGGCCCGATCGGCATCGCCTCGTTGCCCAGTCCGTAACCCATCCCGAACCGGAGCGGGGTTCCGAGGATCAGATCGGTCCCGTTGGCCTGCTCTTCGAAGATCAGCTCGCACGTGGCCTCGGAGAGCAGCCGGGTCCCCCGGGCCTCGCCCCCGCCGGCGATGATCGACTGGACGGTCGCCACCGAACGGGCGTTGCCCTGCCCGTTGGCTGCCGGGATCTCCGCGCGCCGCCACCAGGCCTGATGGGGAAGGCTCGCATCCAGCGGAGGGTTGCCCAGCGCCCGGAGCGCATACTCGGACGGTTTGAGCGCCTCGATGTCGATGGGGGGCGGGGGGATGACCGGCGATACCCGGTGGTCCTCTGACTCAGGCAGCCCGATGTGGAAGTCGGCCCCGAGCGGACCGGTGACCTCTCGCGCCACCCAGGAACCGATCGACTCACCCGTGATGCGCCGGACCACCTCGCCGATGAGGTACCCCTGGGTCAGCGCGTGGTAACCCGATGCCGTCCCCGGCTCCCACCAGGGTTCCTGGGCAGCCAGCATCGAGGTGCACTTCTCCCAGTCGGCAAGGTCCTCGGCACGGAGCGGCTCCGTCCAACCGGCCAGACCGGCGGTATGGCCCAGGAGGTGACGCACTTCGACCGCATCCTTCCCACCGGCGGCGAACTCGGGCCAGTAGGTGGCGACCGGCGCATGGAGGTCGAGTGCTCCTCGGTCAACCAGCATCAGCGCCGTCAGGAAGGTCATCGTCTTGGTGGTCGACCACACGTTGGTGAGGGTGTCGGCGGCCCACGGCGCCGTCCTCTCCTCGTCGACGAACCCGCCCCAGAGGTCGGCTACCAGCTCGCCGTCGACCATCACCGCCACCGATGCCCCGACATCGCCGCCGCTGTCCAAGCTCGCCGACAAGGTGTCCGCCACACCTTGGAACCGCTCGTCCCACGTTCCTTCGATTGTCGCCATCGGCCCAACCCCCTGGTGTCATCGGTCGTGAGCGCATCGAAGCCCACGTGCGCCACCTTTGCCGATCGGCCACCGGGCGCGCCAGCCGGGCCTGGAAATCACGGTCTGGCAGGGCCGAGCATTCGGGCGGCTGGCTGGCAGGGCTCCTCCGTGGACCCGTTAGCCTGGCATGCCATGAGCGACACCACACCCACCCGGCTGACACGGGAGACCTACGAGCGGCTGGCGGCGGAGCTCGAGGATCTCACCACCCGGGGACGGGTGGAGATCGCCGCCGTCATCGAGGCGGCGCGAGCCCTCGGTGACCTGAAGGAGAACGGCGACTATCACGCCGCCAAGGACAGCCAAGGGAAGATGGAGGCGCGCATCCGTCAGCTCCAGGCGATGTTCGCCAACCTCGAGCTGGTGGACGGGGAAGCCTCGGCCAGCGACGTGGTCACCTCCGGCTCGGTGGTGACGCTGCGCTACGAGGGCGACGACGAGGACGACACCCAAGCGTTCTTCTTCGGTTCGATCGAAGAACGGCAGGGCGACCTCACCGTCGTGTCACCGGGGTCGCCCCTGGGACAGGCGCTCCAAGGACGGATGGCGGGCGACGTGGTGGAGTATGCGGCCCCCGGGGGTACCCTGCGGGTCGAGATCGTCACCATCGGGAGCTGACCAGAGGGTCCCCGGGACCACCCGAACCATCCGGAACGAGAACGACCGGCAGAGCAGAGAGTCCGGAAATGAACGGCCGGAACAGAGAGAATTGAGGGAGCCGACACCGATGACCGAGCCAGCCCGCACGCTGTCCGAAAAGGTCTGGGACCAGCACGTGGTCCACGCCGGGACCGGGGACGAACCCGACCTCCTCTTCATCGACCTCCACCTGGTCCACGAGGTCACCTCGCCCCAGGCCTTCGACGGGTTGCGCCTGGCGGGGAGAACCGTCCACCGTCCTGACCTGACCATCGCCACCGCCGACCACAACGTCCCGACCACCGACATCGACAAGCCGGTGGCGGATCCTGTCTCGGCGAAGCAGCTCGCCGTACTGGCTGCGAACTGCGCCGAGTTCGGGATCACCTGCTACCCGATGGGCGACGCCAACCAGGGGATCGTCCACATCATCGGACCTGAACAGGGGCTCAGCCAACCCGGTATGACCATCGTGTGTGGGGACAGTCACACCTCCACCCACGGGGCGTTCGGCGCGCTCGCCTTCGGGATCGGCACCAGTGAGGTCGAGCATGTGCTCGCCACCCAGACGCTCCCCCAGCGACGCCCGGCCACCATGTCGGTGTCCGTCGACGGGGAGCTACCCGCGGGAGTGACCGCGAAGGACTTGGTCCTATCGGTCATCGGAGCGATCGGGACGGGCGGCGGCATGGGACACGTGATCGAGTATCGAGGCTCGGCCATCCGCGGGCTCTCGATGGAAGGCCGCATGACCGTCTGCAACATGTCGATCGAGGCTGGGGCCCGAGCGGGAATGATCGCACCGGATCAGACCACGTTCGCCTACCTCGAAGGTCGTGACCATGCCCCCAAGGGCCCGACCTGGGACGAGGCCATCGCCACCTGGGGCACCCTGGCGACCGACCCCGATGCGAGCTTCGACAAGGAGGTCGCCCTGGACGCCCGAGACCTGGTTCCTCACATCACGTGGGGCACCAACCCGGCTCAAGTGATCGGCATCGACGGTTCGGTCCCCGATCCCGACTCCTTCGACCATCCCGAAGAGCGCGACGCGGCGGCCCGAGCCCTCGCCTACATGGGACTGACCGCCGGAACCCCACTGCGCGACGTGGCGGTGGACACCGTGTTCATCGGATCGTGCACCAACGGACGGATCGAGGATCTGAGAGCGGCGGCAGACGTCCTCCGGGGACGCAGGGTGAGCGCCGGGATGCGAGCACTGGTGGTCCCCGGCTCGCACCGGGTGAAGGCGCAGGCAGAGTCAGAGGGTTTGGACGCGGTGTTCCGATCAGCCGGGTTCGAATGGCGCGAGCCCGGCTGTTCGATGTGCCTGGCAATGAACCCGGACAAGCTGACCGAAGGAGAGCGGGCGGTGTCCACGTCCAACCGGAACTTCGAGGGCCGCCAGGGTCGGGGCGGACGTACCCACCTGGCATCCCCGGCCGTCGCCGCCGCCACCGCAGTGGCGGGCCACATCGCCACTCCCGAGGAGGTGCGCTGATGGAAGCCGTTCGGGTCGTCACCGGTACTGCTGTCCCACTCGACCGTTCCGACGTCGACACTGACCAGATCATCCCCTCCGACTGGCTGAAGCGGGTCGAGCGCACCGGCTTCGGTGCGGGCCTGTTCGCCGAGTGGCGCGACGACCGCGACTTCGTCCTCAACCACGAGGAGTACGCGGGCGCGACCGTGTTGGTGGCCGGCCCCAACTTCGGAACCGGCTCGTCACGTGAGCACGCGGTCTGGGCACTGCAGGACTACGGGTTCCGCGCGGTGATCTCCCCCCAGTTCGCAGATATCTTCCGGAACAACTGCACCAAGGCCGGGCTGGTCCCCGTCCAAGTAGACCCGGCGACCGGCCGGGAGCTGCTCGACGCCGTCTTCGCCGATCCGGCACTGGAGATCACCGTCGACGTGACTGCCGGCACCGTCTCCGCCCCCGCTGCCGGTATCGAGGCGAGGTTCCCCCTCGACGAGTTCACGCGGGAACGACTGGTCAACGGCTGGGACGACATCGGCCTCAGCCTCCGCTACCACAGCGAGATCGCCTCGTACGAGCAACAGCGGCCCGGTTGGCTCCCCGCCACCCGCTGAACGGGGCCGCTGGATCAGCCCGCTGAACCAGCAGGGCAGGCAAGGACCCGGGACCGTGCAGCCCCAACACCGCAGACGGCACTCCCGGGTCTTCAGTCTCCGGTGGGTCTTCAGACTCCGGTGGGGCGTAGCCCGCCGGGCCGCCAGCGCCGACCACCACGAGGGGCAGGGGGGCAACCGACGCTGGTGGGCCCGGTGGAATGTGGGCCGCCCCGCACCACCTCTGAAACGGCCTTCGAACGCGCTTCCTCGCCAGATCCAAGCCCCTGGCCCCCGCCGCCGTGATTGGTGCCACGGCCGCATCGGAAGGCGGTCCGTCTCTGGACGCGTCACAAGTTTACCCCGGCGTCGATAGGGGGTCAACGACAAGGGCACAAAACCGCTCCCTCTCACACCCTCTGTGGTCAATAGCTCATGTTTCGTGACGATTGTGGACGCAGACACGCCAGGCTCGGGCGCGCCGTCATGCAACTGTCATGTTGACAGGGCACCATGACCTGATGGAGCAGCGCGCACCGAGGCCCGGGCGGGGGTCGCTCCCGCTCGGATACGACCCCCGACGACGCGACGCACTCGACCCGGGTGCAGCCCATGATCACGACCGGTCCGCCTCGCTCACCGTCGCCACCGTGGAGCGCGATGCCGAGTCGCCAGCGGCACTGCGGGCGAGGCGGCGGGCTCGGCGGGCTCGCAAAGGAGTCGAGAGCAACGCCCGCCTGACCGGTCTCACCGCGGGGGTCCTGCTGGTACTGCTCGCCGCCGAGGGGCTGACCATCCTGCGGATCAGGCAGCTGGTCACGCCCCACGTCTTCATCGGCATGCTGCTGCTCCCTCCGATCCTCGTCAAGGTCGGGAGCACCGGCTGGCGATTCGCCCGTTACTACTCCGAGGCGCCCGCCTACCGCGAGAAGGGTCCGCCTGCCCCCTTGCTCCGGCTGCTCGGTCCGGTGCTGGTGCTCCTCACCGGCATCCTGGTCGGGTCGGGCATCGCGCTGCTCCTTGTGCCACCGACCCTGCGCAGAGAGGTGTACGTCGTGCACAAGGCCAGCTTCGTGCTGTGGTTCGGCGCGATGGCCATCCACGTGCTGGGTCACCTCGTCGAGACCACCAAGCTCGCACCGGCCGACCTCGCCCGCCGCACCCGCGACGACGTGTTCGGTGCGAGGGCCCGGATCTGGCTGGTCTCCGCCAGCCTGCTGATCGGTGTCATTCTGGCGCTGGTGACCGTCCCCGTCGTCGGCCACTGGCTCGCCACCGGAGGGCCCTACCCGGCGGGGTGATGGCTTCCCCCGCCTGGCCGAGGCCACGCCGGGGAAGAACCCGGAATGCGCAGAGAGAAGGTCTCGATGAGGGTGCTGGTGGCGGAGGACGACGAGGGACTCCGGTCGGTGCTGGCGAGAGGCCTGCGCGAGCACGGCTATGTGGTCGACGCGGTGGTGGACGGAGCCGACGCACTCCGTTACCTGCGCGCCTACCACTACGAAGTCGCGATCCTCGACTGGCGCATGCCACGCCAGTCGGGCGTCGAGGTGGTGGATGCGATGCGGAACAGCGGTGACCGGACCCCGGTCCTGATGCTCACCGCCCGCGACGCCACCGAGGACCGGGTCACCGGCCTCAACCGGGGGGCCGACGACTACCTGGTCAAGCCGTTTTCGTTCAGCGAGCTGGTGGCCCGGCTCGGTGCGTTGCAACGCCGGCCGGCGCTGACCGTCGATCCGCAGCTGCGCTGCGGTGACCTGCAGTTCGATCCGACGACCCGGATCCTCTCCCGTGACGGCGAACCAGTCGTCCTCACCACCATCGAGTCGGGACTGGCCGAGCTCCTGATGCGACGATCGCCGGCCGTGGTGACCCGACGGGTCATCGCGGTGCAAGTCTGGGAAGACGAAGCCGACGCCGTCGGCTCGAACACCATCGACGTCCACGTCGCTCGGCTCCGTTCGAAGCTCGAACGCGCCACTGCCCGCATCGAGACCGTCCGTGGAACCGGATACCGGATGGTGCCCGGTGACTAGCCGCCGCACCCGGCGGCTGCACGCGGTCCGGGTCGCCACCACCGCCACGGTGATCGTCGGCGTGGTGGCAGTGATCACCGCGGTGGTCTTCAACCTGGTCGTCGTGCACCGCCTGACCCAGTCCGTCGACCAACGACTCTCCGCCAAGCTCTTCGATGTCAGCCGCTCCGGACCCGGGACGGTGGGGGGAAGGGGCCTCGGGAACGAGACCTTGCCGCTCCTCGAACCTCACAGCGGCAGCGACTTGGACGGCGCTCCGCTCTTCGTCTGGCAGGTGGACCACCGTGGGAAGTCCACCCGATTGAGCGTCGGCGCACCGGTGTTGCCCGCTCATCCCTGGACCGCCACGCCGACCACCATCGCCGTGGCGGGCACCACGTTCCGGGTGGACGCACTGCCCTACCGGAACGGGTGGCTGGTCGCCGGGCAGAGCGTCGGTGAGATCGGCCGGGTGAGCACCGAGGTGCTGATCGCAGAGCTCCTTCTGGGGACCCTCCTGCTGATCGTGACCTTCGCCGGCTCACTCGTCGTCGGGCTGCGTGCCTCGGCTCCCATCGAACAGATCCGCCGGCGTCAGGCCGAGTTCACCGCCGATGCCTCCCACGAGTTGCGGACGCCGCTCAGCGTCATCGAGGCCGAGGTCGATCTGGCTCTCAGCCGCCCCCGGGACCCCGCCAGCTACCAGGGGACGCTCCGGCGCATCGACGCGGAGAGCCACCGCCTCCGGTCGATCGTCACCGACCTGCTGTGGTTGGCGCGGGCCGACGGGGATCCGACTTCCCTCGAGGAGGCGGCCGTTACCGTCGACCTGACCGCAGTGGCCTCGCACTGTGTCGACCGCTTCCGGGCCGTCGCCGACGCCGGTGCCGTCGACCTGTCGTTCACTGCCGCAGGCGACGGGCACCGGTTCGTTCGTTCCGCCCCGGAGTCGATGCAACGCCTGATCAGTGTGCTCGTCGACAACGCTTGCCGGTACGCGGGTCAGGGAGGGGCCGTGCGGGTAGCGGTGGATCACCATGGGAACCGGGTCTCACTGACCGTCGACGACTCCGGTCCCGGCATCCCCGAGGAGCACCGCGAGCAGGTCTTCGACCGTTTTCATCGGGTCACCGACTCGCCGGGCGGGACCGGGCTCGGGCTGGCCATCGCCGACGCCGTGGTGCGGACCACCGGAGGCAGCTGGACCATCGGACGCTCGCCCTTGGGAGGAGCCAGGCTCAAGGTGGCTTGGCGCCAGGCGCCCGATCACCCGGCTGGCGGTGCCGCCGGGGGTCCAAAGGGCTCCGGGGCGTTGGATCCATCGGACTCGTCGTCCTTCGAGAACCTTCACACCTGAGCGGCCAGGGAGCCGGTCCGTGTCCCGTCGACCGTCTGAGCCCACACGTTCCTCCGTGGGACCCGAACTTCATCAGCTTCTTATCGGAACTTCACCACATCTTCAGACTCGCTCCGTACGGTCATAGCCATGGTGACGCCACCGCGACAGACCGGCTCGTTCGTCCGAGCCAGCCACCGGCCCCACCACCGGCGCGACGAGGCACTCGACCGGGCCCGGTCGCTGACCCGGGCCGCGGCGATCGCCAGTGTCGCAGCCGTGGCGGGAGTCGCCCTCTACGTGAGTCATGCCCTTCCCGGACATTCGACGACGCCTTCGTCCACCACCACGCAGACCGCTCCCGCGAGCGGCTCGTCGGCTGCTGCCGGATCCAGCGGGTCGGCGTCCTCACCTGCGCCGGGAGCGCTCGCCCCGTCGGCGACCTCGCCCACGCCGAGCCAGAACCCCGCACCGGTCACCAGTGGTGCCAGTTGACGCCGGTCGCGATCTCGACGCCGAGCGCGGAACGGACCAGGGTCTACCGGACAAGGGCCTGGTCGACCCTGGTCGAGCTGTGTGTCACCGAGCCCGGGGCCATGGTCGCCGCCACCAAGCTGCTGCACCGCGAGCTCGATGGGATGGACCGGATCGCCAGTCGATTCCGCCCTGATTCGGAGCTCAGCCGCCTCAACGCCTCCGCCGGCGGCCGGGCCGTGGCGGTGTCTCCGGAGCTGCTCGAAGCACTCGACATCGCCCTCCGTGCCGCCGCTTTGTCCGAGGGTGCCGTCGACCCGACGGTCGGCGGGGCACTGTGCCGGATCGGGTACGACCGCGACTTCGCCGCAGTCTCCGGTGGGGTGCAGGGGTCCCTCCCGTCTCCCCGGCCGATCCCCGGGTGGCAGTCCGTCGAGATCGACCGGGAACGTTCAACAGTGCGCCTGGACACCGGGACTCGACTCGACCTCGGAGCCACGGCGAAGGCACTGGCTGCCGACCGCATCGCCGCGATGGTCTACGAACGGACCGGATCCGGCGCCCTTGTCGCGCTGGGAGGTGATGTAGCCCTGGCCGGGCCGGCGACCACCCGGTTCGATGTCGGGTTAGCCGATGTCTGCGGGTCGGTCGATGCCCGGTCAGCGGTCACCATCGGTCCGGGTGGCTTGGCCACCTCGGGTATCGGGTCGCGTCACTGGACCCTCGGTCGAGACCGGGTGCACCACATCATCGACCCGGCGACAGGGTTGCCGGCCACCGGGGTGTGGAAGACGGTCTCGGTGATCGCGGCGACCTGTGTCGCCGCCAACACGGCGTCGACCGCAGCCATGGTCATGGGCGACCGCGCCCTCGAATGGCTCGATGGACTCGGTCTGCCGGGGTGCCTGGTCCGCTCCGACGGCACAGCCTCCACCACCGGCGGGTGGCCGACCAGCGACGAGGCGGAGAGCCGGTGACCGTGCTGGCGACCTCCACCGCCCTGACCACCACAGCTGTCGCGCACGGATCCACCGCGTTGTGGTACTTCACCCGGGCGACCGGCCTGGTGGCCCTGGTCGCACTCACCGCCACGGTGGTGCTCGGGGTGCTGGCCTCGGTCGGTTGGACCACCGAGCGCTGGCCCCGGTTCCTGTCGCAGGCCCTGCATCGCAACCTTTCGCTGCTCTGCATCGTGCTGGTCGGGGTGCACATCGTCACCACGATCGGAGACGGCTACGTCCCCATCACCTTCGTCGATGCGGTCCTCCCCTTCCACAGCCCCTACCGGCCGATCTGGGTCGGTCTCGGCGCGGTGGCGTTCGACCTGCTGCTGACCGTGCTGGTGACCAGCGCGCTGCGCCACCGGATCGGCTACCAGTCGTGGCGATTCGTCCACTGGCTCGCGTACCTCTGCTGGCCGATCGCCCTGTTCCATGCCCTGGGGTCCGGGACCGACACCCCGCTCCCGAGCGTGCTGGCGGTGGAGGCGCTCTGCGGGGCAGCCGTGGCCGGAACCTTGATCTGGCGGTTCACCACTGGGCGCACGTTCAGCCCGGGCGTGCGAGCCGGCGTTCTGACCGGTGCCGGCGTGGTGGCCTTGGCCGCCGTCGTGTTCGCATCGCTCGGACCGCTCAAGCCCGGGTGGGCACACCGCTCCGGCACGTCGAGCGCACTCCTGGCTCAGCTGACCCCGCACGGCTCGTCGTCGCCAACCAGCCCGAGCGGAGGTGCCGCGAGCTCCTTGGCGCCCCCGTTCACCGCCTCGGTGACCGGCTCCCAGACTCAGACCGGTCCGGATTCCCGAGGAGAGGTCCAGGTCGTGCTGTCGATGACGCTCGAGGACGCGGCGTCGACGCCGTTGACGGTCACCCTGGACGGTACGTCCACGGGTGACGGCGGGGTGGCACTGTCGTCGGGCACGGTGACCATCGGCACGACGACGGGTGTCGTCACCGGTCTCAACGGTGGAACCATCACGGCAACCGTCGGGGGAGCCCATGCCTACCAACTGACCCTTCAGCTCTCGGTCGACCAGGCCAGTGGGACCGTGTCGGGCACGGCCAGTGGGACCGTGCCAGGCACGGCCAGTGGCAGCACGGCTGGCGGCGGCAGCACGGCCAGTGGTGACTCTGCCGGCACTGCGGCATCAGGGGAGGGGCAGTGAACGGGCGAGCGACGATCGACGCCCCTCCGACGCCACGACAGAGCCGGGTCGAGGCAGATCGGGTCCCGAGACTGCTGGCCGGATCGGACGCGCCCGGCAGCACCGTTGGCCTCGACCAGCACTGGCGACGATGGGGTCCCCTCCCTCGGGGAATCGACTCCTCCTTCATCGACGAGCTCGATCGGAGTGGGCTCCGCGGCCACGGCGGTGCGTGGTTCCCAGTCGGCACCAAGTGGAGGTCGGTGCGCCGTTCGCTCACCCGGCGCCCGGTGGTGGTGGCCAACGGAGCGGAGGGAGAGCCGGCCAGCGGCAAGGACCTGCTCCTCCTCACCCAACGCCCCCACCTCGTGCTCGACGGAGCGACGGTCGCCGCCCGCACCATCGGCGCGTCCCGTGTGATCCTGCACGTCTCCGCGGCGGCTCGTGAGCCCGTCGCCCGAGCGGTGCACGAACGCGATCGTCGGGGATGCGAGACCGTCCCCGTCGAGATCGTGGTGGCACCCGACCGCTTTGTGGCCGGACAGGAATCGGCGGTGGTGGCAACGATCAACGACCGGCGTCCGGGTCTGCCGACGTTCACCGGAGTGAGCCCGGTACGCGAGCGGGGCGTCGACGGCCGCCCGACCCTGGTCCAGAACGTCGAGACGCTGGCGCACGTCGCCCTCATCGCCCGGTTCGGTGCGGCATGGTTCCGGGGAGTGGGCACACCCGAATCGCCGGGGACCGCCCTGCTCACGGTCACCGGTCGTTGGTCGGAGCCGCGCATCCTCGAGACACCGCTCGGTGCCCGGCTCGGCGACGCACTCGGGTTCCCTCCCCACGAGGTCCACCGGGTCCAGGGTGTGCTCCTCGGCGGTTTCGGCGGCGGGTGGATGCCCACCGAGCGAGCCCTCGCCATGCCCCTGACCGAAGAGGTGGCCCGAGCCCAGGGAACGTCGATCGGTGCCGGCGTGGTGGTGCTGCTTCCCCAAGGCACCTGCCCGTTGGCCGAGGTCAGCCGGGTGGTCACCTATCTGGAGGCCGAAGGTGCAGGGCAGTGCGGCCCGTGCGTCAACGGCCTCTCCGGCCTGTCACGGCTGATGAGCCTGCTCGCCTCCCACCCGGCAGCGCTCGGAGACGGCCTGGCGAGCATCCCGGTCCTGTGCGATCTCGTCGAAGGGCGCGGGGCGTGCCGGCACCCCGACGGCGTCACCCGGTTCGTCCGCACGGCACTCCAGGTGTTCGGGGAGCACGCCGCTGCCCATCTGCGGCATGGGCCGTGCGCGATCACCGGCCCGCCCTTCCTCCCCCTCCCGTCCCCCCACCGGCTTCGGCGCACGACCGGCATGTCCCGATGAGCAAGCGTCTGGTCACGCTCGTGGTCGACCCCGTCTCGTGCGATGGCCACGGGGTCTGTGCGGAACTGTTCCCCGAGCGCATCACGCTGGACCCGTGGGGGTTCCCACTCATCTCCGGCGAGGCGATCCCCCACCACCTCCTCGACCACGCCCATCGGGCGGCCGAGTCGTGCCCCCGGCTCGCGCTCGCCCTGCTCGAACGCCGGGTCTCGGGCTGACCCACCCCTGGAACCGGGTTGGCGGGACCTAAGCTGTCGCAATGCGACCCATCCTGAACCGCTGGTCCGCCGGTCTGGTGGTCGTCGCCACGGCGGTGGTCGTGGCCCGGCGCCTCGGCCGGTCCCGAGTGAGCGGCACGGAGCGGTCACCGGTGACCGCTCCCGTGATCGGTGGGGACACCTGGCCACCTGTCCCCACCAATCCGGCCCGGCAGGGCTGACCCATCGGTTCCGATCTCTACGACCGTATCGGCGCGACCTACTCGTCGGGTCGCCGCTCCGATCCCGGTTGGGCTGCGGTCATCTGGTCGGCGGTCAGCGACGCCCGTTCGGTGGTCAACGTGGGGGCGGGCACCGGATCCTACGAGCCTGACCCGCGGGCCAAGGCGGTCGTGGCCGTCGAGCCGTCGGACGTGATGCTCGGGCAGCGGTCGCCCCGCTCGGCGCCGGCGGTACGGGGGCGGGCCGAGGAGCTCCCGTTCGCTGATCGCTCCTTCGACGTGGCCTTGGCGGTGCTGACCGTCCACCACTGGGAGGACCAGCGGTCCGGGATCGACGAGCTGCGCCGGGTTGCACCGTCACAGGTGGTGGTGACCTTCGATCCCTCGGTGCACAACCAGCAGTGGATCGTCAGCGACTACCTGCCCGAGATGGCCGCGCTGGCCAGGACCAGCCTGCCCTTCACCGAGGTCGTCCGCCTCCTCGATGCCGACGTCGCCACGCTACCGATGACCCGCCAGTTCGCCGACGGCGTGCTCGGGGCCTTCTGGTGCCGCCCCCATGCCTACCTCGACCCGGCGGTCCGCAGCCACATGTCAGGGTTCGCCCTGCTCGACCGGCCCCTGGTCGAAGCACGCATGGCCCGCCTGGCCGAGGACCTGCAGGACGGGACCTGGGAACGGCGCCATCCCGAGCTGACCCGCGCCGCCACCTACGATGCCGGCTTCCGGCTCCTGGTCCACCACCGGTCCTGACGGATCCCCCGGAGCGACAGCGGGCTCCGAAGCAGACGCCCGCCGGTTCAGGCTTCGACGGTGTGGACGTCGCTGATCCCAGCCGTCCCTCGAAGTCGGTCGAGCGTGTCTCCGGGGACCAGGCGATCGGTGGAGAGCACCATCAACGCCGTGTTCCCCGACGCGGAGGGCCCGACCGCCATCGACGAGATCGATACGCCGGCGTCACCGAGGACCGTCCCCACCGCGCCGATCATCCCGGCCCGGTCGTCGTTGCGGACCACCACCATGTGCGGAGCGGGGGGAACCTCCACCGTGTGGTCGTCCATCATCACCAGCCGCGGCTCGGTGCGCGGCCCGGTCAGCGTGCCGGCCACCGAGTGCTCGCCGCCGCGCAAGGTGATCAGGTTCACGTAGTCGTGGGCGGTGGTGGTCGAGGTCTCTCGCACCTCGAGACCCCGTTCGGACGCGAGCTGGGGCGCGTTGACGTAGGACACCGGCTCCGCAGTCCCCGCCGCGAACACCCCCTTCAGCACCGAGAGGGTGAGGATGCCGGTCCCGGCCCCCGCCAGGCCGCCCTGGTACTCGATCTCGACCGCGGCGGGAAGCCCGTCGTTGAGACAGGAGAAGATCCGGCCGAGCTGTTCGGCCAGTCCCATGAAGGGGCGCACCGTCTCGGAGACGTCGCCGGCCGCCACGTTCACCGCGAACGGCACGAAGTCGCCGGCCAGGGCGAGGATCACCTGCTCGGCGATGGTGACACCGGCTTTGTCCTGCGCTTCGGCGGTCGACGCACCCAGGTGGGGGGCGACCACCACGGAGGGCAGCTCGAACAGGGGGGACTCGGTGGTGGGTTCCTTGGCGAACACGTCGAGGCCGGCCCCTTGGACGTGCCCCGAGCGGACGGCATCGGCCAATGCATCCTCGTCGACGATCCCGCCCCGGGCGGTGTTGATCAGCCGCAGTCCGGGCTTGGCTTTTGCCAGGAGCTCTGCGTCGACCAACCCCAGTGTCTCGGCGTTCTTCGGGAGGTGGATGGTGACGAAGTCGGACTCGCCCATCAACTGGTCCAGACCCATCAGCTCCACCCCCATGTGCCGGGCCCGGTCGGCCGACACGAACGGGTCGTAGGCCACCAGATGCATCCCGAAGGCGAGGGCCCGTTGAGCGACGAGTGCCCCCACCCGCCCGAGCCCGATGACCCCGAGCGTCTTTCCGTAGAGCTCCACCCCTTCCCACTTGGAGCGCTCCCACTTGCCCGCCACCAACGCGGCGTGCGCCTGGGGGACGTTGCGAGCCTGGGCCAGGAGCAAGGCCATCGCCTGCTCTGCTGCCGACAGGATGTTGGACTGAGGGGCGTTGACCACCATCACGCCCCGCTCGGTCGCCGCCGGTACGTCCACGTTGTCGAGACCGATCCCGGCCCGCCCCACCACCACCAGGTCGGTACCGGCCGCCAGTACCTCCGCGGTCACCGTGGTGGCAGAGCGGATCACCAGTGCGTGGGCCCCCGCAATGGCCACCACCAACTCGTCGGGGGACAGCCCCAACCGGACGTCCACCTCATGGCCGGCCTCGGCCATGAGGTCGAGACCTGCCTGGGCCAGCTTCTCGGTGACCAGCACCCTACCCATGGTGTTCCTTCCTGTTGGAGATCAGTTGCCTGTTGCAGATCCGTTGCGGTCGCTGCGTGCCGACACCGTCGGAGACCGTGCCGCTCCCGTCAGCGCTGTGCGGGGTCAGCGGCCGCGTGCTCCGGCGGGTTCCGTCACGAGGATTCGCCGAAGAGCGCCGCCAACCGCGACACGCCTTCGACCAGGTCGTCGTCGCCCAGCGCGTAGGACATGCGGAAGTAGCCAGGCGCACCGAACGCCTCGCCGGGGACCACTGCCACCTGGGCCTCGTCGATGGCGAGCTCGGCGAGCTCGGCGCTCGAGGCCGGCGTCCGGCCACGCAGCGAGCGACCCAGCAACCCGTTCACCGACGGGAAGGCGTAGAACGCCCCCTCCGGCTCGAGGCAGGTCACGCCGTCGATCTCGTTCAGCATGCGGTGGATGGTGAGGCGTCGCCGGTCGAAGGCCGAGCGCATCTCCGCCACCGCCACCAGGTCGCCGGCCACCGCGGCCAAGGCCGCCCGTTGGCTGACGTTGGCCACGTTCGACGTCTCGTGGGACTGCAGGTTGGTGGCCGCCGCGACCACGTCGGTCGGGCCGACCATCCACCCGACCCGCCAGCCGGTCATCGCGTAGGTCTTCGCCACGCCGTTGACCACGACACACCGATCGGCCAGCTCCGGCACCACCACCGGCATCGAATGGTGCTCCGCCCCCCCGTAGACCAGGTGCTCGTAGATCTCGTCGGTGATCACCCAGAGCCCGTGCTCGACCGCCCACCGGCCGATCGCCTCGATCTCCGGTCGCGGGTAGACCGCCCCGGTCGGGTTGGACGGGGAGACGAACAGGAGCACCTTGGTCCGGTCGGTCCGGACCGCCTCCAACTGGTCGACGGCGACCCGGAAGCCGGTGGACTCGTCGGTCCCGACCACGACCGGCACCCCGCCGGCCAGGGCGATCGACTCGGGATAGGTGGTCCAGTACGGGGCGGGGACGATCACCTCGTCGCCGGGGTCGCACAGGGCGGCGAACGCGTTGGCGATGGCCTGCTTGCCGCCGTTGGTGACCAGCACCTGGGCCGGGGTCACCTCGAGCCCCGAATCGCGGCGGGTCTTCTCCACCAGCGCCTGGCGCAGGTCGGGGAGCCCGCCGGTGGGCGAGTACTTGTGGTTGCGCGGGTCTCGGCACGCGGCGACCGCGGCCTCCACGATGTGCGCCGGGGTGGGGAAGTCGGGTTCACCGGCCCCGAAGCCGATCACGTTCACCCCGGTGGCCTGCAGCGCTTTGGCTTTGGCGTCGACGGCCAGGGTGGCCGACGGGGAGACGGCGGCGAGACGGGCCGAGACGCGGGTTTCGGTCGGGCGGGCCATGGATGCCATGATTCCATACGTGACCGACACCCCTGACATCCGCATCCCTGCCAACCTGCTCCCCGCCGACGGCCGCTTCGGCTCGGGGCCGTCCAAGGTCCGCCCGGACGCGGTCGCCGCCCTCTCCGAGGCGTCCACCCGGTTCCTCGGCACCAGCCACCGCCAAAAGACGGTCAAGTCGGTGGTCGGCAGCCTCCGGGCCGGCCTGGCGGCACTGTTCGCCCTGCCCGACGGGTACGAGGTGGTGCTCGGCAACGGAGGTGCCACCTGCTTCTGGGACGCCGCCACCTTCGGCCTGATCGAGTCGAAGAGCCAGCACCTCAGCTTCGGCGAGTTCTCGTCCAAGTTCGCCGCAGCCGCCGCGTCGGCGCCCCACATCGGAGCTCCGGAAGTGATCACGTCCGAGGTGGGCACCCATCCCGAGGCGATCGCCCGGGACGACGTCGACCTCTACGCGCTCACCCACAACGAGACCTCGACCGGGGTGATGATGGAGATCGCCCGACCGGCTGGTTCGGCCTCGCCCGGCGACGGCGGTGGCCTGGTGGCGGTGGACGCCACCTCGGGCGCGGGAGGCCTGCCGGTCGACCCCGCCCAGTTCGACGCCTACTACTTCGCACCGCAGAAGTGCTTCGGCTCCGACGGCGGGCTGTGGGTCGCCCTGCTCTCCCCGGCGGCCGTCGAGCGGATCGGCCGCATCACCGGGTCGGGTCGATGGACGCCGGCGTCAATGGACCTGGCCATCGCCCTCGACAACTCGAGGCTCGACCAGACGTACAACACCCCGGCGCTGGCCACGCTCTTCGTCATGGACGACCAGGTGCGGTGGTTCAACGAGCAGGGCGGCATGGCATTCTCCACCGGACGCTGCGACCGGTCGGCGGAGATCCTCTACACCTGGGCCGACGCCTCCGACTTCGCCACCCCGTTCGTCGCACGGGAGGCCGACCGGAGCCACGTGGTGGGGACCATCGACTTCGAAGACGCGATCGACGCCACGGCGGTGGCCGCGGTGCTCCGGGCGAACGGGATCGTGGACACCGAGCCGTACCGGAAGCTCGGTCGCAACCAGCTCCGGATCGCCATGTTCCCCGCCATCGACCCCGACGACGTGGCATCGCTGTGTGCCTGCATCAACCACGTGGTGGGCGCCCTGGCCGGTTGACACAGGGTCCCCACCGATGGTTGGTCGGTCGAGGGACGGATGGCGCCGGACGGGACTCTCAAGCCCTGGTGTAGGCCCCGGCCTGGTCGTGGACCAGCGCCACCAGGTTTCCGAGGGCCAGGTTGATGTCGTCGAGGTGGAGACCCCAGGCCGGGCCCAGGACCTGGCGGACCACCGGGCGGTGATCCCCGGGGATGCCGGTGGTGTCCACCTGAAGCCAGCTTGCGCCCCCGTGCTGCACGCACCGCGAGGTGTAGAGGTCGGGCTCGCTCACCCACGGGGTGGATGCGCGGGGAGGGGTCCCCTCGGCCAGGCCCAGGGGACCGGGGAACCGGGCGGTGGGTGCGTACGGCAGCAGCAGCCCGGGTCGGGTCGGGTGGGCGATCGACGCCGGGTTGACGCACAGGACCTGCAGGTCCGACGCCGGCGTGGTCCCGTCGCCCGGGCCCGACAGTCCGCTCACCCCGGTGCCCACCCGGCCGAACAGGCTGTTGGTCGGGGGCGGCTGGTCGAAACTGGAGTAGGCGACGATGCACCCGGTCTCGGTGGCCGAGTTGCACGACGGCAGATGGGCGAAGCTCCCACCGACCCGCTTGCCGACCGGCACGGTCACGTTCCCTCCGGCGAGGATGGCCGAGACCAGCAGGTGCCGTTCGGCGGGATTGGGGTCCACCTGGGACGAGAGCAGCCGGATGAGCATCGACGCGCCCTGTGAATGGCCGATGAACACGACGCCGCGACCGTGGTTGTCGTGAGCCAGGTAGTACTTCCAGGCATCGAGGACGCCGCTGTAGGCCTCGGAGAGCGAGGGTGCGGGGCTGGTGTGCCCCCCGCCGATGGCGGACAGGGTGAGCTGGCGGTACATGGGGGCGAACACCCGGCAGACGGTCGAGAAGCGGGACGCCTGGGCCTGGGCGATCGCCGTCTCCTCCGGGTCGACGCTCAGGTTCGCGTTGCCGGTGGTCTGGGTGCTGACCGTCGGGTAGACGTAGAAGCAGTCGACCGGCGGATGTCCGGCAAGGCCGGTCCGCACCACCGTCGGGGAGCCGTGAGCCGGCAGCACCGTCGTGGCCAGGTCGGAGGTGCAGGGATCGTGCGCCATCCCCGGGTGGCAGAGCCAGACCGGCCGGGGGATGCCGGCAGCGGCCGCCACGAACTGAGGGAGAGCGGTACCCGCAGGAGTCCCACCGGAGGCCGCCGGTGCGCTCGACCCACAGGCGGCGGCCACCGTCGAGAGCACGGCCAGCACGGCCAGCATGCCCGACGAGCGGGGCCGGTGGGGCCGGTGGGAGGCCGCCCCTCCCCCGACCCGCCGGTCCGATCCGGTCCGCCGGTCCGATCCGGTCCGCCGGCGGATCACCCCCCCGAGATGTCCTGGATCTTCTGCTTGCCGGCAGTCACGAACGGCATCATCGCCCGCAGCTCCGCCCCGACCGCTTCGATCGGATGGTCGAGGCCCGCCTGCCGGAGCGCCTTGTAGCGCGGCCGCCCCTTGGCGTTCTCCTCGACCCACTCGCTGGCGAAGGTGCCGTCCTGGATCTCGCCGAGGATCCGACCCATCTCCTCCCGCACCGCCTGGTTGATCACCCGGGGACCGCGGGTGAGGTCCCCGTACTCGGCGGTGTCCGAGATGGAGAAGCGCATGCCGCTGATCCCCTGCTCGTACATCAGGTCGACGATCAGCTTCAGCTCGTGCAGGCACTCGAAGTACGCGGACTCCGGTTGGTACCCGGCGCCGACCAGCGTCTCGTAGCCGGCCTGGACGAGCGCGGTCAGCCCGCCGCAGAGGACGACCTGCTCGCCGAACAGGTCCGTCTCGGTCTCCTCGGCGAAGGTGGTGTCGAGGACTCCGGCCCGGGTGGCCCCGATGGCGTGGGCGTAGGACAGCGCCAGCGCATGGGCGGTCCCGGACGGATCGGCCGCCACCGCCACCAGGGAAGGGACGCCCCCGCCCTCGGTGTAGGTGCGGCGGACCAGGTGGCCGGGCCCTTTCGGGGCCACCATCGCCACGTCCACGTCGTCCGGCGGGTCGATCAGGTCGAACCGGATGTTGAACCCGTGCGCGAACAGGAGCACGTCGCCCGCCTTCAGGTGCGGGGCGATCTCCGAGCGGTACACGGCCGCCTGCTCGGTGTCCGGCAGCAGGATCATGATCACGTCGGCCTCGGCGGAGGCCTCGGCGACCGTGAGCACGCGCAGGCCGGCCTCTTCCGCCTTGGCGCGCGACGACGAGCCTTCGCGCAACCCGACGCGGACGTCGACCCCGGACTCGGACAGGTTGAGGGCGTGGGCGTGCCCTTGGGAGCCGTAGCCGATCACCGCCACCGTTCGGGCACCGATCAGGCCCGGATCGGCGTCCTTCTCGTAGTACAGCGTGGCCATGGGGATCAACCTGCCTTTTCTGGATGGTGGGCGGAGCCGGTGACCCCGGCTCCGGCTCGGGAATACTGGTCTGACCGGTCGAGCATAGGCAATGCCACCCGACCGGTCCGCTGCAGCTCGACGATCCCGTACCCGCGGATGAGGTCCTCGAAGTCGTCGAGCTTGGTCGGGGCGCCCGCCAGCATGACCGTGAGCCGATCGGGGCCGACGTCGATGATCTTCCCCTCGAACACCCCGACCAGCT
>DAHXOD010000240.1 GCA_027365055.1 bacterium
CTCGGCGCCGCCGGGGTGGCCGTGGCCGTGAACGACCTCCACGGCGATCGGGCCGCCGCGGTGGCCGAGGCGATCGGACAGGGAGGGGGGCGTGCCGTGGGGCTCGGCTTCGACGTCACCGACCGGGCGGCCATCGACGCCGCGATGGACGAGGTTGACACACTGCTGGGACCCGTCGACATCCTGGTCAACAACGCCGGCATCGCCGAGGGGTTCACCATGTCGCCGTTCCTCGACACCGACCCGGGATCCTGGTCACGGGATCTCGAGCTCAACCTCTTCGGCTCCCTGCACTGCATCCACGCCGTGGCGCCGGGCATGGTGGCGCGGGGGTGGGGCCGGATCATCCAGATCTCCTCCGGGGCCGCCGCCGTCGGCCTGTCCCGCGGCCTGGCCCTCTACGGCGCGTCCAAGGGCGCAGTGGAGGCCATGGTCCGCCACCTCGCCGTGGAGCTGGGTCCGTCCGGCGTCACCGTGAACGCCGTCTCCCTCGGGGTCATGGACAACCTCGCCGATGGCGACCCCGAG
>DAHXOD010000241.1 GCA_027365055.1 bacterium
TATGACACCAGGGCACGGTCGATCTTGACGATCGGTCCCCGAGCCGCCAGCCGGCGCCATAGATCCCAGTCCTCTACGCCGTCCACCGAGGTGTCGAACCCCCCCACGGCGCGCACGTCGGCTGTGCGGGCGAGCACCGTGGAGGTTTGGAAGCGGTTCAGCACCAGCAGATCAGCCTCGGTGATCACCGACGTGGGGACGCGCCTCTGTGTGGCGTGGCCGGCGCTGCGCTCACCGGCGCTGTCACAGGTGGCGACGGCGGTCGTCGGTGGTGGGTCGCTGGCGTGGTGACCGGTGACCGGAGCCGGCGACGGCGGAGCTCCGGTGGTGGGGCCTCGGCGGACCCAGTCGCTCGCTACGGCCACCGCCTGGGGGTGAGCGGCTGCTACGTCCAATTGGGTGGCAAGCTTTCCAGGATGCCAGACGTCGTCGGCGTCGAGGAAGGCGATCCACGGCTGCGAAGCGGTCTCGATGCCGGTGTTGCGCGCCGCAGCGGGCCCCGACTGGGCCTGGCAGATGATCCGGACC
>DAHXOD010000242.1 GCA_027365055.1 bacterium
CCAGTCGGTGGCCCCCAAGACTGCGAGGAGGATGGCGGCATCGGTCTGCCGGTGGGCCCCAAAGAGGAGCCAGACGAACAACGGAATGCACAAGAGGCGCACCAAAGTGATGGCGTTGGGTACCGTGGCTATCCGATCCACCCCCTGCTCGACGTCGTCTCCGTCAACCCCGCCGGCCACCGCACTCCCGCCGGCCCCGCCGGCCCCGCCGGCCCCGCCGGCCGAGGAACGCTCGGGCACACTGCGGTCCGGCATGGCCGAATCAGCACGGAGCGCGCTCTCCGGTCGGGCTTTTGGCACAACACGAGTCTACGACCACCCGGTCACTCTGCGGCGCTTGGCGCGACGTGCCCTGCGGTGTGCCAGGCTGAGCGGATGCCGACGTTCGAGCCATTCCGCGGGATGCGGTACAACCTCGACTTGGTCCGATTGGACCAGGTCATTGCTCCCCCGTACGACGTGATCGGTTCGGCCGAGCGCAGCACGTTGGCTCACCGACACCCGGCCAATTCGGTGGCTCTCGAGCT
>DAHXOD010000243.1 GCA_027365055.1 bacterium
AGATGACCCAGCTGCCGCGTCGCTCCCTGGTGACCAGCCCGGCCTCATGGAGTATCCGCACGTGGTAGCTCACACTCGGCTGGGAGATGCCGAGCGGACCGGTGAGGTCGTACCCGCACTCGCCGCCGGGCCTTGCCCGGAGCAGCCCGAGGAGCTGGACCCTGGTCGGGTCGGCCAGGGCCTTGAAGAGCTTGGCGATCCGCTCAGCCTCGTCTCGCGCGACGGCCTGGTCGAGCGTTGGATACGCGTCGCCGTCCCCGGACCTCGGCGTGGTCGGGGCAGGTCCTCGTCGAGAATTTGGCACATCAGCATATTGACATTCATCGAATATGTGTGCAACTCTGGTGAGGCAAGATCACCCGCACCCGCACCCGCACCCGCACCCGCACCCGCGATTGGAGGTCAGCTTGTCCGACATGCAGGCGATCGACGCGGTGGCCTACCTGCACCCCGAGGCCCTGGCCCCGACCCAGTGGCTCGCCGACCGCCTCGCCGACCCGTCGGTCCGCGTGGTCGATGCACGCTT
>DAHXOD010000244.1 GCA_027365055.1 bacterium
TCGACCGACCACTTATTACTTGCTGTGCGGAGTGCTCAACTACATCCGACCGCTCCGCACCGGACCATAGACTATGATATTCACCGATCCGCTCAGGATGGCAAGAATTCATTGCACTTGGGCTGTTGTGACCACGTGCTCCGAACTGATTGCCATGGAATACTGGCCGCAGTATTCGCAAATTCCAGAGGTGGTCATCTGTCGCCAATCGGTATAACTCAGAAGCAGCTTGGCAAACCCGTTAACGTGCCGATCGGCACGGAAAAACCGCTGGACGGTGGCCCAGACATCGGGGCCGAGTCCGGTGAGGTAGGAATCCCAGTGGTTGTAGCGCCCATTAAACTGTTCGGCGGTGCCGATGCCGACAAATCCGCGCGTGGGCATGAGAAAGCCTCCCTCAATATTCAGATATCGAAGAAGGAACGGCGCGGGACGCGCGGCATAAGGGGTTGGTTTATTGAATACTCAACTCCAGTGCGTATTGATAGGATATCAATTGCCCTTGAGGAGTTTCGAACCATCCCC
>DAHXOD010000245.1 GCA_027365055.1 bacterium
GCCCACGCCACCTGGCGCAGAAGAAGGATGCAGCTCCACCTCGTAGCGCTCGATGACGGGGTTGGCAAGCAGGCTCGAGCACATCTGCTCGGCCACGGCACGTGCACTGGCCTCGTCCACGGCGTCGAGGTCGAACCGGACGACCTTCGCGACGTGGACGGCGCCGGCACCCGAGAAGCCCAGCGCAGGCAGCGCCCGCTCGATGGTCCGGCCCTCGGGGTCCGCGATGCCGTCGAGCTTCGACACCTCGACGTGGACGGCGTACCTCATCGAGCCGCCTCTCCGGCACCGGCGACGCCCCACCAGCTGGCGAACGAGCGGCCAGTCAGCTTCTCGTAGGCCGACAGGTAGCGCGCCCGAGTCTCGTCGAGGACCACCTGGGGCACGGGAGGAGGATCGGACTCCTTGTCCCAGCCCGTCGCCTCGGCCCAGTTCCGCACCGGCTGCTTGTCGAACGAGGGCGGGGTCACACCGGGGCGCCACGCCTCGACGGGCCAGAAGCGAGAGGAGTCGGGAGTCAGGA
>DAHXOD010000246.1 GCA_027365055.1 bacterium
GCAACTCCCTGTTATTTCCCATCACTCCTGCAATATTGTTTCCAAGGGCAACAACACATGCACCTGTGAGTGTTGCCAGGTCGATGACAGCCGAAGGCTTGTACTTATCAATGCCGTAAGATAGTGCATCTGCCAGTACAAGTCTGCCTTCCGCATCCGTGCTTATTACTTCAGAAGTTACCCCGTTGTAGTGCCTGAGGATCTCTCCGGGCTTGTAAGAACCGCCTCCCGGCATGTTCTCCGTCAACGGCATAAGACCAACTACATGCGCCTTTAAGCCCATCTCTGAGATCGCCTTCAACGCCCCAAGCACGGCAGCGGCTCCGCACTTGTCAAATTTCATCTCCTGCATTCCTTCTGAAGGTTTTATGGATATTCCTCCACTGTCAAAGGTTATGCCCTTTCCTACGAGCATTATTGCAGGCATGTCCCTGTCTCCATATTCTGCAATAAGGAGGCGGGGCGGTTCATGAGCTCCTCTCGATACTCCTTCCAGCCCTCCCATCCCGAGCTTGATAAAAT
>DAHXOD010000247.1 GCA_027365055.1 bacterium
ATGCGGATTATCACCGACATCTTCGCCTATTGCCAGCGAGAGTTGCCACATTTCAACACGATCTCAATCTCCGGATATCACATACGCGAAGCAGGTTCAACCGCTGCCCAAGAGCTCGCGTTCACGATAGCAAACGGCATCGCTTACGTCGAGGCCGCACTCGCCGCTGGGCTCGCCATAGACGACTTCGCACCCCGACTCAGCTTCTTTTGGAACGCCCACAACAACCTCTTCGAAGAGGTTGCCAAATTCAGAGCTGCCCGCCGAATATGGGCACATCTCATGCGAGATCGCTTTCACACTGAAGATTCACGATCACAACTCATGCGCTTTCACACCCAAACAGGCGGATCCACCCTGACCGCCCAACAGCCAGAGGTGAATCTGGTCCGCGTCTCAGTGCAAGCCCTGGCTGCAGCGCTCGGAGGAACGCAATCTCTCCATACCAACGGCTACGATGAAGCCTTTGGCCTACCCACCGAGAAGGCAGCTAGGCTCGCACTTCGCACTCAACAGGTT
>DAHXOD010000248.1 GCA_027365055.1 bacterium
GAAGTGCGCGTCGTACTCCGCGACGCGCCGTGTCGCGAACTCGAGACACAGCGGACAGACGAGCTCGCAGCGCTCGAACGAGAACGCCGGGTGCGTCGCGAGCGCCGCAAGCCCGAGGTACGCGTTACGCGCCACGGTCTACGACCTCGTCTCCAGCGTGCAGGTAGAGCCGGCCGTCGACGACCTCGAACCCACGCACCGGCCAGATGCCGTCCTCGACGGTCGGGACGACGACGTCCTTGTCCGTGATGTCGAAGACCACCTCGACGTCCTCTCCACCCGAGCGCAGGTGCCCCTGCAATATCCTCACGAGCTCGCTCACCACCATGGCCGGGCCTCCCTTCTCGTCACCACGTGCCGCCGGGCCCAACGCCCACTCTCGGTCCGGCCGCGCTATCGCATCGCCGGACCGGGGTACCGGTCAGCACCACCTCACCCAGCAGTGCAACGACCACCTCGCGCACCTTCGCACCGAGCGCCTCGGGCGTCGCGTCGTTGACGACAACCGCATCGAACG
>DAHXOD010000249.1 GCA_027365055.1 bacterium
AGGATTGCCTTTTTCGGACTTTTTGCCGAAGAGGTCCTTTTTCAAAGAACGAATCGTCCCCTTCAGCTCAACGATCTCGTTGTCTCGGGAGGCGATGATCTCCTGGTCTTTTTTGTGGCGCTCTTCCCACCAGGAAAGAGCCTGCGTGTGAGGGCAGGTGAGGCAGTGACGATTCGAGTGGAGAAGCTCTTCCGAAGAGGAAGGCCGTTCGATGGGAGCGGAAGGATCAGCTTGGGGGAGGATCTCTGGAGTCTGCATGCCCCCGTTGTACCATGAAGGGCCCTATCGTGTCCAGTCCCCCCCCTTTTTCAGTCGGGGGACTGGGGGCTCAAGGCTTTAACGAATGCTTACAAAAACTCTTTCTTCACGATCTCCCCCTCTCGATCAATGCGACCGCCCGGGCCCACCGGATCGGCCAGGAGAGGCCGGTGACGGTCACCCGGCTGGTTTCGGAAAAGACGGTCGAGGAGAAGATCATGGAGCTCCACCGAATGAAGCCGGAGCTGGCCGAGGGGCT
>DAHXOD010000024.1 GCA_027365055.1 bacterium
GACCGCTCCCGCTCCTCCGTGGAGGCGATGGTGGCCTCGGGCCGTGTGCGAGTCGACGGAGCGACGGTGCGCACGCGGAGCCGACCCCTCCGGACCGGTGAGATCCTGGGTATCTCACTCGACGAGGCCCCGACGAGCAGGCTGCCCGAGCCGGACCCATCGGTTGTCTTCTCCGTGGTCTACTCCGACCCCGACATCATCGTGATCGACAAGCCCGCCGGCTTGGTGGTGCATCCTGGTGCAGGTCATCGAGAGGGGACGTTGGTGAACGGCCTGCTCGCCCGGTTTCCCGAACTGGCTTCCCTGGCCGACGTGGAGAGATCCGGGACCGATCGTCCCGGCATCGTCCACCGTCTCGATCGGGGGACGTCGGGACTGTTGGTCGTTGCCCGCACCGCTGACTCCTATCGCGACCTTGTCTCCCAGATGGGTTCACGTACCGTCGGACGACGGTATGCGGCGCTCGTGTCGGGGCTGGTGGAAGAGGATGCAGGGATGGTCGACGCCCCCATCGCCCGGTCATCCCAGGCGCCTACCCGCATGACGGTCGCCCGCAGGGGCAAAGGTGCACGCACGCGCTACCGCGTCGAGCGACGGTTCACGGAACCATGGGCCTGTTCGCTGATCGAGGCAACCTTGGAGACGGGGCGTACCCACCAGATCCGAGTGCATCTGGCGGCCATCGGCCATCCGGTCATCGGTGACTCCACCTACGGTCGTCCGCTGCCCGTCAGGCTTCAGACCGAGGGCGCTCCCTTCGAACGGCCGTTCCTCCACGCACGCTCCTTGGAGCTCGACCATCCTCGGACCGGTGAGCGCATGGCGTGGGAGTCATCACTCCCCGACGAATTGGCGGCGGTCCTGGCAGGCCTCACCGAGACCTGAGGTGACTCATCTTCGCCGTCGCGAGGGGCTCGGCAACGGCGGCCCCGTCCGCGGCCGACGTCAGACGGCCTCTCGGCAGCGTCAGGCGGCCTCGTGCGCCGCTTCAAGCGCTTGGCTGTCGGCCAGGATCGCCAGGGCCTCCGCTTCTGCCTGGCGCACCTTCCGGACGCCGACCCCGAGTCGCTCGGCGGTGGTCTGAAGGGACGCGGGGTCTGAGCCGTCGAACCCGAACCGGTTGCGGATCACCGCCCGCTGCAGGTCGGTCAGACGGTCGACGGCTTGGCGCACCAGGCCCAGGGTCAGCTCCGAGGCCACCTCGTCCTCGAAGTCGCTGGTGTCGGTCGACACCAGGTCGCCCAGTGTCGACGTGGAATCCGTCGTGGCCGGTTGATCGAGACTCGCCACTACACGTGCGACGTTGCTCAAGTCCTCGCGCATGGCTGTCGTGGTATTGGTCGCCTCGTCCAGTTCCGCGTCCGACGGGGGCCGCTGGAACTGGTGGGTCAACTCCCAGGTAGCCGCCTCGACCTGCTGGTTCCGTTCCGCAACCTCCATGGGGAGTCGGATGGTACGACCATGCTGCTGGACCGCCCGTTGAAGTGCCTGGCGGATCCACCAGGTCGCATAGGTGGAAAACCGGAAGCCGCGCTCCCAGTCGAACTTGTCCACCGCGCGCATCAGTCCGAAAGTGCCCTCTTGGATGAGATCGCCGAGATCGACCCCCCGGTCCTGGTAGCGACGGGCCCAGTGGACGACGAGACGGAGGTTGGCCGCAGCCATCTCCCGTCTGGCGTCCTCGTCACCGGCGGCGACCCGTTTCGCCAGCTCGGTCTGGGCCGCGTGGTCGGGGAGGGGATGGTGGTCGAGATCACGGAGGAAAAGGCCGAGCGCATCAGCGTCGGAGCCCCGGCTCCGGGCGTTCCCGCCGGCCACCCGGCGAGCGGAAGCCGGTGCAACTGCCGCCTTGGTTCCCATGCGAGAACGCGTCGGACCGGTCGCTTCCCGGTCCTCCACCCGTGTCGTATCCTCGTTCAACTGGCTGATCGTCATGCGGGAGCTCACCCTTCTGGTCTGGGATGCACTGTGTGCAACACCGGAGATCGCCCGTGCATTCCAAGCTGATTGCCGGCGCGACCCGCGCGCGGGACCTGGTACTCGGTTTGCACAGCCGCACGGGACCTGGTCGGCTGTCCGTCATGGAGCGTCTGCGAACTCGTTGCTTCCTCATCCGCCATGGTGAGACCGAGTGGAGCCTCAACCACCGCCATACCGGGCGGACCGACCTGCCCTTGCTCCCCGAAGGGCGACTGCAGGCGGCCTCCTTGCGGTCCCGGCTTGCGGAGCATCGCTTCGCGCTCGTGCTCGAGAGCCCACTCCTTCGAGCCCGCGAGACCTGCCGGTTGGCGCTGCCGGACGCACGACCCGAGGTCGATGCCGACCTGGCGGAGTGGGACTACGGCGCCTATGAGGGGAGGACGACTCCGGAGATCCGAGCCGATCGACCCGGGTGGGAGCTGTTCACGGACGGGGCCCTCGAGGGCGAAGATCTCGATGCGGTGGCACGCCGGGTCGACCGGGTCATCGACCGGGTGAGGTCTGTGGACGGGGAGAGTGTCTGCTTCGCTCACGGGCATGTCCTACGGGTCCTGGCGGCCCGGTGGGCCGGATGGTCGCCGCTCGACGGGAGGGGCCTCCTACTCGACCCGGCTTCGATCAGCGTGCTCGGGTGGGACCGCGAGACCCCGGTGATCGCCGAGTGGAACGTCAGGTGACCTCGGGAGGAGGATTCGTGTCGCCGCGAGGTGGCATGGTGGCCACGGTTGCATCTGCCGGCGGCTCCGGCGGCTCCGGCGGCTCCGGCTACCCCGGCTACCCCGGCTACCCCGGGGTCCCCGGGGTCCCCCTTCGCCAGGATGGCGTCGTCGACCCGTCGGGTTGACGATCCACTGGGCGGCTCGGCTCGAGGGACTCCCCCGGAAAGAGTCGGCGCGGGCCGGTCCACCGGGCGGGGGGTGCGTCGAGTGTGGACGCGATCGCATAGGCGACCTGTTCGTAGTTCACCCGCCAGCCGCGGAAGTGGTCCCAGGCGTCGTTGGCGGGTCGCGTGATCGGATATCCGATCTCGGCCAGACGTTCGTAAGCGGCAGCGAACTCCGCCTGGTCGAGATCGATCGGGTGGTCGGAGTGCGGATCAGGGTCGAAGGGGATGCGCAGAACGGTGGCGATGTCGCGCAGACAGGTGAATCCCATGCGCAGGCACACCCGAGCTTCGAAGGGCGCCCCGTCGGGGTCCACGGCCAGAGCGATGGCGGCAGCGTCCATCACGGCGACCAGGCTGACCACCCACGAGTTCTGTGCCCGGGGAGAGCGGAGGTAGAGCAGCGACGCGTAGCTGGTGTGACTCTCGGCAACATCGGCGCCCCAGCGTTCCCAGTCCGCATAGAGGGATGTCAAATTGGCGATCTGGTCGACCAGCTGGTGTCGGATGAGAATCTCCGGTCCCCAGGCCGGGGAACCCGCACGGCTCTCGAGCAGGGTCACGAACGTTTCGCGGCGGTTGTAGGCCGCGTAGATCGTCGGGAGGTAGGCGATCTGGAGCGCCACCAGGACCATACCGGTGCCCGCGGCGATGAAGTCGACGATCTGACTGGTGTTGTGGTCGCCGTGTGCGAACCCGAGGGTGAACAGCGATGAGCCTGCTTCGGTGAACGCCTGGGTCACCGTGACGTGACTGTCGGCGCCGATACCCCACAGGACGAGAGAGAATCCGACAACAGCCAGTACCAGCCACGTGACGAGGAGAACCACCAACGCGACTGGCTCGCTCAAGGCCAGGATCCGGTCCTTGGTCTGGTATTCCTTGGCGAGGTGTGTGATCCGCCGGAAGCAGATGCGAACACCTCGCATGGTGATGGTGGAGAGACCCGAGGCGGCGCGAGGCACGATCAACACTCGGATCACGTTGGCGGCGTCTACCAACAGGACAAGGAGGCCGCCTGCCAATACGAGGTCCCGGACGGCGATCACCGGACGACCTGTCGGTCGTGGGCCGTCTGGGCAGCCCCTCGTACCGGGTGGGATGCGGGCAGCGGATGCTGCGGCCGGGGCACGAGGTGCGTGCTCAGGAGGGAGCCGTCGGTGACGGGACTCCTCGACCCTGTGCTCTGGCCACCATGTCGGCCAGGTTGAACGAGTCGAGATGGGCCTGCATGTGCGTTCCGAGGTCGGCCCAGACGTCGAGGAGGACGCATTGGCCCTCGTGGTCGCAGGCACCGTTCTGATGGGGCGAGCCGAAGTCACCGGCGACGATCGGACCGTCGACCGCGCTCACGATCTGGGACAAGGTGATCTCTGCTGGGTCGCGGGCGAGCACGTACCCACCCCCGACACCGCGCTTCGACCGCACCAGTCCGGCGCCCTTCAGCGCCAGCAGGATCTGCTCGAGATACGGCTGAGGGAGTCCCGTGCGCTCGGCAATGTCCCGGACCGCGGTCGGCCCCTCGCTCTCGGCATGGAGTGCCAGCGATAGCAGGGCGCGACTTGCATAGTCACCCCGGGTCGAGACCTTCACGCCGCCATGCTAGGTGCCGTAGGGAACCGATGCCCTGGGGGCACGGCCTTGGCGGTTCCGGTGGCTGGTGCTGGGTCAGTGGCCAGCGCCGTCTCGGTGGCCAGCGCCGTCTCAGTGGCCACCGAGACGACCGGCTGCGAGGTCTTCGGCCATTGCCCAGCCGAATACCACCAGCCGGCACCCCGAGGAGCAGTCGACGTCCCCGAAGAGAGCGGTCACTTCCTCGCTGGCCGGCGCCTTCGCGCTGACGAAGTCGAACCCGCCTGCTTGACACCCGTCGCCGCGCACCACGAAGGTCCTATCGTCGATCCGGCCGTCCGCCCCGAATCGCTTGGCCAGCCGGCGCCCCCAGGCACGCTCTTCTCCGGTCGGCTTGTGATCCGATCCGGGGACCACGTCGGTCAGGCCGGCAAAGGCGCGGAAACCGTCAGCTGTCAGCAGCCTGGTGCCGACCAGGACATCTTCGTCCGGGAATGCCAGGAGGGCACGGCGGTACTTGTCGCCCATCATCGCTCGCAACACCGTGTCGGATCGGGACGTCCGTTCCACGGTGCCCAGGCCGATGAGCAGGGACGGGGTACCTCCGATGCGTTCGAGGGTGGAGAAAGAGTAACCCCGGAGCTTGGTCCCTTCGCGTGCTCGGGTCACGAGCACCCACTCCTCGCTCTGCTTCGATAGGAACCCGATGTCGAACCCGGGCTCCCGTTCGGCGCAAAGATCGGCCATCTCGGCCAATTCGCCGTCACTCAGTGCCGTGCAGTCCTTGGTCTCCACCTGGATGGACATATGCCGTTCCGTACTCCTCGATCGCCCTGCGTTCTCGGCCCCTTCGTCCCGACCCGCTAGGGCGTCGAAGACGCCCCTCCGAACGGGATCCGGAAGCTCCCCAATGGAAGCCGATCTCAATTTTACGGGATTTCGAGCGCCGTGTCGTATCCGGGCGTTCGGGGGACGCCCGGCTCCTGTGGTCGCGGTGGCCTCGTCGTGGGGTCGGCGCCGCACGACGAGGCTATTGACCAGGGAGAATCGTTCCGTGCAGGATCGCGTTGGGCCCCAGCAGCACGCGGAGCTCCCCGACCAGCCCGTTCCGGCGGTCGACTCGAAACTCGGTCGGCAGGCGGATCACCTTGCTCCCAACGTGCAGGAGCACCGGTGAGTCGCCGGGGTGGTCACCGAGCAGGCGCTTCAGCTCACGGACGGTGGAATCGGTGAGGGCATTGACCGGGAGGCAGACCCGCAGTTCGCCGGCACCCTCCGCCGTCAGTTCGGGTCGTTGCACCTCCATGCAGACCAGCTTGGTCTGGTCTTCGCGCACGTCGATCCGCGCCTTGATGACCACGATGGCATCGTTGTCGAGGAGTGCACCGTACTCGCCCATCGTCTTCGGAAAGACGTAGACCTCCATCGAGTGCTGGAGATCTTCGAGGACGAAGGTCGCCATCAGCTCGCCCTTTTTCGTGTAGCGGCGAGAGAGCTCGGTGACGACTCCACCAACCGTCCGGATCTGTCCCTCGCCGCCGGGCGCCCACCCCTGATGCTGCTCCCCACCCCCAGAGCCAGCCTCGCTGATCTCGGCCAGGGTGCAGTCGGTCAGCCGGGAGAGCGGCGCTTCGAGTCCCATGAGGGGATGGTCGCTGATGTAGAGGCCGAGCATCTCCTTCTCGAAGGTGAGCCGCTGAGACTTTCCGAACTCGACGTCGGGAATGGGGATCCGGGTGTCGCCGAATCCCTCGGTGCGACCGGGCGCCTCCTCTTCCAGCGCGGCGAAGAGCGAGACCACCCCGGCATCGTGTTCTCGACGACGATCCAAGGTGAGGTCCACCACCTCCTCGAAGGCGAGGAAGAGTCCTTGACGGGGATGGCCGAGCGAGTCGAAGGCCCCGGCTTTGATCAGGGACTCGATGGTGCGCTTGTTGAGCACCTGGGGATCGACCCGTTGGCAGAAGTCGTAGAAGTCAGTGAAGGGTCCACCCTGATCTCGCTCGGCGACGATGTGGCCGACCAGTCCTTCTCCCACGTTGCGGATCGCCGCCAGGCCGAACGTGATCGCGCCGAGGTCGTCGGGTCCGACCCGTCCGGAATTGTCGGCGGCAAAGTCGGAGAGGGAGCGGTTGACGTCGGGGACGAGCACCTGGATGCCGAGCGATCGACATTCAGCCAGGTAGACGGCGGTCTTGTCCTTGTTGTCCTTCACGGAGGTGAGAAGGGCGGCGAAGTACTCGACGGGGAAATGGGCCTTCAGCCAGGCGGTCTGGTAGGCGATGAAGCCGTAGCCGTAGGAGTGTGACTTGTTGAACGCGTAGTCGGCGAACGGTTCGATGATGTCGAAGAGCTGGGTGCCGATCGCTTCGCCATAGCCGGTGGCCTCGCACCCGGCCACGAACTTCTTGCGCTCGGCGGCGATCAGGCTCCGGTCTTTCTTTCCGCAGGCCTTGCGCAGGTTGTCCGCCTCGGCCAGCGTGTAGCCGGCGAATTTCTGGGCGACCCGCATCACCGACTCTTGGTAGATCATCAGTCCGTAGGTGTCGGACAGGATCTCCGCCAGGTCGTCGTGGAGGTAGGTCACCGCTTGGCGGCCGTTCTTCCGGTCTGCGTACTGGCGGTGCATGTTGGCCGCCATCGGTCCGGGCCGGTAGAGCGCCACCAGAGCGGCGACATCGTCGAACGTGGTGGGCGCCAGCGAGCGCATCAGCGAGCGCATCGGCCCACCTTCGAGTTGGAAGACGCCCATGGAGTCGCCCTTGCGGAGCATGGTGAAGGTCTGGTCGTCGTCCAGCGGCACTGCGTCGATGTCCGGCCGGGAACCGCTCGACAGTTCGATGAGGTCGAGGGCTCGTTCGATCACCGACAGGTTCCGGAGGCCCAGAAAGTCCATCTTCAACAACCCGAGTGCTTCCACGCCGTGCATCTCGTACTGGGTGACGATGGGTGCATCGTCAGGACTGTTGCCGTCCGGCTTCCGTTGGATGGGCACGTACTCGGTGAGCGGCTGGTCGGTGATGACCACCGCCGCGGCATGGATCCCGTCACCGCGTCGGAGTCCTTCGAGACCCTTGGCCACGTCGATCACGGCCTTGGCCTGGGAGTCGGTCTCGTACATGGAGCGGAGCTCGCCGGCGGCGGCGAACCCGTCTTCGTACCCATCGGTCCGTTCCAGGCAGGCGGCCAGCGGTGTGTCCCGGCCCATCATGAGCGGGGGCATCGCCTTGGCGATCTTGTCACCGATCAGGTAGGGGTGACCCAGCACCCGGGCCGCGTCGCGGACCGCAGCGCGCGCCTTGATGGTGGAGAAGGTGACGATCTGGGCGACGTGGTCGGTCCCGTAGCGATCAGCGGCGTACTTGATCATGTCGCCGCGGTAGCGCTCGTCGAAGTCCATGTCGATGTCGGGCATCTGGATGCGACCAGGGTTGAGGAACCGCTCGAAGAGCAGGTCGTACTTGATGGGGTCGAGATCGACGATCTTGAGGCAGTACGCCACACAGCAGCCAGCCGCCGAGCCGCGTCCCGGGCCGACACGGATGCCCCGGGACCGGGCGAAGCGGATGAGGTCCCACACCACCAGGAAGTAGGCAGAGAAGCCCATGTCGGCGATGACCCCGAGCTCGTAGTCGAGTCGCTCGAGCGCGGCGGGCGGGATCGGCAGGCCGTAGCGTTCCTCTGCTCCCTCGAGGCTGAGGTGGCGCAGGTACTGTCCGGCCCGCTCGTCGTAGTGCTCTCCGGTGAAACGGTCCGGAACCGGGAACTGGGGCAGGCTGGGGTGGCCGAACTCGATCTCGACCTGGGCCCGTTCGGCGATCAGCAGCGTGTTGTCGCAGGCGTCGGGAACCTCAGCGAAGAGGCGGCGCATCTCGGCGGCAGTCTTGAGGTAGTGCTCCTCGCCCTGGAATTTGAATCGTTTCGGGTCGTCGATGGTGGCGCCGGTCTGGACGCATAGCAGGGCGTCGTGGGCGACGTGGTCCTCGCGATGGGTGTAATGGCTGTCGTTGGTGGCAAGGAGGGGCGCCCCCAGGCGGTGGGCGATCTTCACCAGGTCCGGGTTGGTGGACCGTTGCTCGGCGAGCCCGTGGTCTTGGACTTCGACGAAGAGGCTGTCTCGCCCGAAGATGTCCTGAAGGCGTCCGGCGAGCTGCTCTGCTTTGGGCACGTCGCCCGCCAGGAGCGCCTGGAGCACCACGCCGCCGAGGCAACCGGTGGTGGCGATCAGACCGGTGTGGTGGCGTTCGAGCAGTTCCCAGTCGAGCCGGGGCTTGTAGTAATAGCCCTCGAGGTAGGCGGCGGACGAGAGCTTGAGCAGGTTCCGGTACCCTTCGCTCGTCTCCGCCAGGAGCGTCAGGTGGTAGTAGAGCTTGTCGCCGCCGCCGACGTCGCCCCCGGTGTCGTCGACCTTTCCCCGTCGGACGGGACGCTCGTGGCGCGACTCGGCGGCCATGTACGCCTCGGTGCCGATCACCGGGTTGATACCGGCCTTTCGGCAGGCGGCGTAGAAGTCGAGGACGCCGTACATGTTGCCGTGATCGGTGATGCCGAGCGCCGGCTGACCGTCCTCGACCGCCGCTCTGACCAGCTCGTCGACCCGTGCGGCCCCGTCGAGCATCGAGAATTCGGTGTGTGTGTGCAGGTGGGTGAACGAAGGTGCCGATGCCAACGAGCCGGATCTCCTGGTTGGTCTGGTTGGTCGACTCGGGTTCTCCACAGGCTGTGGACGAGTTACAACCGTGTGATTCCGACCATAGCGCGGCCCGGACCCGCGTGCCGCCGGCCCAGGGGAGCGCCCGACGGAAGTCGGTTCAGAGGTAGGTGCCGGGGCGAGCGCCGCCGGCGCTCCCCTGGGGGAGTGCCTGCTGGCGCATCTCGTCGAGCTGGGCGCGTGCCGCGACCTGCTGGGCGACCAGTGTGGCTTGGATCCCGTGGAAGAGTCCCTCGAGCCAGCCGACCAGCTGGGCATGGGCGATGCGGAGCTCGGCGTCGGACGGTGTCGGGGCGTCGAACGGAATCGATACCCGGTCGAGCTCGGCTGCCAGGTCGGGGGACATCCCGTCGGCGAGCTCTCGGACCGACTGTTCGTAGATCTCCCGAAGCCGACCGCGGCTCGCCTCGTCCAGCGGTGCCTGTCGGACCTCCTCGAGGAGCTGCTTGACCATGGAGCCGATCCGCAGGAGCTTGGCCGGCTTTTCGATCGACTCGGGCCCCGGGCCGTCGTCGGCCCCCGTGGTCACGTCGTCGGGAGTGATCTCCTCGATCGGCGCGTCGGCCTCTCCGGTCGGCGCGGGGTCAGCGTCCGCCGTATCGGGTCCGAGTGCGTGGTCGGCTGAGGGTGTTGCGGCATCGGTCATGCTCAGATGTTGCCATCTGCGGTGAGGGCGAGGAGCGGGACGTGCATTTCGTCCGGGGTGAGGGAACCGTGCCGGCCGACCAGCCGGCTTTCTCCGGTATCGGCCGGATCGAGGAAGGCGATGGGGGCGTGGGGGATGAGGGCGACATCGCCGAGACGGTCAGCGACCCCGTCTCGGAGGGGACCGCCGAACCAGCCATCGTCGACCAGCTGTGCCCTGGACAGGACCCACGAGCTCGCCGCGTGGATGCCGACGGCGGCCTCGAACAGGTCGTCGGCCGCACCGGGTCGAGCGTGGAGCCACCGGAAGCGGCCTTCGCCGGACAGGAAGCGGACGGCGGGCGTCAGCTCCGGCCCGACCAGCTCGACCGCGTTGGCCACCTCGACCTGCCCGTGGTCGGCGGTGACGACCAGGACCGCGCCGTCGGGTAGCGAACCGGCAATGTCGGCGACCAGCCGGTCGACGGCTCCGAGCTCGGCGTCGTAGTAGTCCCCCAGCCCGTGCTCGTGGGCCACCTTGTCGATGCCGTCGTAGTAGGCGTAGACGAACGGCACGTGGAGCGCCACGAGATTGCGTATCCCGACCGCCACGGACGAGCCCACCTTGAACCCGGTGATCGGTGAGTCGCCGAGATGTGCGGCCGTGAACCCGGTTGCGCCGAACTCGCTTCTCGACACCACCGGGACCATCCCGACCGATCCGGGGAACGGAGGGAACGGTTGGTAGGTCCGGGCGGGGAGCTCCCGGCGAGCGTCGCGGGTCCGGCCGGTTCCGAGGGTCCAGCGGAGCACGTTCAGGATCTCCTCACTGGCTCCGGTGCTGTTGCCGACGGCGAGACGGTAGCCGACCAGACCGTGCTCGCTCGGCGTCCGACCGGTCGTGATCGAGGTGAGGGCACATGCGGTGGTGGACGGTGCCACCGACGTGATCGGCTGGTCGGCTCCCGGGGCCCCCGACAGGGTGGGGGCTACTGCGGTCCGCTGGCGGAGCTGGTGCCATCCGAGTCCGTCCACGACCAAGAGGACGATCTGGCGGGCGTTGTGGATCGGCGTCGGCAGCCAGGCGGCAGGGGCGCCGTCCAAGGCGGCGAAGAGGCTGGGGACCAAGCGGCTCAGACACGCCCCCCCGTAGTCGGGCACGACCGGCTCGGGATGGTCGGCTGGCGACGATTCGGGGGCTCCCACGTCTGGGGACTGTAGGTCACCCGGGAGCGGGCAGCCGCCCTCGGGGAGAGCCAGGGCATCGGGCGCATCGGTGTGCACGGACGCGCACCCGACATGCGCACATCATCCCCGGGGCAGGACCGCCCGGATCGTCTTGTAGCAGTGGCCGTCGCGGGGGGTGCTGATCGACGCCACCAGGTAGTGAGGCTTGAACCCGAGAGCGGAAGCTAGGTCCTTCCCCGACAACCGGTCGCGCCGGGCGACGTCGAGAGCCCGCTCGGCCCGTGGGTCCTCCACCGGGATCCAGTTGTCGCTGCGGCCCCAACCGAAGCGGATCCAGACGGCACGGTCGCCGTCCCGACGGAAGAGCACCGGGCCTTTGGACGGCACCACCAAGGCCAGTGACGGCCGGAACCCCCGGAACTCCCAGTAGGGAGCCGAGGCCCCCGGAAAGCCGAGGACATGTTCCTCGACCGGGGCGGCGAGCGGGCGCAGGAGGCGGCGGACCGGTCGGCCGTGCAGGGTCCCGAGGTGGCGAGGCAGACCGTCCACGGTCACCGCCTCGGGTTGCGCCAGATCGTCGCGCTCGGGTTCGTCGGACAGGACCGCTTCCACCACGTCGAACGGGGCGAGATCGGGCCCGTGGTCCTCGGGCCAGGCCACCCGGGCTCGCACCAGGGTTCCCGAGGCCAGGTCGACGCCGGTGGTGTCCTCTTGGTGACACGAAAGGACCAGCATGGAGAGAGCGGTCCCTCCGGACACATCGATCCGGGAACGTGGGGTCACCGAGCGGGCGACGTCGCGAGCGGTCCCGCCCCGGGGGGTCCGCGCTGCTTTCGAACGCTCGGATCTGCGCGACGGTTTGGCGCGTCCGGAGCGCTTCGGCCGCGACGCCCCGACAGGATCGCCGCCTCGCTCGCCGACCGGTGGGAGGGGCTGGGGAGCGTCCAGACCGTGTGGATCCACCGGCGTGGCTCTCGGCGCAGGGGGATCGAGCTCGATGCCCCGCGGGGGCGTCGGCTCGCCCCCCGTCTCCTCGCTCACCCTCGCATCCCGTCGAGCTGATCCTCCAGCGTCCGGGGATCGTCGGCAGGGACTTTGCACACCTGGCCGATGCAGACGTAGGCACGGTCGAAGCCGGCACGGCCGGCCCAGAGTGGCGATGCGGTCGGTTCACCCCAGGCAAGGACCGCTCCGGGCAACCAGCGGTGTCGGACCACGTCGAGAAGGTCGCGCCGATCTCCGGCGACCACGACCTCGGTCGCCCCCCGCCGAAGCAGCTCGGCTGCGATCACCGAGTAGGCGCACGCGGTCGGTTGGTGGTCCAGGACCGGTCCGACCAGTTCGACGGCCTCCCGTGCCGCCTGGTCGTAGCGGTCGTTGCCGGTCAGCGCCCCGAGACGGGCGAGCGCGAGAGCGGCGACCGCATTGGCAGACGGGGTTGCGCCGTCGAACACGTCTTTGGTGCGGACGATCAGCTGCTCCGCATCCGCGCCGGTGGTGAAGAAGCCTCCCCCGTCGTGGTCGCAGAAGAGCGCCAGCATCGCGTCGGCAGTCTCGACCGCCCGGTCGGTCCAGTGGGCGTGGCCAGTGAGCTCTCCGAGGCGGACGAAGCAGTCGACCAGCCAGGCATAGTCGGCGGCAAAGGCCAGGTGCTTCGCACCCGCACCGCGCTGCCAGCTTCGCAACCACCGGCCGTCGCTGCGACGCAAGTTGGCCACCAAGAACGCCCCGATGCCGACCGCGGTGTCGGCCCAGTCGTGCCGGTCGGTCGCGGCGGCGGCCTCGGCGAGCGCGGAGGCGTACATGGCGTTCCACTCGGTGAGCACCTTGTCGTCCAGGCCGGGACGCACCCGTGTGCTCCGATGCCGCAACAGGCGCGCCCGTCCGATCTCGACCTCGTTGGGCCCGGTGAGCGGAGCTCCGACTGGCCGGCACAGGATGGTCGCTCCTTCGAAGTTCCCTTCGGGAGTGACGCCGAACCAGTCGACGACCGCTCGCCCGACAGCGTCGTCCGACGGCGGTGCAACGGAACTGCCGGCTCCGGCCACGTCGATGTCGGCGTCCCCGGCGTCCCCGGCGTCCTGGCGTTCCCCGGCGTCCTGGCGTTCCCCGGGTGCACGATCGTCCATCGCGGCAGCGATCTGTGCGGGGGTCCAGACGTAGAACTTCCCCTCCACCCCTTCACTGTCGGCATCCTCGGCCGAGTACACCCCCCCGTCGGGATCAGTGAGGTCGCGCCCGACATAGCCGACGATGCCCTCGACGACGCGGAGATAGCTGGCTCGTCGGGTGACCTGCCAGCCGTGAAGGTAGGCCCGGAGCAATCCAGCCTGGTCATAGAGCATCTTTTCGAAGTGGGGGACCAGCCATCGGACATCGGTCGAGTAACGAGCGAATCCACCTCCCAGGTGATCGTGGATGCCCCCGGCCGCCATGGCGTCGAGCGTCGTGGTGGCCATGGACATGGCAGAGCCGGCGCCAGAGCCGGAAGACGTAGATCGAGTCGTCTCGAGGAGGGCGGCCCGCAGTGCCAGGTCGATCAACGCCGGCTGGGGGAACTTCGGCGCGGGTCCGAAACCGCCCCAGCGCCGGTCGAAACGGCGGTCGAGCTCTGCCAGCGCCATGGCCACCAGATCGGGGCCATCGCCGGTGCCAGAGAGACTTCCCAGGACGTTGCTCGTCGGATCCCGGACCATCACCGAACGGGAGTCGATGGCCGTGGAGAGCGCCTCTGCCTGCTCGAGGACTTCGTCACGGCGGTTCTCCCACACATCCACCAGGGCACCCAACACCGTCCGGAACGACGGCTGTCCGGCGCGGTCCTGGGGGGGGAAGTAGGTGCCGCCGAAGAACGGGCGACGATCGGGTGTCAAAAACACGTTGAGCGGCCAGCCGCCCGAGCCGGTCAGGGCCTGGACGGCTTCCATGTAGACGGCATCGATGTCCGGCCGTTCCTCGCGATCGACCTTGATGCTCACGAACCCAGCATTCAAGGCGGCGGCCGTCGCCGGGTCCTCGAACGATTCGTGGGCCATGACGTGGCACCAATGGCACGCTGAGTAGCCGATCGAGAGGAAGATCGGCTGGTCCTGGCGAAGTGCCTGTTCGAAGGCCTCATCGCCCCAGGGATGCCAGTCGACCGGATTGTCGGCATGCTGGCGCAGGTACGGCGAGGTCTCGGTGGCAAGGCGGTTCACGGCCACGATGCTACGGCGTCCAGTCGGAGGGAGAGTCGCTCCCGGGACCCTATCGACGCCACACCACCAACCCTCCCGGCACCAGCGATGGCTGCCGGCACTCCGTCACCGACACGTGGTTGACACCGACACGTCGTTGACACCTCGCCGCTCCACGCCTTCGACCTATGGTGCGTCGATGGAGATCCGCCTGGAAGGTAAGACCGCACTCGTCACCGGGGGCTCCCGGGGGATCGGCCTGGCCATCGCCCGGGCATTCGGAGACGCCGGTGCGTCGGTGATGCTCTCCTCCCGGCGGGCCGAGGGACTGGCCGAGGCGAAGTCGTCGATCGACGCGACACTCGGTGGGGGTGGTGGACCGGTCGCCTGGCACGTGGCCAATGCCGGCGATCCGGACCAGGCCCGAGCGTGTGTCGCCGCCACGGTCGAGCGTTTCGGCGGGTTGGACATCCTGGTCAACAACGCCGCCACGAACCCGTACTACGGCCCGATGATGGGCATCGACACCGGGCGGGCGGACAAGACGGTCCGGGTCAACCAGACCGGCTACCTCGAGTGGGTCCAGGCAGCCTGGCACGGTGCCATGGAGGCCTCGGGCGGCGTGGTGCTCAACCTGGCATCGATCGGGGGCCTGTCGGTCGAGCCGGGCATCGGTTGGTACAACGTGACCAAGGCGGCAGTCATCCACTTGACGAGCCAGCTGGCCGGGGAGCTCGGGCCCGCGGTCCGGGTCAACGCCATCGCTCCTGGCCTGGTGAAGACCCAGCTGGCCCGGGCCCTGTGGGAGCCGGCAGAGGCTGCCATCTCCCGTCGCCTGCCGTTGGGTCGTCTCGGGGAACCCGACGACATCGCCCAGGCGGCCCTGTTCTTGTGCTCGGACGCGGCTTCGTGGATCACCGGTCAGACCCTCGTCGTCGACGGGGGCGCCCTGTCGATGCCCAGCGGCGGCATCTCCTGACGCTTCCGGGCAGGGTTCGGGTGGCTCGCCGGGCAGGGTGGGTGGCTCGCCGGCCCAGGCACCGCGCCGGATCATTCTCCACCCGGTCAGCGCAGTTCGGCGCGCCGGACTTTGCCGCTCGGCGTCCGGGGCAGGGTGTCGATCAACACCAGCTCCTTGGGTGCCGCCCAGGGTGAGACGGTGGTCCGGACCAGGGCCCGGAGGGAATCGAGGCGGGGCGGTTGCCCGGCGTCGAGCGGGACGACCCAGGCCACCACCCGCTCTCCCCACTCGGGGTCCGGTCGCTTCCACACCGCCACCTCGGCGACCTGCGGGTGCCGGGCCAGAGCGTGCTCCACCGCCGCCGGCCACACCTTCTCTGCGCCGGTGACGATGACCTCGGCCATGCGACCGTGGACGGTCAGCCGCCCGGCGGCGTCCAGGGAACCGCTGTCCCCGGTCGGGAGCCATCCACCGGGCAGCTTGGGGTCCGTCCCGTCCCGGTAGGACCGCAGCAACATCGGCCCCCGGACCAGCACTTCCCCTGGGAGGCCGCGTTGTCCGTCGCCGATGGCCACGTCGACCCCGTGCAGGGGTCGGCCGTCGTAGACGATGCCCGACCCGGTCTCGGTCATCCCGTAGGTCGTGACCACGTTCTCGGGTAGCACCTCGGGTGGAGCAGCCCCGCCCAGCAGCACCGCCCGGTAGCCCGATGCGTCCACTCGGCGCAGAGCGGTGGCCACCAGCGAGATCAGTGTGGCGCCCGATCTGGCCTCTTTTTCGACAGACGTGGGATCGAATCCCTCGAGAATCGTGACCGGTGTGCCGGTCAGCCGGGCCCGTACGACCACCGCCAGTCCGCCGATATGGGCGAGCGGCAGGCAGGCAACCCAGCGGTCCCGGTCGGGATCGACCGCGAGCCGCTGGGAGGTGGCGTGGGCCGAGGCACGGAGCGCCTGGTGGGTCAGCACGACGCCCTTTGGCTCGTTGGTGGTGCCGCTGGTGGCCATCACGATGGCGTCCCCCTCTTCCACCGGGATCCCGTTGCGGAGGGCGTGGCGGTCGTCGCCGTCCTGGATCGCAGACGGGGCGGTGGCTCGGAGGAGGACGTCGGTTGCGAGCGGAGGGAGTCGTGGATCGATCACGAGCACCGCGTCACCGGCCGCCCAGATGCGGTCCAGGGCGTCGAGGAAACCGTTGCCCGCCGGCTGGCGGAGTGCCACGAGTGCGGGCATGCCACTAGCGTAGGCGACCGTACGAGTCACGACTCTAGGAGTGGATGGTCAGATGGTTTCGGTCGGGAACGAAGGAGATGGGGGCGCACCGGATGGCCAGGCGGCCGAAGGAGGGGCCGCCGACCCACAGGGAGGCGACCGGCGTGACCCGAGGTCTGTGACCACAGTGATCAACGGTCCGCCCATCGACCCGGTGGACGCGTACCGGTCGACCCCTCTTCCCGCCTGGGAGCGGCGAGGCGAGTACCGCGACATCCACTTCGACGTCGCCGACGGCATCGCCAAGGTGACCATCGCCCGGCCCGAGGTCCGCAACGCGTTCCGTCCTCAGACCCTGTTCGAGCTGGCCGACGCGTTCACGATCGCCCGCGACGATCCCTCCGTTGGCGTGGTCATCCTGACCGGCGAGGGACCGGACGCGTTCTGCTCGGGCGGTGACCAGAAGATCCGGGGTGACGATGGCTACCTCGGGGACGACGCGGTGGCCAGCCAGGGGATCGGCCGGCTCAACGTGCTCGACCTGCAGGTGCAGATCCGCCGGCTTCCCAAGCCGGTCGTGGCCATGGTGGCCGGCTACGCGATCGGAGGCGGGCACATCCTTCATCTGGTCTGCGACCTGACCATCGCCGCCGACAACGCTCGGTTCGGCCAGACCGGCCCGAAGGTGGGCAGTTTCGACGGTGGCTACGGGGCCAGCTTGCTGGCCCGGACCGTAGGGTTGAAACGGGCCAAGGAGGTGTGGTTCCTCTGCCGCCAGTACGACGCCGACACCGCCCTCGACTGGGGCCTGGTCAACGAGGTCGTGCCGCTGGCGGAGCTCGAGCGCGAGACGGTTGCCTGGTGCCGCCAGATGCTGTCCCTGTCGCCACTGGCACTGCGGATGCTGAAGGGGGGCCTGCACGCAGCCGACGACGGCCTGGCCGGACTGCAACAGTTCGCCGGCGACGCGACCATGCTCTTCTACATGAGCGAAGAGGGCCAGGAAGGCCGCAATGCGTTCCAGGAGCATCGGGCACCAGACTTCGGTCGGTTCCCGCGTCGACCGTGAGCGAGGCGGTGGCTGCCGGCCCCGGGACGGGTAGCGGGCCTGGCCGGACCGACGCGCCCGCCCCCCCGGGAGCGGTGAAGCGTTGGGTCCTCGGGGCGCGACCCCGGACGCTGCCGGCTGCCGTGGTCCCTGTGCTGGTCGGCACGGCCGCTGCCCACCCCCGGTTCTCCTCCGCCATCCTCACCGGCGTTCCGTCGAGTAGAGCCGCCTCCGTATCGGTGGTCCACGGCCCACGTCATCTCCCGATGCCGTCGGGGGCGTGGTGGCTCGCCGCCGGTGCCCTGGTGGTTGCCCTCGCCCTCCAGGTGGGCACCAACTACTCCAATGACTACTCGGACGGGATCCGGGGGACCGACGACGCCCGGGTGGGCCCGCTTCGCCTCGTCGCATCCGGCCTGGCGTCTGCCGCGGCGGTCAAACGGGCGGCGCTGGCCAGCTTCGCTGTAGCGGGGCTGGTGGGGCTGATGCTGGCGTGGGCCACCTCCTGGTGGTTGCTGCTGGTCGGTGCCGCCTGCCTGGCCGCCGGATGGTTCTATACCGGCGGCCCTCGCCCGTACGGCTATGCCGGGTTCGGTGAGCTGTTCGTGTTCGTCTTCTTCGGTCTGGTGGCCACCGAGGGGACCTACTACGTCCAGACCGAGCACCTCGGCGGAGGGGCCGTGCTGGCAGGCGCCGTCGCGGTCGGGCTGCTGGCCACCGCGTTGTTATTGGCCAACAATCTCCGTGACATCGAGACCGACCGCCAGGCAGGGAAGCGGACGCTCGCCGCACGGGTCGGTCGACAGCCGGCGGGCATGGTCTACGTCGCGTGTGTGGTGCTGCCGTTCGTCGTGGTGCTGCTCTGGGGCGTGCTGGCGCTGACCGGGGTGGTGCAGCCGGGAGGGCCGGGCGCCCGGACCGGGCACACTGGCTGGGTGCGTGACGCACTGGTGCTCCTACCGCTGCTCGTGTTCCCGCTCGCCGTCAACCCCATCGCCACGGTGACCGGTGGTGCCGAGGGACGGGCACTGCTGCCGGTGCTGGCAGCCACCGGACGCATGCAGCTGCTCTTCGGGGCGCTGCTCGCGGTTGGGATCTGGCAGTGGAACTGACCGTCTCGCTGGTCGGGACCTCGCTGGTCGGGTCCTCGCTGCAGGGTCCCGGCGACCACGGTCGCTCAGCGACCCCGGCCACCGTCCCGGTCGGGGCCGACTGTCGGCTGGTTCGCCGGACGACCCTTCAGGTGGGCGAGGACGGCGTCGGCGACTGCGTCGGGCCGTTGCAGGTGGGGCGCGTGGCCGGCGTCGGCGATCACCACCTGGTGAGCGGTCGATCCGATGGCGTCGACCAGGCGTCGTCCGAGGGCAGTGAACTTTTCGTCGAGCGCACCGGTCACCACCAGCACGGGCATCGAGAGGCGACCGAGGAGGGGCCACAGCGGCTGTTGGGTGCCGGTTCCGGCCAGCCGGAGGCTCGAGGCCAGTCCCGGACCGGTGTTCCGTCGCCGCTCGTCCATGCCGGTCGCCTCGGTGGCGATGCGAGCGAAGAGGGGGTTCTTGACCCAGCGATCGAGGAACTCGTCTACCCGGGCCTGACGGAGCGATCGGATCCCCGCGGTGTGGTCCGGACCATCGACGGGGTCGAGCTCGTCCGCCATGGCTTCGTCGTGCGCCCGCCGGTCGGCCCGCTCCTCGGCATCGTCGAGGCCGGCTGTCCCCGAGATCAGCACCAGGGACGTCACCAGATCCGGTCGGGCCAAGGCGAGATGAAGACAGAACCGGGCCCCCATCGAGTAGCCCAGGTACGCCGACCTCCCTCCCGACCGACCGAGCACGTGGGCCCCTTCGATCAGGTCGGCGGCGATGTGGGACGAACCGCCGTGGCCCGGCAGGTCGACCCGCACCACCTCGTACTCGGTGGCGAGCAAGCGGTCGAGCCCGTTCCACACCCGGCCGGTTTGGGTGAAACCGTGTGCCAGCACCACCCGGGGGCCATGGCCGATGGCGGTGCTCGCCAGCGGGGGTCCCGGAACCGACCCACCGGGGACATCCTCCGACGTCAGTCGCGGGCTCCGGTCCGCCGGTTCACGTGGGGCCATTGCCGGTGAGCGTAGCGATCGGTCCCGACGAACCCGGGGACCCTCGCCGTTCCGGCGCGGCGGGAGCCACCGGCGCGGCCGGAGCCACCGGAGCCACCGGCGCGGCCGGAGCAACCGAGCGGGAGCGGGACCCTGGTGTCGCTGTGGGGGTCGTGGAGGGACCCGGTACCGACGTGCAGGCGTCCTTCGCTGCCACCATGGTCGACGAATGGGTGCGCTGCGGCATCGACGCCGCGGTGGTGTGTCCGGGGTCACGGTCCACACCGCTCGCCCTCGCGCTGGCCCGGCATCCGGGGATGTCGGTGCACGTCCGTCTGGACGAGCGTTCCGCTGCGTTCGTCGCTCTCGGGATCGGTGTGGCTCGCGGCCTACCGGCCGTGCTCCTCACCACGAGTGGCACCGCCGCCGCCGAGGTGCACGCCGCCGTGGTCGAAGCCGACCTGGCCCGGGTGCCGTTGCTCGTGTGCTCGGCGGACCGGCCGGCAGAGCTGCGCGACGTGGGTGCCCCCCAGACCATCGACCAGCATCGCCTCTTCGGTCGAGCGGTCCGCTGGTTCGCCGATCCCGGTGTCGCCACCCGGTCGACCGCTCCGACCTGGCGGGCCTTGGCGTCGCGCTCCGTGGCTGAGGCGGTGTCGGGACCGTCTGGTCCCGGTCCGGTCCATCTGAACCTCCCCTTCAGGGAGCCGTTGATCGGTGACCCGACAGCAGCGGTTGTGTCGGCGCCCCGACCAGAAGGTGAGCCCTGGCAGCAGGTGGTGGCCGCTCCCTCGCACGCTCCTGAGGGAGTGATCGACCGTCTGGTTGCGCATGCGGTAGCCGGCACCCGGGGACTCGTGGTCGCCGGTGCGGGCTGTGGCGATCCGGGGGCGATCCTGGCGGCGGCGGACCGCCTCGCCTGGCCCGTCTTGGCCGATGCCCGCTCCGGGGTGCGCAACGGTGATGCTGGAGTGGTCGCCGCCGCCGACGGCATCCTTCGATCCGCCCAGTTTGCGAGCGACCGCCGTCCGGAGTTCGTCCTTCGCCTGGGGAGTCCCTGGGTCTCCAAGGTCGTGAACCGCTTTCTCGCCGAGGCGGTGGCCGCCGGTTCCGAGCTGATGGCGGTCGATCCTTGGTGGCAGTGGTCGGATCCCGATCACCTGGTGGGCTGGTGGATCCGTGCTGATCCCACCGTCTTGTGCGAGGACCTGGTGGCGTCGATCGATGCCAGGGTCAGGAGCGGACCAACCGGCGCAGGGGATGGCACGACAGCCGACTGGCGGCGGTCCTGGGTTGCTGCTGAACGGGTGGCGCAACGAGCGATCACCGAAGCCACGGGTCACCGTATCCGGACCGGGGGTGATGACGGCGGAGTGGAGGCCGGCTGGACAGAGCCCTTGCTGGCTCGGCGGTTGGTGGAGATCCTGCCAGAGGGGGCCACGTTGGTGGTGTCCTCGTCGATGCCGATCCGGGACGTCGAATCATTCGGGCGGAGCCGTTCCGGGTTCCCTCGAGTGCTCGCCAACCGGGGAGCGAACGGGATCGACGGGGTGGTCTCGACGGCCTGGGGGGTGGCGCTGGCGACGACGGGACCGGTCGTGGCCCTCGTCGGCGACCTGGCCTTCCTCCACGACTGCTCGGCGCTGGTCGGGCCCGCCGGCCGCGGGCCCCAAGGCACGCCCGGCGGGCCGTCGTGCACGGTGGTCGTGGCAGACAACGGCGGGGGTGGGATCTTCTCGTTCCTCCCACCGGCGACCCAACTGGAACCGGCGACGTTCGAGACGCTCTTCGGCACGCCACAGGCTCCCGACATCGCCGCCGTCGCCGCCGGGTTCGGACTGCCGGTGGTCGATCTCCCCTTCGCACGTGCCCCCGATGCGCTCGAGGTTGCGCTCGAGCGTTTCATCGCCACGCCGGGCATGTCGGTGATCCGGGTGTCCCTCCCGGACCGTCGCCGAAATGTCGTGGCTCACGACGCGGTCAACGACGCAGTGGTCAGCGCGGTGGACGCCCTGGGTGCGGGCCGAGGGGAGCGCCGGTCCCGGTAAGCATCGAGCAAGCGGTCGGAGGCCGGCCCCGGAGCGGTCTCGACGTGCCGGCGCGGCGGTCGAGGGCTCAGGACCCGGTGGGAATCCAGGAACCGTGGGCACCGAATGGCACGCGATACGGCAGGTGGACCGAGGCGACCGGTGGCCCGGCAAACGAGGTCGCATCGAGGATCACCAGATCGCTGGCGTCCCGCGTGGCGTCATAGACGAGGGTCAGGATC
>DAHXOD010000250.1 GCA_027365055.1 bacterium
CCGGTGAACGTGGGCGCGCCGGCCGTGCCGGTCCTCCAGGCGGACTGAACCCGCAGCGCCGTCGAGACCCGGGTAGCTCCCGGGGGGTCTTGACAGCGCACCGCGGGTCCGAAGAGCCTGTGCGAACCATGAGCACCAGCCAGACCACCAGCGCCGAAGCGGGAGACCAGGACGACGGCGACACCGCGGCCCCCGTCGGGACAGGTGGGCGGCGCGGCCGCGCCCTGGTGATCGTGGAGTCGCCGGCCAAGGCCCGGACCATCTCGCGATTCCTCGGCCCCGAGTTCGTGGTGGAGTCCTCGGTCGGTCACATCCGCGATCTGCCCCGCGGCGCGGACGAGGTGCCGAAGGCGTACAAGGGGGAAGGCTGGGCTCGCCTCGGCGTCGACGTGGACAACGGCTTCAAGCCGCTCTACGTGGTGTCGGCCGGCAAGGAGTCGGTGGTGCGCAACCTTCGAAGCAAGCTCGCCAAGGCCGACGAGCTGTTCCTGGCCACCGACGAGGACCGCGAGGG
>DAHXOD010000251.1 GCA_027365055.1 bacterium
GAGGCAGAGACGCTTGTCGCGCGCGAGGACGGTCTCGCCGGTCTCGTCGGCCAGCCCAGCGCAGGCTGCACAGGAAGGCGAGCGAAGGCGCCTGTGGTCCGCGTCGTTCCCATGCTTGTCGTCGTCCAGCTGATCTCCGCCGGGATTTCCGAGCTGGCCACTCTCACGATGTGCCCGGTCGAGCTCGGCGTCGCGTCGCCAGATGAAGCTCGACGCGGGGACGACGTGGAGATCGAACAGCCAGGACAGTGCGCCGAGGAGAGCCTCAAGCTCTGCACGACGTGCTGGCCGGTAGCTCAGCACGAGGCCGAGGAGCCCGATCCGATGAAGGAGCGGGTCCTCGTCGCTGTCGCTGTTGTTGTCGGTGTCGGTGTCGGTGTCGGTGTCGGTGTGGTTGTCGCCCTGCAGGTCGCCGGTGTCGGTGTCGAGGATCCCCTCGACGAGGGACGCCTGCTGTTCCTCATGCCATTCCCAGAGGTCCTGTGCTGGGTCATCCGATCCTTCGGTCTCGCGC
>DAHXOD010000252.1 GCA_027365055.1 bacterium
GTCTACCGAACTCGTGTTGACGGACGGGTCATCGGTCTTCATGACTACCCAGAACCGTCAGGTCGTTCGGTCTGCCGCGTCGGCGATGAATGCGTTGGCCCAGGCGATTGCGTCGGCGACGTTCTCGAGCACATCGAGACCGTCCGCGGCTTCGGCGTAGATCGTGTCCCACCCTTCGTAGGCGACAACGGTCGGCGGCCATTGTTGACTGCGCCGGGCTGCGAAGAGCCGCCGGGCAGTCGCGCCGATCACGGACATGTCGAGGCGTTCGTCTTGAGCGAGGATCTGCAGGTCGACCAGGTCGTGGGCACGGTCGTTCCTGCCGCCCGCCGGGTTGACCGCCGTGCAGGCGTGGAGCTTCTGGGCGATCTGGTGGTCGACCGCCAGCAGCGGGATCGGATCGGGCTCGTCGAGTCCGAGGGTGGCGAACAGATCGACGATATCGGGCGCGATGTGGAGTTCCCGGCGCTCGGTGCTCCCGATTTCGTCATGTCCGAGTTCGAACCTCACCGTC
>DAHXOD010000253.1 GCA_027365055.1 bacterium
GTCGAGGTCGAGGACAGGATCGTTTCGGGTTGTGGGCTTGCGGGAAGCCATCTGTTCCTCCGGTAGTGCCTCGCGTAGTGCGTGGGCATCAGGTGGACCACCGCCTTTTTCATAGGGGTGTGGCTCCCATAGGGGGACTGCATCTCAGCTCTTTCGCCCTTGTCAGGTAGCTGATCGCGCCTACTGCTTGAGCTGAGCTCCGTCAGATCCACCACCTTTCGCCTCTCATGCGGGAGAATCTGGTAGTGATCCGCTGCCAGTTGGGAGGTACGCTATGAGACGTGAGGGTGCAAAGCGCTATGCCGGTGAGGGTGCCGGAGATGCTGCGGGGGACGGTGGTCACCCACCGACGCCGCTGCGGGAAGCCGAACTGCCGCTGCGCGGGCGGACAGGCGCTACACGTGCGGGTGGTCCTCAGCTATTCCCGGGCGAGCCGGACCAAGTTCTTGACGCTTCCCCAGGAGGTAGTGGAACCGGTTCGTCAGGCGACGCAGCGCTATCGAGAGGCGCGCG
>DAHXOD010000254.1 GCA_027365055.1 bacterium
GGCGGTCGGGATGTTCGGCCCTTTCCTCACCTACTGGCTCTTTCGGCGTTACGGAGCTGGCCCCAGCGAGATCGGCGCGCTGTTCGCCATCGTCAACCTGGTGAGCATGGTGTCGGTGCTTTCCGCCGCAGGCATGGCCCGCCGTTGGGGATTGGTGCGGACCGTCTCCGTCGTGCGGGCTGTCCAGGCTGCGCTGTTGATCCCGATGGTGCTGGCGCCGACCTTCGTCATTGCCGGTGCGATCTACCTGGCCCGCATGGCGTTTCAGCGGGCCGGGCTGCCGCTCCGCCAGTCCTATGTCATCGCGATGGCTCATCCGGACGAGCGCGCCTCGGTGGCCGCGCTGTCCAACGTGCCGAGCCAGATCACCATGGCGGCAAGCCCACTCCTCTCCGGCTACCTCCTCGACGAGGTCAGCCTGTCCCTCCCGTTCGAGATCGCCGGCGTTCTCCAGCTGGTCAGCGGGGCGCTGTTCTGGGTGTTCTTCCACCGCAGCCCACCGCCCGACGAGCT
>DAHXOD010000255.1 GCA_027365055.1 bacterium
GCTGGGGCACGGTGGGTCTGGCGGCATTCCAGGCATTCGGCATCTCCTTTGCACTGCAGAAGCAGGGTATTTCGGGTGGCGTCGACGTGGTTTATTCGCCTGGCTTCGGCTTCATCTTTGCTTCGGTGGTTGGCCTGACGGCAGGCACGATGTTCCTGATGTGGGTGGGCGAGCAGATCACCGAACGCGGCATAGGCAATGGCATTTCGCTGATCATCTTCGCCGGCATCGTCTCCGGCTTGCCCGGCGCGATCGTGCACACGTTGAGCATGGCCCAGAGTGGTGAACTTTCGGTACTCAAGGTATTGCTGGTGATCGCCATCATCGTGGCGGTGACCGCATTCGTGGTGTTCATGGAAAGTGCGCAGCGTCGCATTCCCGTCAATTACGCGCGACGACAGGGCGGGGGTGGGCGTGCCTATCAGAACCAGACCTCGCATTTGCCTCTGAAGATCAATATGTCCGGCGTGATTCCGCCGATCTTCGCGTCAAGTCTGATCATGTTCCCGGCG
>DAHXOD010000256.1 GCA_027365055.1 bacterium
CGGCGATGCTCGCCGCGATCCAGTCATCGGCCAGCGCGCGCGGATAGGGGAACGGAACCCCGGCGAGGTTGCGGCAGACCTCCCAGTCATTGATCAACCGGTGCAGCGCCGGCGCGTCGGCGGCGACCAGCGGGCGAAGGGTGAGGCGCGCGGTCGCAAGCGGGGCGAACCCGGCCGCCGTCATCGCCGGCCGGCCATCATTCGGCCGGCCATCATTCGGCTGAGCGCGGCACGGAGAGCGCGGCGGGGGAGGGGGCAAAAGCGGGTCATTTTCCTGTCCTCGGCGAAATTGGCGCGGCGGCCGGCGCGGCGCAAGGCGCGGGCGGCGAATTGTCGCGGGCGGGGCCGCGTGCTACCGGCGCCCGGCGATGGGAAAACGGTTTTTGCAGCATCCGGGCGTGCGGAAGGCGGCGGTGTGGCTTTTGCGGCGCTATCTCGCGCTCGCGCTCCGCAGCACCCGCTGGCGGCTGATCGGCGCCGAGCACGCCGCCCCCTTCCTCGGCGCCGGCGCG
>DAHXOD010000257.1 GCA_027365055.1 bacterium
GAACAACTCGACGACCGCCGGGAGGTTGACGATCTTCAAGATGTCGACCCGTCGGGTCAGTATCGGGGCGAGCCACGCCATGACCGCAAGGTCGCGCTCCACCAACCGATCGATCTGCGTGCGCTGGACCTTCACCGCCACCTCTTGACCGGTTGCCAAGGTGGCCATGTGGACCTGGGCGATGGAGGCGGCGGCCGTGGGCTCGCCGTCGAATCGGCTGAATACCTCTGACAGGGGGCTTCCTAGCTCCCGCTCGACCATCTGACGGACCACTTCGAACTGATCTGCAGGCACCCGGTCCCGAAGGCCGCTGAATTCGGTCACCAACTCGTCGGGGAGTATTCCCTTGCTCGACGAGATGATCTGGCCCAGCTTGATATAGGTGGGACCGAGCCGCTCGCATGCCCTGCGCAGCCTGCGGGAGATGCCGGCTCTCGAGGTAGTGCCACCTGATCTGCGCTCCATGGCAAACCATCCGAGCACGGCCCAGGACAGCAACGCAGAGGTCTTGG
>DAHXOD010000258.1 GCA_027365055.1 bacterium
GTGCGCATGGGCGCGCTGCAGGTTAACAATGGCGGCGGCGTGGTGGGCACGGCAGGGTTGGCAGGCATCGGGGGTGGGCCGGAGGTGGCGCAGTCACCGGGATCGTTGACGTTGTATGCCGGAGGTGGGACTTCGGGCAGCACCGCAGTGACGGCAACGCCGGAGTCGGCGATTGGAGCGACCTTCAGCGTGTCGAGCAACGGATCCGCTCTTGCGATGGATGGAGCGGGAAACGTGTACATCGCGGACAACAACAACTGCCTAGCGTATAAGGTGACGGCGGCAACGAATAAGATCGTGGTCATTGCGGGCAACTACACCTATGCCAGTGGCGCGGTTACACCCAGCACGACACCGGAGCCGGCGCTGGGCGCAAATACCTGTCCGCAGGGCATTGGGGTGGACAGCGCGGGGAATGTCTACATCGTGGATGCCAACAATGCGAATAGCGGGGGCTATCCCGATGTGGTGGAGGAGGTTTCTGCGGCAACCGGAGAAATTTTTGTGATGG
>DAHXOD010000259.1 GCA_027365055.1 bacterium
GGGCCGCCGCAGACTCTCCGGCCATGCCTTCCGCCGCCGCACCCTCCGGCCTGGATGACCCGTTGGCGCCGATCGCGCCTCGGCGACCGCCGCCGTCGGGGCGCAAAATCGCACATCGGGGTCTTGCGGCCTGTCGGAGACCTGCGTCGGCGAAACCCTGCTCGCAAGCCCCGATCGCATCAGGGAAAATCCGCCGCTTGTCTACGACGGCACGTCGGAGTCACTTGTTGCAGCAAAGGAATCCGAAATCCTGCGTCAGTCCGGCCGTTAGGGGCGCTCAGGGGGTTGTAGGTGCCGGAGAGGCCATTGGCGGCTTAGTGCAATCGATTGGCGGCGCCGCCGATATTCTCGCGAGTGTGGTTGGCGCTCCTGAGACTGGAGGTGCGAGTCTGCTGGGGATAGCTCCGGGGGCCGCAAGCCTAACGCTAGGGTCCGCGACCCTCGGCGATGGGTTGTCGTTGATCCATGCGGCATTCACTGGTTCTGGGAATGCTTTGACGTTGGAGGGCT
>DAHXOD010000025.1 GCA_027365055.1 bacterium
CCAGCCACCTTGAAGCCGTTCTTCGTCCACCGTGCCGTGGCATAGCCACTCCGCCGCTTCTTGAAGTTGGGCCGGCCGGCCGGGTTCTTCGCGTCGAAGAACGCGGAGACAGACGCAAACAGGTCCCGGAGGACCTGTTGTTCGGGAACCGACGGCTGTGCGGCCAGCCACTCGAACCGGCTGCGCCAGTCGGTCAGCTCCTTGTCGGCACCAGCCAGGCGCAGGTGCACTCCCTCGTAGCGCCAGAGGTCGCTCCACCGGCCCAGTGCCTGGTTCCAGACGAACCGGCACGAGTCGAAGACGCCCTTCAACGCTTCGGCCTCCCGGTCGTTGACCCGAAGCCGGTAGCGGTAGCGGGCTTCGTGGCTAGCCATCTATGCCGCCAGTTTCTGGTTCTCGACGTAGCGGCGAACTACCTCGAGCGGCGCACCTCCAACTGTGGACATGAACCACGACGGCGTCCACAGCGACGGCAACCGTCGCAGGTGGGGGAACTCCTGGCGGAGCAACCGAGAGGACCGGCCCTTCAGCGTCCCGATGAACTTGCTCATCGGGACCGCTGGTGGCACTTCGACCAGCAGGTGCACGTGGTCGGGCATGGTCTCCAGCTCGATCACCTCGGCACCGTGCTCCGCACAGACCTCGTCGATGATCTCGACCAGGCGGGCCTCCACCTGGTCGACCAACACTCGACGACGGTACTTGGGACACCAGATCAGGTGGTACTTGGCCGAGTACACGGTCTTGTTGCTGGAGCGATAGGCCATCGGAGGAACTCTGACAGATCGGTGTGTCACGATCGGGCTGGAGGCCCGAGTGGGGCTATCCCTCCCACGGCCGAAGCCGTGGGCTTCTCGCCCAAAACCCCGTTTTGGTGATACGCTTAACTGACCTATCTGAGGAGTGCGATGTTCGACGGCCGCTGGCGCGACACCGTTGACCGGGGAACCGGTCCGGTCGGTCGCAAGCTGCAGCAGCTCGGGGTGACGGCAGACGTGCTGACGGCGACGGGTCTCCTGTCGGCGGCGGCGGCGGCCATCGCCATCGGGACCGGTCACCTCCATCTGGGGATCGTGCTGCTGATCCTCACTGGGCTCCACGATCTGCTCGATGGACCGGTCGCCAAGGCATCGGGGACTTCGTCGGTGCGTGGCGCCTTCTTCGACTCGGTGACCGATCGGGTGGCCGATGCGTTGCTCCTGGGCGGTGTGGCCTGGTATCTGGTCACGACCCACCCGGGTCACCTGGTCCTTCTTCCGTTCGCCGTGTTGGCGGCGACCTCGTTGGTGTCGTACCAACGGGCGAAGGCGGAGTCGCTCGGCCTTTCGGCCAAGGGTGGGATCATGGAACGGGCGGAGCGCATGATCCTGCTGGCCATCGGCCTGCTCTCGGCGGCCTGGTTGGTCCCTGTCCTGTGGTTGATGCTGGGGCTGACGCTGCTCACCGCGGTGGGTCGCTTCGTCAAGGTGTGGCGTGTGGCCAGTGCACCGACCCCGGTGGCGGTGAGCCATCGCCCGCGCCGGGTCCGTGGCGCTGCCCGGGCTGAGAGGCGTCGCATCTCCCGCTCTCCGTCGCGGTGGCGGGCCCGGCGCCAGGGTGAGCTCGCCAGTCGATCAGGGAGGACCTGGCGCGCCCGTCATGCGCGCCAGGGGATCCGCCAACGCAGCGTCCGTCGCGGCCACTGAGCGCAACGGCCGCTTCCGGCGACCAAGGGTAGGGGTACACCGTGCAGAGGGGTGACGTCACCTATCACACCTATCGTGGCCTCGGCGGTGTGCTGGCCCGGTTACCCGAGCCGGTAGCGCTGGGGGCGGCGTCCCTGGTGGGTCAGGCGCTCTACCGGGTCCGGCACGATCATCGTGCCGCCATCACGCGCAACTTGCGCCGGGTGCTCGGCGACGCGGTCGACCAGGCTTCTCTCGAACGGCGAGCGAAGCGGGCGTTCCAGGCGTACGCTCGCTACTGGGTGGAAGGCGCCCGCTTGGCGGGGACGCCCCAGACCGAGGTGCGCTCGCATGTCGTGGTGGATGGCTTCGAGCACTTGGTGGAGGGGATGGCGACGGGCAAGGGGGTGGTGATGGCACTGCCGCACGTGGGCAGCTGGGAGTACGGCGGTGCCTTTCTGGCTGCAGTTGGCTACCCCATGCAGGCCGTGGCGGAGCGGATCGAGCCCCCACGCCTCTTCGAGTACTTCGTCCGGGAACGCGCCGAGATGGGGCTCCGGATCGTCGCGCTGGGTCCGGAATCGGGTCAGGCCGTGGTGCGCACCCTGCGCGACGGGGGGCTGGTCGGTCTCCTGTGTGATCGCGACCTCACCGGGACGGGCATCGAGGTTGAGCTGTTCGGTGAGGCGACCACCATGCCGGCCGGTCCGGCCACCCTGGCACTGCGGACCGGTGCCGTGCTCCTGACCGCGGCGGTCTACAGCGGACCTGGCCGCGAGCATGTTGCGGTCGTCAACCGTCCGGTCGATACCGCCCGCTCGGGTGGCTTCCGGTCGGACGTGCAACGGATCACCCAGCTGGTGGCCGGTGAGCTCGAGGGGTTGATCGCCCGTTCCCCCGAGCAGTGGCATGTCTTCCAACCGCTGTGGACGGCCGACCGTCCGCTTGCCGTCGACGGAGCCAGCGAGTGAGAACAGACGACGCCGGAACGGGCGGCGCCGTCGCAGAGGCTGGCGGCACCGACGAAGCCGGCAGGGTTGCTGGCGTCACAGCACGACGGAGCGAGCGCGGGGAGCGCACACCGGGGAGGTCGGCACCGGGGAGGTCGACACCGGGCTGGGCCGAACGCTTCGAGGCGCTGGCCGAGCACGTGTTCGATGCCACTGTGGTGGTCCGGGCGGACGGGACCATCGTGGAGGCCAGCGATTCGATCGGTGCACTCTTCGGCTACGACGGAGGGGACGCGGTCGGGTTCGACATCCTCGACGTGCTCGACGATGACGGAGCCGTCGCCATGCGGTCGTGCTTCGAGGAGTTTGTTGCCCGCCGGCGGCTGACGCTGGTACTCGACCTCCGGGTCCAGCGGGCCGACCGGACCTGGATCGACGTGGAGGTCGTGGCGGCCAATCACCTCGACGATCACATCGAAGGCATCGTGGTCCATCTCCGCGACCTGACGGAGCATCAGGTAGTCACCGATCGGGTGAGAGAAGCCGAGCTGCGGCACGCGACCATCATCGACTCGTTGGTGGACGGGGTGATGATGGTCAACGCACGCGGGGTCATCGTCCGGGTGAACCCGGCGTTCGAGGCGATGTTCGGTGCGCCGGCCGAGGTGATGCTCGGTCGGCGGTTGGCCGAGGTGCTGGCACTGAGCGGCACCATCGGCGTGCGGACGGTGGACGGCAGTGGTCACCCTGTCTCGGCCGACGACCATCCGCTGCTCCAGAGCCTGGCCACTGGGGAGCGTCACACCGGAGTCATTCACGGCATCACCCGGTGGGCCGAGCCGACAGTCTGGATCCGGATCAATTCCCAAGCCATGTTCGGTGCGCATGGGGACGTGCCGACCGGAGCGGTGGCCTCGTTCAGTGACATCACCGAGGGCCGCAATGCGACGGTCGAGCTCCGGCGCGAAGAGCAATTTCTCCAGACCCTGCTCGACAACGTCGAAGAGGGCATCGTGGCCTGCGACGGGGATGGCCGGATCACCATGTTCAACCCGGCGGCGAAGCGCCTGCACGGGATGCCCGATACTGCCGATCCGACGGGCAAGGTGCCGACGTCGCGCCGTCTGCGGCTGGGCGACGGTACCCCCCTCCCTCCTGGGGAGAACCCCTTGACCCGGGCGATCGCCGGTGACCGGGTTCGGGACCTTGAAGTGGTGATCACGGCGCAGTCCGGCGAGGAGCGACTGGTCAGCGTGAACGGGCAGCAGCTTCTCGGTGAAGACGGGCGCACCATCGGCGCGGTGGTCGTGTTGCGCGACATCACCGAGCAGAAGCGGAACGAGGAGCGGCTGGCCGAGCTGGCGCTGCACGATCCGCTGACCGGGCTCGCCAACCGGATCCTGCTGGGCGAGCGGTTGCGGGCGGCTCTGTCCCGGGAGCGCCAGTCGGTGGCCGGCGGCGAAGGTGACGGGAGCGGCGTGGCGGTGTTCCTCCTCGATCTCGACGCTTTCAAGGAGATCAACGACAAGCGGGGGCACGACGTAGGTGACGACGTGCTGGTCGCGGTCGGTCGGCGCCTGCTCGCCACCGTGCGTCCCACCGATACGGTGGCCCGGCTGGGCGGCGACGAGTTCGTGGTGCTCTGTGACGTCCGCAACGGCAAGGAGGAGCTCGACCGGATCGCGGAGCGGATCCGGGAATCGCTCTCCCAGCCCTACCGCATCGACGGCCGGACACTGGCCGTAGGTGCTTCGGTGGGCGGCGTCCTGGCCGACCCGTCCGACACCGATCCGTCGAAGCTGCTCAGCCGGGCCGACGATGCCATGTACCAGGTGAAGTGGAGTCGCGGCGGCCACCGTCGTTCGATGCTCGGTTGACCGGGGTGGGGCGTTCCGGAGCGGAGGCGCTCCCCTCGCTGCGGGTGGCCATGGTCTGCCCCTACAGCCTGTCCCGACCGGGTGGGGTGCAGGGTCAGGCGATCGCCTTGACTCGTGCGCTGGTCGAGCGGGGCCACGACGTCGTGCTGTTCGCCCCGGTGGACAGCGTTGACGACCGGCCCGTCGGGGTCGAACTGGTGGCAGCCGGCTCGTCGGTGTCGCTGCCGGCCAACGGCTCCCAGGCGCCGGTGTCGTTGTCGCCTCGTGCGGCGTGGCAGGCACTGCGGGTGCTCGGCCGGGGCGACTTCGACGTCGTCCACGTCCACGAGCCGTTCGCCCCCGGACTTCCCTACGGGCTGCTGGCGTCGTCGGTCCCCCCGCTGGTGGCGACCTTCCATCGCAGCGGCCCGAGCGCCTGGTACTCGCTGTTGCGACCGCTGACCCGGCGGCTCGCCCACCGCTTCGCCGTGCGATGTGCGGTCTCCCAAGCGGCTCGTGACACCGCGGTTGTCGCGTTGGGGGGCTCGTACGAGGTGCTGTTCAACGGCATCGACGTTGCCCGCTACGAGCGGGCAGTCCCTTGGCCCACCAAGGAGAAGACCATCTTGTTCCTCGGCCGGCACGAAGAGCGCAAGGGACTCGACGTGCTGCTCAAGGCGTTCACCCACGGCCCTTCCCACACTGGCGCCGTGCTGTGGATCGCCGGCGACGGTCCGCGGACGGAGCAGTTGCGGTACCACCTCCCTGCGACTCAGCAGGTCGAGTGGCTGGGCGTGCTCTCCGAGGAGGAGAAGCTCCGCCGACTGGCCGCGGCCGACGTCCTGTGTGCCCCCTCGCGGGGGGGCGAGTCCTTCGGGATGATTCTGCTCGAGGCCATGGCCGCGCGCACCCTGGTGGTGGCCTCTGACATCGACGGCTACCGCACGGCGCTGGGTGGCAGCGGCGTCCTCGTCCCGCCCAACGATCCGGATGCGCTGGCGGGCACCTTGGCCGACGTCCTGGAGCACATCGGTGGCGAGGGTAGGGAAGCGGAGGACCTTGCTCGACGGATCGAGCTCGGTGCGCGACGAGCAGAGGAATGGTCGATGACCCGGCTTGCCGCGGCCTATGAGCGGATCTACCGTTCCGCCTCGGTCACCGGTCGAGCCTGAAGCGCCGTACACTTCGGTGGTCATGAACGCACCTGCCGATCCGAACGCTGCTTCGCCCCGGCCCCGCTCGGGCGGGGCCGGATCCGGTCGTGGCGGGAACGGCGCCGGTCGGCCCCGCTCTGGACGGTCCGGGGGGAAGCCGGCATCGGGATCTGCCCGTGCGAACTCGTCGAGCCGATCCTCGGGCGGGTCGGGCCGCCGGGGCTCGGGTGGATCGGGCGCCGGCCAGGGCCGCCGGGGACCGGGAGGTGGGGCCTCTGGTGCTCGGGGTGACTCCGGGACGCCTGGGTCTCGGGGACCGGTGGCGGATCCATCCGAGGCGGCACGGACGGTGGCCGCCGGCCGGGACGAGGCCGGGAGTGAGGACCAACGAGCACTCGAGGAGAACCGCCGCCGTGCCCTCCAGGCGACCTGGGGTGTCGGCGCCTCTGTCGGCCTGGTGGCGGGGGTCGTGGTCTGGCTGCTCACCGGTTGGCTGGTCGGTCTCATCGTCCTTGTCGCGGTGACCATCGGCGTCGGACTGTGGATCGGCCACCGTGCAGGCACCGTGGTGGTGAGGTCGTTGGGTGCCCGCCCGCTCCCGAGCGAGGCCTACCCCCGCCTCCACAACCTGGTGGCCGGCCTGTGTGCGGTGATGGGCCTCCCCAGCCCGACGCTGATGGTGGTCGACAGCCCGGTACCCAATGCCATCTCGGCCGGACGGGACTCTTCCAGCGCGGTCCTGGTCGTCACCTCGGCCCTTCCGGACGCTCTCAACCTGGTCGAGCTCGAAGCAGTGCTGGCGCACGAACTGGTCCATATCAAGCGTCACGACGGCCGGCCGGCCGGCGTGGCGGTGGCGCTGATGTCCCTGGTGCCCATCGGTCCCGACGCGGCAGCACGGTTGGTCCATCGGCTCGCCGGTCCGGGTCGGGAGTACCACGCTGATCGCCGGGCGGCGAACGTGGTTCGGTCGCCGGCCGCCCTGGGGGCGGCCCTGCGGGCGTTGATCGGTGCCGGTCAGGGCAGACCGCCGTGGTCCGACAACGCGCCCCGGGCAGCGGCCCTCACTCGCTGGCTGTGGATCGACCCCCCTGGCCTGACCGCTGGCCGACCGATCCCGGTGGGCGAGCTCGACGCGGCCCCGGTCCGGGCCGATGTCTTGGCCCTGTTCTGATCGTCTCGATCCCGCCGACGGCGGCTCCCGGACGGGAGCGCTCGGTCAGTGTGCGATGTCGGCGATGGGTCCGAGCGGGCACTGCTCCTCGCCGCCCGGGACGACAAGGTGGTCGCGGACCTTGCGGAGGATGTCGGAGAGGACGCCCGCCTCGTCTGCGGTGATCGCCTCATTGAGCACCTCGCCGATGTGGGTCACGTGATGGGGGAGTGCCTGGTCCATCACGACCCGTCCGTGATCGGTGAGCACTGCGAAGGCCCCCCGGCGGTCCTCGGGGCATACCTCCCGGGTCACGAGTTGGTCGCGCTCCAGTCGATCGACCGAACGGGTCAGACCGCTTGGTGTCAGCGCGGCCTGAGCCGCGAGATCGCTCATCCGCAGCCGACCCTGAGGGCTGCGCGCCAGGCGGATGAGGATGTCGAACGACGGGATCGACAGGTGGTCGTCCTCGCTCAGGCGCTGTTCGAACACGCGACGCAGGCTGGCTGCTGATTCGAAGAGGAGACCGACCAACGTGAGGAGTTCGTCGTCGGATCGGGTGTCCACCTCCGACGACTGGATGGCTGCCATGCCGGCATCTTACCGGATCGGCACAAGTGATTGCAGTCGCAACTACCTGTCTGCTAAGATTAGTTGTACAGACAAGCAATGAGCCAGCCATCGTGGTGGCTCCGGAACGAAGAAAGCAGGTCACGAGATGGCAGACGGCACGGAGGTCACCAGCAGGGTTGTCAACGGGGTGGAGCTGCCCGCAGTCGGAACGTACGCGTTGGACGCATCACATACGCAGGTCGGGTTCGCGGTGCGCCACATGGCGGTCTCGAAGGTGCGAGGGCGGTTCACCACGTTCGAAGGAACGCTGGTGGTGGCAGAGGACCCGACCGAGTCGTCCCTGTCGGTCACCATCGACGCGGCCAGCATCGACACCCGCGACGAGAACCGCGACAACCATCTGCGGACCAACGACTTCTTCGACGTGGAGAACCATCCGACCTGGACGTTCGTGAGCACCTCGGTCGTGCCCGAGGGGCCGACCGAGTGGAAGGTCACCGGAGACCTCACGGTTCGGGGTGCGACCAAGCCGGTCACCTTGGACGTCACACTCGAAGGCGTGGTCAAAGACCCCTACGGCAACCATCGGGTCGGGTTCAGCGCATCGGGCGAGCTCATCCGCGACGACTTCGGCGTGTCGTTCAACGCTGCGCTCGAGGCGGGCGGGCTGGTCGTGGCCAAGAAGGTGGCGCTCGAGATCGAGGCCGAGCTGGTGCGCCAGGCGTGAGTCCCGCCGCCGGTCGTGCATGCAGCGCGGCCGGCGGCCGGGTCGTCCGTGTGGCGGTCAGGCGTACTGGGTGATCAGCGCGGCGAGCGCCTGGGCACCGGCCGGTTGCAGGTGCACCTGGTCGGGAGTGAACCACTCCGGATGGGGTGACGAGAGGGCGTACCAGTTGGCCAGGACGGCGACCCCCGGGTACTGGGCGACTCCGGCTGCCAGCACGGCGTTGTCGGTCTGCTCCCACGACCGGGGGACGTCTACGTTGACGAAGACCACCCGTTTGCAGCCGGCTGCCGCCTGCATCATCAGGTTGAACTCGCCCGGGGTGACGGTCCCGTTGGTCCCGAGTTCGACGACGAGCACGCTGCCGAGCGTGCCGGCGGCGCGGTCGGCCTGCACGACGGCAATGCCCGACTCGAACTGGCGGCTGACCAGTCCGTCGACGCTGACGCCGGGGATGTCGGCCTGGAGATAGGGCTGGATGTCGATCATGATCGAATCACCTACCGCGGTCACCGAGCCGGGGACCGGCGGCGTGCCGGCCACGCCGGTCGCGGCGGGTGGAGTGGTGGTCGAAGGAGCCGTGGTGGGCGACGGTGCCGTGGTGGTCGTGGTGGTCGTGGTGGTCGACGGTGCCGTGGTGGTCGACGAGGCGCCGGTGCGTGGCGGCGCAGTGGTGGAGGGTCCGGTCAGTCCGGTTCCCACCGTCCGGCGGGTCCCGGCCGCTGCAGCCTTCTGGCTGGTTCCGCTGGACCTGGTGGTGACTCCCAAGACGACCAGTCCGGCCAACAGGACGAGGACGACCAGTCCGACGATCCAGTCTGTATGGCGTAGGCGCTGCATTCCACCATTCTGGCCGCCCCGGCGACCGTTCAGCGAGCAGGGCTGGGCACTGCGTGACCGAAGCCGAAGATCCGGCTTCCCACCCACACGAGCAGCGCGGCGGCGCTGTAAGCACCCCCCAACAGGACCACCGCGTTCCAACCCCCGCCGGCGTAGGCGATTCCGGTGGTGGCCGAACCGATCGCCCCACCGGCGAAGTACGTCACCATGTAGCCGGTGTTCAGCCGGGAACGGGCGGCAGGGTCGATGGCGAAGATGAGCTGCTGGTTCTGGATGTGGACCGCTTGGATGCCGAGGTCGGCCAACACGATCCCGACCACGAGTGCCCAGAGCTGGTGGGCGCCCACACCCAAGAGGACGAACGAACCGGTGAGCAGCGTGAGCGACACGCCGGTGACCACCCGCTCGTAGCCGCGATCGGAGAGCCGGCCGCTGAACGATGCACCGAGGGCTCCTCCGGCCCCGAGGAGGCCGAACAGGCCGATCACCGCCTCGTGGTAGCCGTAGGGAGGACGCACCAGGAGAAAGGCGAGACTGGTCCACAAGACGTTGAAGGCGGCGAACACCAGCCCCCCGAGTGCAGCCCGGAGGCGGAGCAACGGCTGAGTGGCCATGAGATGGACGACCGAGGCCAACAGTTCCCGGTAGACGTAGTGCTCCCGGACCTGCTCGTTGGGGAGGGCGCGGGCGAGCAGCCCCGCCAAGCCGAGCACGACCACCCCGGCCACGACGTAGACGGACCGCCAGCCCAGGAGCTGGGCGACGATTCCCGAGAAGGTCCGGGCCAGCAGGATGCCGATGAGCAGGCCGCTCATGACCGTCCCTACCACCCGACCGCGGGTCGCGTCGTCGGCCAGCTCGGCGGCGAACGGCACCAGGATCTGCGCCGAGACCGAGCAGAGACCGGCGACGGCCACCGCGGTGACCAAGATCGTGGCGGTAGGAGCTGCCGACGCGACGAACAGTGCTACCGCGGCCACGACCAGGATGACGGGGACCAGCTGCCTGCGGACCAGCATGTCACCCAGCGGCACCAGGAGTGCCAACCCGGTGCCGTACCCGATCTGGGCGCCGGTGACCACCAGCGCCGCCGATCCGGAGGACAGATGGAGGCTCCGCTCGATGGTCGGAAGCAGCGGTTGCGCGTAGTAGAGGTTGGCCGCCGAGATGCCACACGCGGTGGCAAAAAGCAGGACCGTACCTGCGGAAAGCTTGGAGCGGGTCGTCGCGTCGGGCAAGCACCCGAGTGTACGACCGGTTCGGGGAGCGCCATCCGTCCTCCTAGACTCGTCAATGTGGAGGGAGCCGCCGGCGAATCCGTCAGGACCGGAACGGGCGCAGGGGACGCCGATGCGGAGGAGTCGGAGGACCTGGCCCGGGTGCTCACCGTGCCGAACCTGATCACGCTGGTGCGCCTGGCGTGCATCCCCCTGTTCCTCTGGCTCCTGTTCGGTGCACGGCACCAGAGTGCGGCCGCAGTGCTGCTGGCGGCGTTGGGAGCGACGGATTGGGTGGACGGGTTCGTCGCTCGTCGCTACCACCAGGTGTCCACCTTGGGCAAGGTCCTCGACCCGCTGGCCGACCGGGTGCTGGTAGCAACCGCGGTGATCGCCATCATCGTGCACGGTGCGGTGCCGGTCTGGTTCGGGGTCGCCACCTTGGCCCGCGAGGCGGTGGTGTCGGTTGCCGTGCTCGTTCTGGCCTCGATGGGCGCCCGCCGGATCGATGTGCTCTGGGTGGGCAAGGCGGGCACGTTCGCGCTGCTGTTCGCCTACCCGGCGTTTCTGCTCGGGCACGGCACCGCCGGTTGGCAGCTGCCGATCCGCATCGTCGCCTGGATCACCGGACTGACCGGTCTCACCCTGGCGTGGATCGCGGCGGCATCCTACGTTCCCGTGGCGCGCCGAGCACTGGCCGACGGCCAGCGCCGCAACCGATCGGACACCGGCATCGACGGAGGTGCTGCATGAAAGCGGTGATCATGGCCGGCGGCGAGGGCACCCGCTTGCGGCCCCTGACGTCCAACCAGCCCAAGCCGATGCTCCCGATGGCGAACATCCCGATGATGGAGCACGTGGTCAACCTGCTGCGTCAGCATGGCTTCGACGACATTGTGGTCACGGTGGCGTTCATGGCCAACGCCATCCGGACCTACTTCGGCGACGGATCGGAATTCGGCGTGCGCATGGTCTACGCGACCGAGTCCACCCCCCTCGGCACCGCCGGCTCGGTGCGCAATGCCCGGGACGAGTTGGACGAGCGGTTTCTGGTGATCTCCGGTGACGTGCTGACCGACATCGACCTGTCGGCCGTGGTCGCTTTCCACGAGCAGCGCGGGGCGCTGGCCACGCTGGCGCTGAAGGCCGTGGACAACCCGCTCGAATTCGGGATCGTGATCACCAACGAGGACGGGTCTGTGGAGCGCTTCCTCGAAAAGCCGACCTGGGGCCAGGTGTTCAGCGACACCATCAACACGGGGATCTACGTCCTCGAACCGGAGATTTTCGACTTCATTCCCGAAGGGCGCCCGGTCGACTTCTCCGGTGAGACCTTCCCTGCGGTGCTCGACGCGGACAAGGCGCTCTTCGGGTACGTCGCCGACGGGTACTGGGAGGACGTGGGCACGCTGGACGCCTACCTCAGTGCCCACCAGGACATCCTTGACCAGCGTGTCCAGGTGGCGATTGCCGGGTTCGAGCTGCGGCCGCGCGTGTGGATGGGCAAGGGAGCACAGATCGACCCGTCCGTGGACATCACCGGACCGGCGGTGATCGGGGACAACTGCGTCATCGGACCGGGTGCCCGTCTCGGCGAGTACTGCACCCTGGGCCGAAACATCCGCATCGGCGAGTCTGTCGAGATCCAGCGGTCCGTGGTCCACGACAACTCGTACCTGGGTTCCGCGGTACGGATCGACGGGAGCGTGCTCGGACGTGGCTCCGACCTTCGTTTCGGTGCCCGTTGCGAGGAAGGGGTCGTGCTCGGCGAGCAGTGCTTCGTGGGAGCACAGGCCGAGTTGCGCGCCGGGGTGAAGGTCTATCCCTTCAAGACGGTCGAGGCGGGCGCCATCGTCAACTCGTCGATCGTGTGGGAGTCGCTCGGCGCTCGCTCGCTCTTCGGGCGCGACGGCGTGCAGGGACTGGCCAATGTCGACATCAGCCCCGAGTTGGCCGTGCGGCTCTCCATGGCCTGGGCCTCGACCCTCGAGAAGGGGACCACGGTGACCGCATCGCGGGACACCAGCCGGGCCGCTCGTGTGCTCAAGCGGGCGATCATGGTCGGGTGCAATGCCGCCGGGGTCAACGTGGACGACCTGGAGGCGGCCACCGTGCCGGTCACCCGCTTCCAGATCAAGTCCTCGGGGAGCTTGGCCGGGATGTCGGTGCGCCTCGCCCCCGACGATCCCGAGAAGGTCGTGTTGCGGTTCTTCGACCAGGACGGGATCGACATCGACGAGACGGTCCAGCGCAAGATCGAACGGCTCTACTACCGCGAGGACGTCCGCCGGGTGCTGGCCCGTGAGATCGGAGATATCGGCTTCCCACCCCGTGCGCTCGAGCACTACACGGCGGCGCTGATCGACTCGGTGGAGCTCGGGCCGTCCCGGGGATCCGAGCTGAAGCTGGTGCTCGACTACTCGTTCGGGACGGCCAGCTTCGTGATGCCCAACCTCCTGGCCAAGCTGGAGGCGGACGTGCTGGTGGTGAACCCCTACGCGAACACCATGGGCGCGACCACCTTCGATCGTCAGGCCGGTGCGACCAGGGTGGGGGACCTGGTGCGGACGTCGGGGGCACAGCTCGGAGCGGTGATCGATCCCGGAGGGGAGCACCTCACCATCGTCGACGACGAGGGCCATCCCCTCAGCGACGACGAGGCGCTGCTGGCGATCTTGGATCTGGTTGCCGGGGCGTACCCCGGGTCGCGGGTGGCCCTTCCGGTGGCGGTGAGCCGAGCCGCCGAGGCGATCTGCCGACGTTCGGGGGTGGAGATCGTGTGGACCAAGCTCTCCACCTCCCACCTGATGGAGGTGGCCAGTTCGGAAGCGGTCGTGCTCGCGGCCAGTCAGGCGGGCGGGTTCATCTTTCCCGGGTTCCTTCCCGCTTACGACGCGGCCGCCACGCTCGTCAACCTGGTCGGCCTGCTCGCGGCACGAGGTGGTCGGCTGTCGGAGTTGGTGGCGGGACTTCCGAGTGTGCACATCGCACACCAGTCGGTCCACACTCCTTGGGAGCAGAAGGGGATGGTGATGCGGACGCTGGTGGAAGGGTCCGAGGGAAGGGATCTGGTGCTCGTCGACGGTGTGAAGGTGCTCGAACCGGACGGTTGGGCGCTGGTCATCCCCGATCCCGAGGAGCCGGTGACCCACGTGTGGGCCGAGGCGGGGAGCACCGCACAGGCCGGTGCCCGGGCGCAGGAGTACGCGGTCAGGCTCCGCCAGCTCCTCCGGTGAGAAGACCGAGACCGGTCGGCCGGTGTGTCGTGGCGACCCCGACCATGCACTTCGGGTAGCGTCCGGGAATGGACGTACCCGAAGGGCTTCGCTACACGAACGACCACGAGTGGATCCGTGCCGACGGAGACCGGCTGAGGATCGGCATCACCGACTATGCCCAGGATGCGCTCGGGGACGTGGTATTCGTCGAACTTCCCAAGGTGGGCGTCGCCCTCGAAGCCGGCGGGTTGCTCGGCGAGGTCGAATCCACCAAGTCGGTCTCCGAGGTGTACGCCCCGGTGGAGGGTGAAGTGGTGTCGGTCAACGAAGCGCTCACTGGGGCACCGGAGCTTCTGAACTCCGATCCCTACGGCGCCGGCTGGATCTGTGAGCTCACCCCTGCAGCGGGTGATGCCATCCTCGGGTTACTCGACGCGCCCGGGTACCGGGCGTTGACCGAGTGACGGTCGACCGTCGAGAGTCCGAAGGATCGAGTGGACAGGAGCGGCTACCGTGGACAGCGTGTTCTGTCATAACTGCGGCCATCGCAATCCGACCGGGGTGAACTTCTGTTCGTCGTGTGGAGCGGTCATGGTGACGGCTTCGTCGGACACGACGATCTCGGTACAGCCCGTCGACGACCTGGGAGAAGGCGTCGACGACGCCACCGCGGTCGGTCCGGTCGAGCTGCCGAGGGGTGTGGGCATGCTGGTGGTCAAGCGTGGGCCGAACACCGGCATGCGCTACGCACTCGAAGCCGAGGTGACCCGGGCGGGTCGGCATCCCGAGAGCGACATCTTCCTCGACGACATCACGGTGTCGAGGCGTCATGCGGAGTTCACCACGCGGGACAGCGTCACCAGCGTGCGCGATGTCGGCTCCCTGAACGGGACCTATGTCAATCGCGAGCGCATTGAGGAGGCGTCCCTGTCGAGTGGCGACGAGGTGCAGATCGGAAAGTTCAAACTGCTGTACCTGGTGGCCGCGGGCGAATGACCGCGACGTCGGGAACCGGCCGAAGGCGGGGGTCGGGGTGAGCGCCCGGTCCTACCTGTCGATCGGCGACGTATTGACACTGTTGCGTCAAGAGTTCCCCGATGTCACCATCTCCAAGATCCGGTTCCTGGAGAGCCAGGGACTGGTCGATCCCGAACGGACAGCGTCTGGCTACCGGAAGTTCTACGAGCAAGATGTCGAGCGGCTCCGGTGGGTGCTCCGCCAGCAGCGCGAGCACTTTCTGCCACTGAAGGTGATCAAGGACCGTCTGGACGAACCGGCGAACGGCACGGTGCCCCGGGCGGCGGCGACCAACGGTTCTGGTTCCGGTTCTGGTTCTGGTTCTCGGGCGATACCGGACGCGAGTGTGACCGGGACTGCGGATTCGGCGGTGTCCCAGGGCTCGGCGGGCTCGGCCACGCCGGCGGGCACCGAGCCGGTGGCTGTGTCGACACCAGGGAAACCTGTCGAGCGGGCTCTGGCGGAGGCCAAGCCGGTCACTTCACTCGACCGTGGATCACTCGACCGTGGACGGCCCGCTTCCGACGTTCCGATCGTGAGCACCTCTTCGGGGGTACGACACGACCCGCCCGTCGTGGTCCCTGGCCCTGGCCTGCCGGCGGGGTCCGCCCTGCCGCCGGTCGAGTCGGGCTCCGCTGACGCGCCAGCCCGCGACCGACCAACCCGCGACCGACCGTCGAGCGACACCTCCGGGTCGTCGCCGCCGCTCACGGCCCCGGCCGTACCTCCCCGCCCGGACGCGGCTCCGTCGCCCCCGACCCCGTCGACGAGAGCGGCTGGCGGGCCCGACGCCACGGTGTCGCGCCCGGCGTCGGAGGTCACGGCGCCGGAGGCGCCCGCCCATCTCGAGCCGGCCAGCCTGACCCTGGACGAGCTGACTCGCGAGTCGGGGCTCTCCGAGGACCAGCTGTTCCAGCTCGAAGGGTTCGGCCTGCTGTGTCCGTCGATGGTGGGTGGAGTGGCTTACTACGACGCCGACGGGCTCGAGGTGGCTCGGGCGGCGGCGTCTTTGGCCCGGTTCGGGATCGAGCCCCGGCATCTCCGGGTCTACAAGAACGCGGCTGATCGCGAGACCGCGTTCGTGGAACAGATCGTGCTCCCCATGTTCCGTCAGCGCAATCCGGAGGCACGGGCCAAGGGGAGACGGACCGCGATGGAGCTGGTCGCCCTGGGTGAGCGGCTACGCGGTGCCTTGGTCCGGACCGGTCTCCGGGATCTGCTTGGACCCTGAGGCACCCCCGGCGGTACCCGCAGGCGACCCGGCGGCAACCACAGGGAGGGGCCGACCGCATCTCGACCCTGCGGCGAGTAAGTTGCAGCCATGGTCGAGGTGCGGCTTCGGGCAGTGCGTGTGGACCTGCAGTCCAACACTCCGGTCCTGCTCCTGCAGGAGTCCGAGGGTTTGGGGCGCACGCTTCCGATCTTCATCGGGGCACCCGAGGCGACGGCGATCGCATTCGCCCTGCAGGGGATGGAGACACCCCGGCCGATGACCCACGATCTCATCCGCGATCTGCTCGCTGCGCTCGACACCACCGTGACCAGAGTGGTGATCACCGAGCTTCGGGACTCGACGTACTACGCCGACGTCGTGATGCAGCGCGGAGGATCCGAGGTGCGCCTGTCAGCGAGGCCGTCGGATGCGGTGGCGATCGCGGTGAGGACGGGAAGCACCCTGTTCGTGGCCGACGAACTGATGGACGCCGAAGGGATCCTGTTGGCGGTGGAGGATGAAGACGACGAGGACGAGGCGGCTACGGACGGAGCGTCCGGAGCGAATCCCGAGGAGATCGTGGGGGAGTTCCGCCACTTCCTCGACACCATCCGCCCGGAGGACTTCTCCTCCTGAGAGAATGGGGTCGTCCGGTTGCGAGCCGAGGGGAGAACAGCGTTGAGGGATGCACGGTTCGGACGGCGGGGGCTGGCCCTCGCACTGGTGGGGTTCGCTGGTCTCGTGCTCGCTTCCTGTTCCTCCGGGACGCCGTCAGCGTCCACGTCCACGTCCACGTCATCGACGTCCACCCCGTCGTCGACCGCGAGGACGTCTACCCCGTCATCGACGTCGGCGCCGACGACGACGACGGTCGCCCACCAGGTGAACTGCCCGACCTCGGCCCTGGCCGCGTCCGTCTACGGCAGCAGTGGTGCCGCCGGAACCATCGAGACCACGATCGCCCTGAAGAGCCTGTCGGCGACGACGTGCGTGCTCGGTGGGTATCCCGGTCTCCAGATGCTGGCGGCGACCGGATCCCAGCTTCCGACCACGGTGGTCCGCAAAGGTACCTACACCTTCACCGCCATGGCACCTTCGGTGGTCACCGTCACCACCGGCCAGTCGGTCTACTTCAACCTGGGGTACTCCGACGTGCCCACCGGAACGGAGACCGCGTGCCCCATCTCGGCGAACCTTCAGGTCACGCCGCCGAATTCCTATACCAGCCTGTCGTTGGCCGCTCGGCTGGGACCGTGCAACAACGGCACGATCATCGTCTCGCCGGTGTTCAGCGCCACCAGTGCTGCTGCACAGACACGGGCCTAGGCTGAGGACCCGGGGCGGACGAGGATCCGGCCCCGCACCGAACCGTCGGCGATCGATCGCAAGGCAGTCCCGATCCCGTCCAGACCGATCTCGCTGGCGACCATGCCGTCGAGGAGCGGGCCCGGGTAGGCGGTCTCCAGTTCGGACCAAGTGGCAACCCTCCGGTCGTGAGGGGTGCGGACCGTGTCCACGCCGAGCAGGGCGACATCTCGCACGATGAACGGATAGACCGTGGTTTCCACTGTGTTCCCCCCGGTGAGGCCGCTCGCCGCCACGGCGCCGCCGTAGCGAACGCAACGCAGGACCTGGGCCAACGTGGTTCCCCCGACGCAGTCGACGGCCGCAGCCCACCGCTCGGGCCCGAGTGTCCGCTCCGGGTCGGGATGCAGTTCGTGGCGCCCGATCACCGCACTGGCACCGAGGGCTCGCAGGTAGTCGTGCTCGGCGGTCTTTCCGGTGCTGGCCACCACCTCGTACCCGCGCTCCGCAAGCAGGGCGACCGCCATGCTCCCCACCCCGCCGGATGCACCGGTCACCAGCACGGGACCCTGGCCGGGGTGCAGGCCATGATGGACGAGCCGATCGACCGAGAGGGCGGCGGTGAACCCGGCGGTGCCGATGACCGCGGCACGGCGGGGGCTCAGGCCCGGTGGCAGGGGGACGATCCAGTCCGAGGGCACTCGGGCGTACTCGGCGAAAGCGCCGTGGTGGGCAACCCCGAGGTCGTAGCCGTGGACGATCACCGGCACACCGCTCGGAATGCGGTCCGAGACCACCACGGTGCCGACCAGGTCCACGCCGGGTACCAGGGGGGAGACGCGGGCCACCCGGTTCCCGGGTGTGGCGACCATGCCGTCCTTGAAGTTCACGGCAGACCAGTCCACCCGGATCACCGTGCCGCCCGCAGGGAGGTCGCCGGAGGTCAGCGTCCGTACACCCTGGTCCAGTCGGTCCCCGGTCCGCTCCACGACGTAGGCCCGGAAGGAGGGAGGGATCCGATCGGGGGCATCGGATGCGGCGAGGGGTGAGGGATTCACCGGGGTGCCTGTCATGGGGGTACCGTACCGACTCGATGGAGCGCGTGTGCACGCCAACCGGTGAATCGACTGCGTGTGCGCCCGTGGGGACGGAGCGTCGCTGATGGGGAGTTCGGCGAGTGCACCGAGCGCGGCCGCCGTCGCCAGGTCCCAGGTGTCGCGTTCGGGATTGCATGCCGACGGGATCGCGGTGGTATGGACCGAGTCGCGCCCCTCGGAGGGCGGTGGATCGGTGGTCGTGCGTCGCGAGGGGGCCGGGGAGATCCGGCAGTGCTCGCCATCGGGCGTTTCAGTCGGGAGTCGGGTACACGACTACGGGGGGGCTGCGGCGCGGCTGGCGCAGGGGACGCTCTACTTCGTCGATCGCTCGGACCAGCGCCTGTACCGCACCGAGGTCGACGGACCGGCGCCGGCTCTACCGCTCACACCGGCATCTGGCAGCGGAGTGGACTATCGCTACGGGGATCCCCGGCCATGTCGATCGGGACGGTGGGTGGTGGCAGTCGAGGAACGCCACCAGGGGGGCAGTGTGGAACACCGGCTGGTGGCGATCGCCACCGACGGCTCGCTCCGGGTGGTTCCCCTGGTGACGGGGAGCGACTTCGTCGCTTCGCCCCGGATCGCCCCGGACGGCCAGGGGTTCGCTTGGGTGAGCTGGGACCACCCGGCGATGCCGTGGGACGAGTCGGCGCTGTGGCTGGGCCGGCTGGTCGGGTGCGACGAGCGCTTCGACGAGCCCAGGGTTGTCGACTCCGTTGCGGTCGCCGGCTCCCACGGCTCGTCGGTCGGGCAGCCGTTGTTCTGTGGTGACGGCGCTCTGGTCTTCGTCTGGGACCGGACCGGCTGGTGGTTGCCCTACCGGATTGCGGCTGGGGACGCCACAGCCGGTCGGGCCCGGGGAGCGGCGAGGCCGATGGTGGAGGTCGAGGCCGAGTTCCACGCCCCCGACTGGGCACTGGGCCAAGGGACGATCGCGGAGCGACCCGACGGCACGCTGGTGGCCCGCATGCACCGTGAAGGCAGTGACCATCTGGTCCGCTTGGTCCCCGACGGCGCACGGTCGGCCGCCGACGAGGCCGGACGTGCCATCCCGGGCATCCCAGAATGGAACCTGGAGGTTCTGCCGCAACCATGCGTCAGCATCTCCGGAGTCGCAGCGACCGAAGACGGTCGGACCGTGATCGTGGGCCGGACGCCGACCGTAGCCGGCGACGTGCTGGAGCTTCCTGGGCGACCGTCAGCCGGGGTGGTCCGGGTGACCGGGGTGACCGGGCCGGTGGCTCGGAACGGAGATGAAGGGGTGGACGCAGTCGCCGTGCCAGCGGTCCCCATGGAGCTGGCGGTCGATGGACGCCTGGTGCCCGGGTTCGTCTACCTGCCCATGGCGGGCGCAGGGGAGTTCGGGACGCCGCCTCCTCTGGTGGTGTTCTGCCACGGCGGCCCGACCGGCGCCTGCGATCCTGGGTTCGACCCGACGGTCCAGTTCTTCGTGGGGGCCGGTCTGGGGGTGGCGTGCGTCGACTACCGCGGCAGCAGCGGGTACGGCCGTGCGTACCGGCAGAGCCTGGCGGGACAGTGGGGTGTGGCCGACGTCGATGACTGTGTCGGCTTCGCCGAAGCGCTGGGTCGGACCGGCCGGGTCGACGGGCGCCGCATGGCCATTCGGGGTACCAGCGCGGGCGGCCTCACGGCGCTCGGAGCGATCGTCCGGTCCGATCGATTCGCCGGTGCGGTGTCCTGGTACGGGGTCTGCGATCTCGAACGCCTGGCGGCGGAGACCCACGACTTCGAGTCCCGGTACCTCGACGGTCTGGTGGGTCCCCGACCTGAAGCGCTGGCCCGCTACCGCGAGCGCTCGCCGATCCACCATGCGGACCGGATCACCGGTTCCGTGCTGCTGCTCCAAGGGACGGATGACGCGGTGGTGCCGCTCGGACAGGCGGAAGGGTTTGCCGACCGGCTCTCCGCCGAGGGCGTCCGGTGTGAACTGATCGTGTTTCCGGGCGAGGGCCACGGGTTCCGGGCTGCGTCGACCATCGAGGCGAGCCTCGTTGCCGAGCTGGCGTTCTACCGGTCGCTCTTTCGCAGCGAACGGTCGGTGACGTCGGATACTGGTCGTTGAACCGGCTCCCCCCGGTGGTACGGTCGCATGTGCCGAGCGTTCCGGACACCGACCCCCTCTCGGGGCTGCGCTGCCTGACCGGCCCGGTTCGGTGACCGTCCCCGCCCGCGGGAAGCCGAGGGTTCCCGCGGTCTGGGCGCGGCTGGTCGCCTCGGCACGCGGGCTGTCGCTCGAATGGCGCGACGCGGTGGTCTACGGGATCTCTGCATGCTTCGCCGGGGTCACCGCCGTCGCTGCCGGGATCCCTCTCTACCGGCAGTGGGGGGATCTGGCCGTTGGGCCCTACGCGGGCGCTGCGATCGGGATGGGGTGCGTGGCCTGGTTCGCCGGGCGGCGATCCCGACGATCCGACCCGCCCGCCAGTCGGCCTGCAGCCGTGACCCGGTCGCACGTTGACTTCGGAGACCCGGCCGCGGTCGTTGGGGTCGACCGGTCGGGTGCCGTTGCGGTCGACCGGTTCGGCGGGTCGAGGGACTCAGGCTCCCGCTTCTGCCGGGGGGCGCGCATCGTGGCGTTCATGGTCGTCCTGCTCGGCGCCACCGTGGTGCCACTGTCGCTCGAAGTGGTGTGGGCATCCGAAGGGAATGTCGCTGCCCACGTCCAACCGGAGGTCTTGGTGGTGGAGCGGGCGGGCGCCAGGGTGGCCGCCGGGAAGAACCCCTACCGGGTCGTGGAGCGCAACGGCCAGATCCTTATCCACCAGCGGGCGGTCCCGGTCTACGAGCTCTACTACCCCTACTTGCCCGGGATGGCCCTGTTCGGCTTCTCGAGTGGCAGCAAGGTAGAGGCGCGCCTCACCGACGCGCGCATCCAGTTCCTTCTGTTCACCGTGCTGGTGACCGTGGTCGCCCTGAGTCGGCTTCGGCCTCCGACCGACGCCCGGTACCGTGCCCTACAGGTGCTGACGGTCTTGCCCCCGGCGGCGTTGCCGCTGGCCACCGGTGGGGATGACATTCCCGTCGTAGCCCTGATGCTGCTCGGATTGGTGGCCATGCAGCGCCGACGACCGTTCCTGGCCGGCTTGGCCCTCGGGGCGGCGTCGTCGCTGAAGTTCACCGCCTGGCCCCTCGCCGTACTGGGAGTGTTCGCCGTGGTCGACCCGCAGATGCGGCGACGGATCGGGCGGTATCTGCTCGGCATCGCAGTGGTGGTGATCCCGGTGGTCGCTCCGTTCGCCCTGCAGAACCCGACCGCGTTCATCGACAATGTGGTGCGCTTTCCGCTCGGTCTCGCCGGGGTGGCATCCCCCGCCGCGAGCGCCCTGCCCGGCCACCTGTTTGTCTCCGCGTTCCCGGCGGCGCACCGCGTCTACGTCCTGGTCGTTGCCGTGATCGGCCTGGCCGTGGTCATCGCTCTCCTGATCCGGAGGCCACCGAAGGACGCGGCCGGGCTGGCCAACTTGACCGGATGGTTGATGCTGGCGGCGATCCTGTTGGCACCGGCGACCCGGGTCGGTTATCTCCTCTACCCCGTCAACCTGTTCGTCTGGGGCTGGCTGCTGAAGCGGTCGGCCGTACCGGTGGCCGACG
>DAHXOD010000260.1 GCA_027365055.1 bacterium
TGACCTCGCAGATCACGAGCAGATTCCCCCGGCGACAGACGAGGTCGATCTCGCCGTCCCGGCAGCGCCAGTTCCTCGCGACAAGCTCGTAGCCGGCCGCCACGTATGCCTCTGCCGCCAGCGTCTCACCGGCGGCTCCGAGCTCTCGCCGATGGCCCGCCCCCATCGAGGTGCGTCCGATCGGCGCCAAGTCGCCTACAGCTCCTTGTCTGGGAGCGCTTCAACGTTGACGTCGCGGAAGGTGACGACGTGGACGTGGGTGACAAAGCGAGCCGGGCGGTACATGTCCCAGACCCAGGCATCTGTCAGCTCACAGTCGAAGTAGGTGCCCGCGGGACCCACCTTCGGAGTCACCTCGACCTCGTTGGCGAGATAGAAGCGCCGCTCGGTCTCGACGACGTAGCGGAACATCGGCAGGACCGCCCGGTACTCCTGGTACAGCGCGAGCTCGATCTCCGCCTCGAACTGGTCGAGCTCCTCCTCGGCGCTCACGCTCGCCCCTTCATCTGC
>DAHXOD010000261.1 GCA_027365055.1 bacterium
TCTCAGTCATCGGGCCCGGGAGCGTCGTGGGGGTCGCAGCCGGAGCACTCCCGGCTGCCGCAACCGGGACCGTGAGCGCCGGGACGAATCCGGGGAGGACGATGGCGGTGAGCAGGGTGGCCAGGGCGGGACCGAGCACCAGTACCGCCAGACGATCTCGACGGCGGCTCATCCTCCCGGTCCGCGACCGCACCCCGATACCCGTGGTTTCACGTTCCGATCCTTGCGTGTGGAGGGACTGCCCCGGGGATCGGGGCGGGCACGCCGCCGACCGTGACGCGCCGGGCCTGATCCTGTTCGGGCAGGGGCTGGTGCGTTCCCGGTCCACCTCGACCGGCAGCCTACGCCAGCGGCACTACCCTCGGCGGCGTGCTACCCGAGCGACTCCAGCCACTTGTCGACGCCACGCGGGAGATCGCTTCCCGGTTCGCCTCGGCCGGAGCGTCCCTCTATCTCGTGGGGGGCTCGGTCCGCGATGCCATCACCGGCACCGACCCCACGGACCCCG
>DAHXOD010000262.1 GCA_027365055.1 bacterium
GCCAAGCCCAGGTGGCGAAGAGGGCGCACCACGGCTCGCATGTCCCATAAGGATTGCAGAAGTAACCGTTGTTCGGATCGGGAGCGATCTGGGACGCGGCGGCGGCGACGATCGCCGGGTAGCCGCCTGTCGGGCCCGACGAGGAGAAGGAGTAGTCGAACCCGTCGGGCTCCAAGAGCCAGTAGCCCTTTCCTGTCGACGTGGGCACGAGCTGCTTGAAGGGGCTCGCCGCCGGGGATCCTGTCGGCTCCCCATAGGACTGCGCGGTGCCGAAGGTGAAGACCGTCCCGTTCCACTCGAGCAGCCAGTAGCCGGTTCCTGCCGATGTCACTGCCATGCTGGCGATGCCCGACTGCAGAGTCGCGCCGCCCAACGAGCCGTCGAACGTGGCGTTGCCGAAGGGGAAGATGCCGCCGTCCGCCGCGACGAGCCAGTAGCCGCCACCTGTCGGCGTCGATGCCATGCCCACCACGGGCTGGTTCATGCGCATCGCACCGGTCGAGCCGT
>DAHXOD010000263.1 GCA_027365055.1 bacterium
GAATTCCATGACGCATGCACCCGGGTCAGCGCTGGCTGCGCTCGGCGACCAGACGTCTCAGCGTCGAAACGATCATTTCGGGGGGCGTGTCCTGCAGCATCACCTCATGCACGCCCATCTTCTTCAATTCGACCACATCCTCGTCGGGCATGACGCCGCCGGCAACGACGATCATGTCGTCCACCCCCCGCTCGCCGAGCAGCTTGAAAATCTTCGGAAATACTGTGAGCTGGACACCCGACAGCAGGCTGACGCCGAGGACATCGACATCCTCCTGCACGGCCGCGTTCACCACCTCCTCCGGGGTGCGGTGCAGGCCGGTGTATATCACGTCCATGCCGGCATCGCGCAGGGTCCTGGCGACAACGCGGACCCCACGGTCGTGACCGTCAAGACCGACCTTCGCGAGCAGCACTCGGATAGGTCTACCCACGCTCACCCCCTGTTATTGAATTCAGAACACAAAATACAGACTGGCGGCAGCGAGTCAAGCAGCGTATGCTGCG
>DAHXOD010000264.1 GCA_027365055.1 bacterium
GAGCACCCGGTTCACCGTCTTCGCGTCGACCTTGCGGGTCCACTGGATCGAGGGTCCGTGTAGGCGTGGCGGGTCGCCGTGACACGCGCAGTTGTCCTTTCCGCAGCGGTAGTTGCGGATCGCTACCGAGCCTGGCAGCGCGAAGCCGATGTCGCCGAGCGCTGTGGCGATCTTCGCCTGCGTCTTCCGACGCCTCGCGCCGATCGGGTCCTTCGCGCCCTTTGCCATCAGGATCCACCCTATCCGCTCTGATCCGCGGTTTACTACCGCGGATCAGACGACGAGGGGAGGACCGATGCCCGGCAGTATGAGTAAGGGGCAGGGGAACCGGTGGCGGGCCATGATTGGGCTCACCCGCGGGTGCTTCTCAGCTCCGAGCTACGCGATCTTCTCCACGCTGCTCACCGGCTGGGTGCTCGCTCCGGGCCGGCGGACGATCACCCAGATGATCTGCACGGCCGACCCCGACGGGCAACGGGCCCACGACGCCTACCATCGCTTTATC
>DAHXOD010000265.1 GCA_027365055.1 bacterium
CGGTGCGACGGGGATCCGGCGTGACCCTGTACGTCAGCGGGGGCGTCAACGTGGTGACCTCGCCCGTCCCCTCCGTGGTGGGCCAGAGCCTCAGCGCCGCCGAGTCCGCGCTCACCGGCGCCGGGTTCGCCTACCGGGCCTCCTACGCCTCGTCGGCCAGCGCTCCGTCGGGGACAGTGACGGCCCAGGTGCCCGGTGCCAACGTCCGGTACGCGCGCGGCTCCACCGTCTCCCTCACGGTCTCCTCCGGACCACCGCCGACCACCACCACCACCACGACCACCACGACGCTGCCGCCGACCACCACCACCACGACGACGACCACCACCACCACGACCACCACGACGACGCTGCCGCCGACCACCAGTACCACGACGCCGACGACGTCCGGCGGGTAGGCGACCGGCCTCGGTCGCTCCCGGGGCGAGATGTCCGGGGCGGTCCGGGTCAGCCCACCGGTGTGGCCAGGCGGAGGAAGTTGGCCAGGAGGGCCGGGCCGTCGGG
>DAHXOD010000266.1 GCA_027365055.1 bacterium
TCGGCAATGCCCAGTTCTACAGATCGACCGGTGGGGCTCCGCCCAGCACGCCGGTCGTTGGCATGACCGTCGATGACGTCACCGGTGGATACTGGATCGTGGACCAGGCCGGCCAGGTCTTTGCCTTCAACGCCCCGACCTACACGCTGGGTGAGAACTCGTAATCGCCGCATGGTGATCAACGACGGAGGCATCTTCTCGTTCGGCAATGCCCAGTTCTACGGCTCGACCGGTGGGTCTCCGCCGAGCACGCCGGTCGTTGGCATGACCGTCGATGACGTCACCGGTGGGTACTGGATCGTGGACCAGGCCGGCCAGGTCTTCGGGTTCAACGCTCCGGTGCTGCCACTTTCTACCTAACGACCAGGGCTTTTGCCTATCCCGGCTCCGAGGAAGGTCCTCGTGACCAAGGGGACGGCGAGCACTGCCAAGATGAGTCGAGCAAGGACACTGCGGTGGTGGTGGGATCTGGTTCGACGCGACATGGGCCTCCTCTAAGGAG
>DAHXOD010000026.1 GCA_027365055.1 bacterium
CTCACCAGGGCCGGTACCCACACCGGTTCCCTGACCGGATCCGATGCCGCCGCTGGGCGGTCTGGCAGGGCGCTTGGGGCCGCGTCGGTCGTGCGGCCCGGAACCTGCTGTTGACCCGTCCCACCGGCTCCCCGTTCTGATCGGCTCGGCCGCCCGATCTGGCGACTGAGGCGACCCGGTCCTAGGCGTCCAACGACCGAGCCAACGACCGAGCCAACGACTCGGCCAACGACTCGGCCAACGATTCGGCCAACGATTCGGCCGAGCCGAACTGCGTGGCGAGTACCCGTGCGCGCTTGTAGGCCAGGTGTACGGGGACATCCCAGGTGAAGCCCATGCCGCCGTGGACCTGGATGCACGACCGACCATTGGCGACAGCCGCTTCGTCGGCCAGCAGTTTGGCCCCCGCCCCGGCGAGCAGGCCGTCACCGACGTCGGGTTGGTCGATGGTGACCGCAGCAGCATGAACACCAGCCCTGGCCACTTCGGTCCGTACCACCATGTCGGCACAGAGATGCTTGACCGCCTGGAAGCCACCGATCGGGCGTCCGAACTGGACGCGGGACTTGGCATAGTCGGTGGCGAGGTCGGTGGTCGAAGCCGCCAGCCCGACCTGGAGGGCGGCGGTCAGCACCGCCCCGTCCCGGCGCCACTGCTCGGCGACCTCCGGACCGGCGATCGGGGTGCCCGCGGGGACCGAGGCCAGCGACCACAGGGGGGTGAGCGGGTCCATCGGCCGTCGCCGGCGCACTGCGTCGAGGGACGACGGATCGTGGATGGACACACCCTGGTCGGCAAGGACCACCAGGACGTCGAGGTCGGCCAGGTGTTCGACCATCACCGGCATCGACCGGGACTGTGCCGCCACCGGCGCGGGCCACGGACCTGCCGCCGGCGGGTGCGACCCACCGGTCCCACCGGTCCCGATGTCCACCACGCCTACCACGACCGAGCCGTCTGCGGCCCCCGCGACCAGCCCTGCCGCCAGGTGCGACCCGACCAGCGGCCCGGGGACCAACGCGCGGCCCAGCTCCTCGAAGACGAGGACTGCCTCGGCCATGCCCAGTCCGACGCCACCGACATCCTCGGGCAGGCACAGAGCGAATACCCCGGCATCAGCCAGCGTGCCCCAGGCATCCCGATCGACCACCCGCTCCGCTCCCTCGAACTGGCGGAACGAGCCGAGTGGAACACGTCCCTCGCACAGTCGGCGCACGCCGGCGGCCAAGTCGGCCTGGGAGTCCGTGAGCTCGAAGTCCATCGGTCTATCGATGCCCGGTCGCCGGTGGCATGACAACCGGCTCCTTGGGTAGGCCGAGGATCCGTTCCCCGACGATGTTGCGCTGGATCTGGGAAGTCCCAGCCGCGATGGTCAGCGATATCCCCCGCAGCCAGTCGTCCACCATCGTCTCGCACGGCAGCGGTCCCGATCCGTCCAGCAGATCGAGGTCGTCGGCGGCCAACCCGGCCCGTCCGAGGAGCGAGAGGCAGAGCTCTCCCAGGCGCTGGCGGGTCTCGGTATAGGCCAGTTTGAACACGGTGCCACCGATCCCGGGGACCCCGGTGCGGGCCGCCTGGGAGACGTTGCGCTTGGTGAGCGCCCACAGAGCGTCGAGCTCGGCCTGCAGGTGGCCCACCTGCCGCCGGACTCCCGGATCTGACCAGGCTCCGGTCCGCTGGGCGACGGTTACCGTCTGGGCCAGAAGCTCCACCGCTTCGAGCAGGTCCCCCACGAAGGCGGTGCCGCGCTCGAAGCTGAGTGTGACCATCGTCACTCGCCAGCCGTCGTTCTCGTCACCGACCCGGTTCGCCACCGGAATGCGGACCTCGTCGAGGGAGAGCTCGGCGAACTCGTCGGAGCCGGCAATGGTGGTGAGCGGTCGGATCTCCACTCCGGGAAGGTCCATCGGCATGATCAGCCAGGTGATCCCGTGGTGGCGGCTGCTCTCATCCCCGGTGCGCACCAACAGTTCGCAGTAGTCGGCGACCTCGGCGTGCGAGGTCCAGATCTTCGACCCGGTCACCACGTAGTCGGCACCGTCGCGGGTGGCGCGTGTCCGCAGCGACGCCAGATCGCTCCCGGCATCTGGTTCGGAGAACCCCTGGCACCAGACTTCGTCACCATTGAGGATGGACGGAAGGTACCGGCGGCGCTGGTCGGGCGTGCCTTCAGCGATGATGGTCGGCCCGGCGTGGAGGAGCCCGACGAAGTTGACGCCCACGTAGGGAGCGTGGGCCCGCTCCAACTCCTCTTTGAAGATGAGCTGCTCGACGGGGGAGGATCCGCGTCCACCGCCTTCAACCGGCCAGTCGACGCCCGCGTATCCGGCGTCGAACAGGAGTCGTTGCCAGTGGGTGTCGTAGGCCCGCCGGGCCGGCCAGTCGTCGGCCGGTGGCTTGGAGGGGAGCGCGGGGAGCACCCCGCCCAGCCACGACCGGAGATCGTGACGGAAAGCCCGCTCGTCGTCAGTGTCACGGAGGTCCATGGCCGAACGGTCTCGAACGAGCTACCGGGATGCCGGTTCCGCGGCGCTCACTTGAAGTCGAGGTCGTACAGCTTGATGGCGTTGCCCCGGACGATCTTGTAACGCTCCTCGTCGGTGAGATCCTTCATCTGCTTCTCGGCGATCTGGCGGGTATTGGGCCACGTGGAGTCGGAGTGTGGGTAGTCCGACTCGTAGGTGATGTTGTCGACGCCGACCGACGCCACGTTCTTCAGGCCGAACGCGTCGTCGAAGAAGCAGCCGTAGATCTGGCGGTGGAAGTAGGTCGACGGCGGCTCGGGCACGATGTCGGCCACACCGCCCCATCCGCGGTTGTCTTCCCAGACCTTGTCGGCGCGCTCGAGGATGTAGGGGATCCAACCGATCTGACCCTCGGCGTAGGCGAGCTTCAGGTCGGGGAAGCGGACCAGCACTCCCGAGAACAGGTAGTCGACCATCGAGTAGGTCGCGTTCGAGTGGGTCAGTGTCGAGCCTACCGCGGGGGGAGCATCTGCCGAGGTCGAGGGCATCTTCGACGACGACCCGATGTGCATGTTGACCACGGTGCCGGTCTCCGCACAGGCACGGAAGAAGGGATCCCAGTAGTGGGAAGGATCGTGGATCGAAGGAAGTCCGAGGAAGGGGGGGATCTCACTGAAGCAGACCGCTCGCACACCCCGCGCCGCGTTCCGCAGCACCTCCTCGGCGGCCAGCTCCGCGTCCCACAGTGGGATCAGGGTCAACGGAATCAGTCGGCCCTGTGCTTCGGGACCACACCACTCTTCGACCATCCAGTCGTTGTACGCCTTGACGCAGAGCAGACCGAGCTCCTTGTCCTGTGCTTCGGTGAAGGTCTGCCCACAGAAGCGAGGGAAGGTCGGGAAGCAGAGGGACGCCTCGAGGTGGTTGATGTCCATGTCCTCAAGCCGAGGTGCCACCTGGTAGGAACCCGGTCGCATGTCCTCGTAGGTGATCCCCCGCATGGTCACCTCGTCGCGTGGGACTCCGACTGCCGAGTCGACTCGGAGCAACGGGCGTTTCAGATCCTCGTAGTACCACCAGTCGGTGGGGAGTCCCTGGGAACCGGGCTTCACCGTGAGTTTGCCGCCGATGAAGGTGATCTCACCCATCGGGGCACGCACCACCCGCGGGCCGACCTCGTGGTGCTTCTTCGGGAGTCGGTCGGTCCAAAGCGTGGGGGGCTCCACGACGTGGTCGTCCACGGAGATGATCATGGGCAGCTCAGCCATGACCCGAGTGTACCCCGGTTCTGACGGTGCGTCAGGTGGCTATCAGGTGGCTATCGAGTGGTCGAGAGCTCCGCCAGGTCGACGGTCACAGCGACCGGGCACCGCCGCGGTGGGTCACAACATTGCCACCCCGCCATTGGGCCGGACCACTTGCCCGGTGACGAAGCGGGATGCGTCCGACGCCAGGTAGAGCACCGCGGCGGCAATGTCCTCGGGCTCGCCGATCGACCGCAGCGGCGTGGCCTTGCGCATCGGTGCGAGGACTGCCTCTTGCATCTCCTCGTCGACCGTCCCGTCCGGACGGACGAAGTAGCGCCCGGTCATGCCGGTGAGCACGAACCCTGGGGCCACCGCGTTGACCCGGACCCCTTTGCGCCCGATTTCGTAGGCGAGCGACTTGGTGAGTTGGACCACCCCCGCCTTGCACATGGCGTAGCTGACCACGTTCGGGCTGGGTACGTCGGCGGCGGCCGACGAGGCGTTCACGATGCTCCCGCCGTCGGCCTGGCCGACCATCACCCGTCCAGCAGCTTGGCACCCGAACAGCACGCCTTTCAGGTTGACGGCCAGGATCCGGTCCAGATCCTCCTCGGGTGCGTCGAGCACCGGCCCTTCGACCATGATCCCGGCGATATTGGCCCAGATGTGGATGCCGCCGTGATCGGCGACCACCCGCTCGGCTAAGTCGTCGACGGCACGCTTGACCGAGACGTCGAGGCCGACGCCCTCACCGCGGCCACCGGCCCCGACGATGTCGGCTGCAGTCTCGACGGCGCTGTCGCGGTCGATGTCGGCACACACGACGGTCGCTCCGGCGCCGGCCAGGGCCAGGGCGCTCGCTCGCCCGATGCCGCTTCCGGCGCCGGTGATGACGGCGACTCTGCCGTCCACGCGGAAGGAGTCGATGAGTGTGGATGCGTCCATGGGCTGGTGGGTCCTCGCTCGTGCAGGTGTCGGTCGGTGTCGGTCGGTGTCGGCCAGTACCGGTCAGTGCAGGCCGGTCAGTTGGCTCCGTGATCGCCGACCGTGCGACTGGCGGTCGGGCGTCTCCGCGACGTGCGGCCATTTGCCTCCGTACTGGCATCACCCGAGCCCCCCGAGCCCCCCGAGCCCCCCGAGCCAGCGGCGCTACGGCTTCCGGCTCGGCTCGGGGTGCGCCGTGAGCCTGTCGCCCCCCCGCCGGCGTCAGCTCCCTTGTCGCCACCACCGGTCCTCGGCGCCGGATCGCTCGCTCCGGTCCCGTCGTCCCCCGCAGGTCCTTGGACGTCGCTCCCGCTGTTCGCATCGTCGCCGCCAGGACTGCTCTCATCGACGCCGCCCTTGTGACCGTCACCTGCTTTGTTCGAGCTGGCCACGGCCTTGAGGGCACCGTTCAGCGCCTTCACGATCGTCGCAGCGATCCGCTTGTGGCCCTCGTCGCCGGGGTGGATCCCGTCATCGAGGTGCTCGACCGTGAGGACGTCGAGGCCCTTGACCAGCCAGAGCCGGTCGTCGCCGGTGTCGATGTGCTCATGGACCACGGACTCCATCGCTGCGCGGAGCGCCGCCAGGCTGGCGCCGAGTCGGTTCGGAACCTCCTCGGCGTCCGGCCGCACCAGCGGACTCATCACGACAATGGGGGTCTCGGGGTGTCCGGTGCGGACCATACCGAGGAAGCCGCGCATGCCCTCGGTCACCATGCCGACAGTGTGCGGGGTGCGCGCCCAGCAGTTCACCCCGTAGGCGATGGTGATGATGTCGGCTTCGAGATCGGCGACGTGCTCGGCCGAGACGATCTCGCCCCGGGCGGAGCCGGCGTAGCCGAGGTTGACCAGGTCGAGCCCGGCCTTCCGTGCTGCAATAGCAGTCCAAGCCTGGGATGGGCCCGACGCGATCCATCCCTGGGTCACCGAGTCGCCGTAGGCGATCCAACGAGGCTGCCGGGGCGCAGGTTCGATGTCTCCGTCGACCGGCATCACCGATTGGATCAGCGGGTGCATGCCTTCGGGCAGATAGATCGTCGCCGGCTTGTCGGGTGCTGCCGGTCCCACGGTGAGGCGCACCATTCCCTCGCCGAGCACTGCTTCCTCTTCGCAGATCTGCCGTCCGGCGCGCCAGACGGAGAAGGTGATGCCTGCGCCGTCGCCTCGGTAGCCCAAGTTGCCGGTGCTGGTCCGGTACCCGACATCGACCGAATCGGAGTCGCCCGTCAGTTCGATGCGCACGCCCACCGGAACGACCGACGCATGCCAGATATCGGCGGGAAGCCGAGCGGTATCGGTCGGGTTGGCGCGCGGATAGGGAACGTCACCGTAGGCGGGGTAGGGAGCTCCTCGGAGGAAGGGCTCCGGCTGTTCCGGTCGGGGGGTCACGACGCTTTCAGCTGCATTGGTCTCTCCTCGTCAACCGAGAACGCCATGGTGAGTGATGATGGCGCCACGCTTGCAACCTACCCGGCTGGCGACGAACCGTGTCTAGCACGCAGCCAGGCGCCCGACGCTCACAGAATGTGCTCATCGCTCCTCGATGAGGGAGGTGAGGAGGCGCCGGCGATGATCGGTCGCGGATCCCCAGGCCTCGGCCAGGGCCCAGGTCCGTTTCAAAAACAGCTGGAGGTCGCACTCCCAGGTGTAGCCGATCGCTCCGTGGACCTGCAGGGCAACCCGCGCGGCCTCGGTGGCGGCATCGGCGGCGTAGGCCTTGGCCAGCGAGGCGCGGCGCGACGAGTGCTCTCGGGATCCGGGGTCCCTCTCCTCGTCGAGGGACCAGGCCGCTGCATAGACGGCGGGGCGGGCGAACTCGAGCTTGACCTGCGCTCCGGCGAGCAGGTGTTTGACGGCCTGGAAGCTCCCGATCGGCTTGCCGAACTGGTGGCGGTCGCGAGCGTAGGAAGAGGCCAAGTCGATCATGCGGTCGGCGAGGCCGAGCAGCTCGGCCGCAGTGGCGAGTGCCGCAGAGACCTCGAGATCCGCCAGCGCCAGGTGCGCCTCCTCGCCTGCTGCCACCAGCGAGGAAGGGGTCGGATCCCACCCGACCGTGCCCAGCCGCCGGGTGGGATCGAGCGCGGCAACCGGTAGCACGGACACCGCCTCGGCCCGCAGAGCGTGGAGCTCCGGGCGCCCGCCGGAGAAGGTGGTCGGAAGAAGGTAGAGGTCTGCCCCTTGCGCACCGGCGACCAGCTCACAGCGCAGCGAGCCTGTCGGGCTGCCGCCCGGATCGCCGCGCGGGCCGACGGGCTGATTGCCACCCGCTTTGCCGCCTCGGCTGGATGGACCGGGGGCGTCGTCCGCCCACGGCGGAGGCATCGCCCGGTGATCGGCCACGGCCGCGGTGAGGGAACCGCTCGCGATCTCCGTGAGCAGGGCCGACGAGCGCGGAGTCAGGGCCCTGGCCAGCAACGGTGCCGCAAGTGCGGTGGTCTCCATCAGCGGTTCAGGCAGGCCGACACGGCCGGCCTCTTCGAGTACGAGCACCAGATCGGTCATGCCGAGGCCCAAGCCACCGTGCGCGTCGGGGACCGTCATCCCCACGACTCCGAGGTCGGCCAGCGCGGCCCAGCGCGTCGTGCGTGCCTCCGGGCGCTCGTAGGCGGCGCGAAGGTCGGTCGGGGTGCACTGCTTGTCGAGCAGCTGGCGGAGTGAGTCGCGGAATGCGATCTGTTGTTCGGTGAAGGAGAAGCGCATGGGTTCCTTGTCAATTGCTCAATCGATTGAACTGCTTGATCGAAGACTCGAATGCTCCTGTGACGTCACGACGCCAGGTCCACCTGCCGCATCGGACGCCGCTCGGACAGTGACGCCGGTCGTGTCGTGACATCCGCGAACGCGGCGACGAGGACCGATCGGACGGTGGGGTGTGAGGGCACCGGTGCTCCGGCGACGGACCGGGTGATGGTCGCACGGCACGGTCCAACCTCAACCACGCGGCAGACCGAGCAGGCGCTCGGCGACCACGTTCCGTTGGATTTCGTTGGTGCCGGCATAGATCGGTCCGGCCAGAGCGAACAGGTACCCGTCGAGCCAACGGTTCCCGTCCCGGCGCTCCCCCGAGGATCCGAGGAGGGCGAGGGCGGTCCGATGGATGGCGAGGTCCGTCTCCGACCAGTGGATCTTGTTGGCACTGGCTTCGGCCCCGACCGATCCCCCGGCGAGGACCCGGCTAGCGGTCCAGTAGGTGTTGAGGCGATAGGCCTCGGCGTCCATCCACGCTTGGGCCACCGCGTCGGCATAAGGGAGGGCGAGCGTGGGATCGCGGGCCAAGGTCGCTGCATAGAGATCGACGAGGAGCGCCGCCGCTTCGGTGTAGCGGGCCGGGCTGCGGAGGCTGAGTCCGCGCTCGGACCCGGCGGTGGCCATCGCCACGTTCCAGCCTTGGCCGACCCCGCCGAGCACCTGGGCGTCGGGCACGAACACGTCCTCGAAGAACAGCTCGGCGAAGCCAGTCTCACCGTCGAGTTGGGGGATGGGGCGCACCGAAACCCCGGGCGAGCGCATCTGGACCAGAAAGTAGGTGAGTCCCCGGTGGCGCTCTGCCTCCGGGTCGGTGCGGAACAGCCCGAAACACCACTCGGCGTAGGCCCCTCGTGACGCCCACGTCTTCTGGCCGGTGAGCAGCCAACCGTCGTCGCCGGGCGCCCGCACCGCCCGACTCCGGATGCCGGCCAGGTCGCTCCCCGCGTCGGGTTCCGACCAGCCCTGACACCAGATTTCGTCGCCGGACGCCATTGGCGGGAGAAACCGGTTCTTCTGCTCGTCGGTTCCGAAGGTGAACATGGTCGGGGCCAGGAGGAAGATGCCGTTCTGGCTCACACGGAGTGGAGCCTGGGCACGCCAGTACTCCTCTTCGAAGATGAGCCATTCGATGATTCCGACGCCCCGGCCTCCATAGGCTTCTGGCCAGGACACCACCGACCACCGGTCAGCGGCGAGGGTGTGCTCCCAGGCCCGGTGAGCCTCGAACCCGGTCTGGGTGTCGAGCGACGGGAGCGTGCCCACCGGAGGAACGTGCGCGTGGAGCCAGGCGCGCACCTCGGCGCGGAAGGCCTGCTGTGCGTCGGTGAACTTGAGATCCATCGCCTCGTCCAACGGTTGCTCCCACTCCTCTTCTTCCATCGACCTTCCTCGCTCCCGGTCCGATTGCTCGCTCCCGGTCCGATTGCTCGCCCGGCTGCTCGTCAATCGGCACGTCCCATTGGTGTGCCTGGTTGGTCATCGACCGGAGCGGCAACACGCTGAAGTGCCGAAACGTCATCACCACATGCCCGTCCGGTCCGCTCGCCCGTCGGACCGTGTCACTGCGTTGCCTCCGGCGGGAGCATCTCACGGCGATGTGTCGGTGCCGCTTCTCGCGCGGTCGTTGCCCCGGAATCTGACACATCGCCAGATTTTCGGCAACCGGGCTGCTTCGGCCACAATGAGCCCATGCCCAGCGCTGTGATCATCGATGCCCTACGGACCCCGGTGGGGAAGAGGAACGGTCGGCTCTCCGGATGGCACGCCGTCGACTTGGCCTCGCAGCCGCTGCGAGCCCTGGTCGAGCGGAACGATCTTGATCCCTCGATGATCGAGGACGTGATCCTCGGGTGCACAATGACCGTTGGGGAGCAGGCGATGAACATCGGGAGGAACGCTGCGCTCGCCGCCGGCTTCCCCGACACGGTGCCCGGCACGACGGTCGACCGTCAATGTGGTTCGGCGCAGCAGGCCGTTCACTTCGCGGCGCAGGCTGTCCTGTCGGGGGCGATGGACATCGTGATCGGGGGCGGGGTGGAGGCGATGAGCCGGGTGCCGATCGGATCGACCACCGAGCCGGGCCCTGGCGAGGCCTATGGACCCGCGGTGCACGAGCGGTTCGCCTTCATCCACCAGGGGGAGTGCGCCGAGGAGATCGCCCGGCGGTGGCGGATCAGTCGCGAGGACATGGACCGTTTCGCTCTGGAGTCCCACGACCGCGCTGCTCGGGCGACAGCGGAAGGGAGGTTCGAGGCGGAGATCGTCGCGTTGGCGACCCGTCGCGCCGAGGTCGTGGGGAAGGTGGCCCGGGCCGGGAGCGACGAGGGAGATCCGGCCGGGGAGGGTCCTCTCACGTTCGACGAGGGAGTGCGTCCGGGGTCGACTCTGGAGAAGCTCGCGTCGCTCCCGCCGGCGTTCCGTGAGGACGGGCTGGTGACGGCGGCGTCCTCCTCTCAGATCTCGGACGGGGCTGCCGCGGTCTTGATCATGTCGGAAGAGCGGGCAGTCCAGCTCGGGATGCGGCCGAAAGCCCGATTCCACACGTTCGCGGTGGCGGCGAACGACCCGGTCCTGATGCTCACCGCACCGATTCCGGCGACGGCGCTGGTGCTCGAGAAGGCGCACCTCACCCTCGACCAGATCGATATCGTCGAGATCAACGAGGCGTTCGCCTCGGTGGTCCTGGCCTGGGAGAAGGAACACCATCCCGACATGGCAAGGGTCAACGTGAACGGGGGTGCCATCGCCATCGGTCACCCGACCGGGGGTTCGGGGGCCCGGCTGCTGGCCACGCTCCTGCACCAAATGGAACGCACGGGCGCCCGCTACGGGCTGCAGACCATGTGCGAGGGCGGGGGTCAGGCCAACGCAACCATCATCGAGCGGCTGGGGTAGGCGTTCGCCGTTCGCCGTTCGCCATCCGTACCCGTTGCGACCGACACGTCAGACATGTGCGGCCGGCGGGGACCATACTGGGCCACACGTCGTCGGCTGGGGTCCGACGGCACCGTGGAGGCAGTGTTGGCTGTGGTGAGCGATAGTGGGACCGGGTCTGGCGGGCCCGATGGGTCGACCTGGTGGATCGCCTCTGACGGACGCTGGTACCCGCCCGAGACCCATCCGCAGTACGACCGCCCCCCGCCCCCGCCCCCGCCCCCGCCCCCGTCGCATCCTGCGTTCCCGACGCTGCCCCTCCTGATGCCCCAACCCCGTCCCCCCTACAGGGCGCCGTTTCCGGCCCTCGGGGCTCGGGCGGCGTTCCCCCCGCTCGGTTCGCAATCTGCGGCCGCCTCGCATCCCGGCCCTGCGTACCGCCCTCGGTCTGCGTACCGCCCCGGTTCGGTACCCCCGGCGCGACGCCCGGCGTCGCTGGCTCCCGTCGGGATCGAGCGCATTCCCTCTCCGATCCGGAGGTTGACCGTCGCGGTTGTGATGCTGGCGACGCTGGCCGCGACGTGGTTCGTGGCCCCTCGGTTGTCGACCTGGACGTTGACCATGAGCGCGTTCGCCGGGGTGTTCCCGGCCGGTCCTCCGAACCCGATGCCCCCATTGCTGGCCAGCGGCGGCACGGCGGGCGCGGTGAACGTGGTGAACGCGACGGTGATTGTGGACGCGCTCGGCTGCGGGCCGACCGACGGGTACCTCCGGGGTTCGGTATGGCCTGTCGCAACCCACGACATCGTGACCGCGACACACGTCGTTGCCGGCCGTGTTGGGATGGCGGTGCTGTTGCCCGGACAGCCTCTCCTGGTGGCCAGCGTGGCGTCCTCCGATGCCGCCGACGACCTGGCGCTGATCTCTGTCCCGGGTGCCCACGACAGCCCCCTTGCGGTTGGCGCCGACCCCGGTGGCCCCGTCGCCGCTCTGTTCATCGGCTCACCCGGTATCAGCGGATCGAACGAGACAGACCTGGCCGGCACCGTCAACGGCGGAAGCGTGGTCGACGACACCTGAAACTTCCCGTTGCCCGGATCGGTCCATGGCACTGAAGGGATCGATGCCGTCGGGCTGGGCCCGGGATTCTCCGGTGGGCCGATCGTCGACTCCGCCGGAGCGGTGGTCGCCATGATGGAGGCCGTCGCCGTCGCCGTCGCCGTCGCCGTCGCCGTCGCCGTCGCCGTCGCCGTCGCCGTCGCCGTCGCCGTCGGTGGTGACGGTGCCGGTCTGGCCCTGCCGCCCTCGACCATCCGTCGCGACGTCACCGGCGTGCTGGGCGCCCGATCGGGTGTCGGTGCCGGGGCCTGCCCCGGTTGACGGGGCTGCGCAACCTGCCGCGACCACCGGTAGGACACCTTCGGGTGCTGCCGGTCAAGTCCTGGGCCTGTAGCGCCGAAGAAGATCTGTGGGGATGCGGTTGGCGTGGGGCGATCGCGTCCGAGGTCGTTGAGTAGGGTGCGGAGCATGAGAGTTGCTCGGAGCGCTGGGAGGAGGCGTGTGGTGGGCACGGTCACAGTGTTCGTGGATGACGCGGTGCTCGGTCGGCTTCCTTCGGTATGTGTCTACGACGGGGCTCCGACTGCCGACCGGCTGACCGTGCGGACTCCGGTTGGAGCAGGACCGTCGCGGATCGGAGCGGCGTGGCTCCTGGTGTTCCTCGGCCCGGTTGGCTGGTTGGTGCTCGCCATCTTGGCGTTGACCCGGAGTTCGGGCGAGGTGCTTTCCGTCACGCTTCCGTGCTCGGAGCAGGCGCACCGGCGTCAGGTGAGGACTCGCCGTAACGAGACTGCAGGGCTGGCGGTCACCGTCGCACTGGTCATCGCCGAGATCGTGGTGTTCGTGTCTCGGCCCATGTTTGCGGGGTTGTGGGCGTTGCTCGTCGCGGTCGGCATCTTCGCCGCCCTGGCCGTCACGTTCCTCGCAGCGTTGCGGCTGGCCAGGACCGAGGTCCGGGTGAGTCTCGACGGTTCACGGCGCTGGGTGACCATTGCCAATGCCCATGCGACCTTCGTCTTTGCCGCCTGGGAGCAGGTTCGCTTCCAACAGGCGCTCCGGGGAACGGCACCGGTCTCCTAAGTCTCCCGCCCGCGTCGCCGGAGCGCCCTGGTTCAGGCCGGTGAAGAGGTCGACCCTGTTGGTGTGCCGTCTCCTCCGAGTCGGTCGAGCACGATCGTGGCGTCTCTGATGATCCGGTCGATGAGCTCGGCCACGGTGGGAAGCTCCGTGATCTCGCCGACCACTTGCCCGGTCGGCAGCACTCCCACGTCCGTCCGGCCCCCGACCAGTGCGGCCTTGGTCATCACCGGGGCGTTGGCCGCCATCACCACCTGGGCCCACGACAGCTCGTTGCCCCGCCGCATCGCCCGGCCCTCCTTCAACAAGCTGGCGAGCGACGCCCCGGTCTCCTTCGAGAACGCATGGGCGTTGGTCAGTGCCCTGGGCAGGCTGCGGAGCAGGGTGTCCCGTTCGAGCTGGTCCACCAGTTCCGTACGGATCACCCGTTGGGGTGCGCCGTCGACTGCGGTGGAGACTACGGTGCCGGTGACCGGGGTGGCCAGGTAGATGGCCTTGACCGCGTCGGGGACCCGGCTCTCCTGGGTGAGGAGGAACCGGGTGCCCATGGCGATGCCGGCGGCGCCGTAGGCCAGCGCGGCCACCAGGCCCCTCCCGTCGAAGAACCCGCCGGCGGCGACCACCGCCACCGAGTCGCCCCCCGCGTCGACCACAGCCGGGGTCAGCAGTGAGGTCGGGACGGAGCCGGTGTGCCCCCCTCCCTCGCCGCCCTGGGCGATGACGGCGTCGACGCCCCACCCGGCGACCTTTTCCGCGTGTCGCCGGGCCCCGATGGTCGGCATCACCACCAGCCCGGCCTCGCGGCACCGGTCGACCAGGGACGGGCTGGGTGCCTGGGCGAAACTGGCAACCCGCACCCCGTGGTCGATCATCAGCGCGATGCGTTGGTCGACATCGGCGGCGTCGGTGCGCAAGTTCACGCCGAACGGGCGGTCGGTGCGGGAGCGCACGTCGTCAACCGCCTCGGCCAGCTGGGGGTAGGTCATGGTCGCCGAGGCGAGGATTCCCAGGCATCCGGCTTCTGCAGTGGCTGCCACCAGTCGAGGTCCGGCCACCCATCCCATCCCGGTCTGGACGATCGGGTAGTCCACCTCGACCAATTCGCAGAACCGGGTGTGCAACGCCGGGTGCACCGGTCGCCGCTCTGAAGCACCGCTCCCGGCGCCGGCACCCAGCCGGTCACCCGGAGCACCGCTCACGCCTTCACCTCGCGGTCCCGCAGGCCCCTGGGGTCAAGCACCTCGCGGATGAGCTGGAGCTCCTCGGGCGACGGCTCACGTGTCTGCGGCACCCGATCGGGCACTGCCAGTTCGAAGCCGGTGGCTGCTCTCACGTCGTCGACGGTCACGCCCGGGTGAACCGAGCGCACCCGCATGACGTGTCCGGGAGCCTCGAAGTCGAAGACACCGAGGTCGGAGACCACCCGGTGGATCTCGTGGAAGCGGGTAGCCGACGGACCAGCCGACGCCGCCCGGGCGTAGCCGACCCCGGACACCACGTCGACGTGCTCCACGAATGAGCGGGTCGAATGACGCGGTATCCAGTAGCTGGTCGAGTGGTTGACCGTGTTGCCAGGAGCCCCCCGGACGCCGATGAGCTGGGCGGTGGGGCTCCCCCAGTCTCCGATGGCGCTGATGTTCTGGTTCCCTTCACGGTCGATCTGTGAGGCCATCATGATCAGGTTGCGCCGTCCCGACCACACCACGTCGAACACCTTGCGGTAGGGCATGTGGGACTCGAGCACCATCGCTGTGCCAGGGCTTTCCAGCGGAGGGGCCCCGGCGACGAGTGCGGCGTCGCCGTCGGTCAGCACCAGGTCGGGGCTGAAGGTCGATTTGGCCAGGCGCGCCCCGATCGCCGGGGCGGTGCCGAAGGCGCTGGCCATCACCTCGCCGTTGCCCCGGAAGATGTCGGCACACGCGATGGCGCAGTACTCCGCCCGGGTCACACCCCGGTCGCTCCCGGCCACGGGGTTGTCACCGCTCCCTGAATGTGCATCACTCATCGTGCTCCTCCCGAGCTCGGCCCGGCACTGGCACCGGCACCGGCACCGGCAACCGGACTCGATGGCACAGCCCGGCTCGCCCCCAGTTGCGCCTGGTACGCCTGCTCGTCCACGTCGAGATAGCGCTGGCGAAAGGCAGCCCAACCATCCGGATCGCCGGCGGCCTCCACGTACGCCTTCTGGAAGGCCTCGTCTCGGGGATAGTCGGGTACGCAGGCGGTGAAGTGGGCGCCTCCGGGGGTCTCCACCACCCCGTCGGTGAGCAGGCGGCTGATGCACAGGGTCTGGATCGCTCCCTCGGCGCTGAATTGCTCGGTGGCAACCAGGCGCTCGGTGGTGGCGAAACGTCGGTCGGCCGCTCCGAGGAACAGCTCGTCGAAGAAGGGGTCGGGACCGAGGATCTGGCCGGACCCGGCGGCGTCGGCCCGGTTCACATGGACGACGGCTGCGTCCAGGCGCAGGGCGGGCATGGCCACCAGCTCCTCGCCGTCCTCGTAGGGCGACGTGACCAGCCGGAGGGACGGGTTGATTCGGAGCACGTCGGAGCCGAGGCCGGCGCGGGTGGGTAGAAACGGAAGCCGATGGGAGGCGGCGAGTAGCCCGAGGTAGAACATGCCCTCGTCGACCTCCATCGCCTCGACCGCCCCTGCCTGGCGCGCAGCTTTGAAGTGTGGATCGATGGGGATGGAGTCAAGGGTCACGAACGGGTAGACCGCTTTGCGGACCTTGCCGGCCGCGCACAGCAGACCGACGTCGGGACCGCCGTAGGACACGACGGTCAGATCCCTGAGATCCGACCGCAGCAGGGCACGCACCACGGCCATTGGCTTGCGCCTCGAACCCCAGCCGCCGATCCCGATCGTCATACCGCTGCGGAGCTCTCCCACCAGCTCGTCCAGTGTCATTCGTTTGTCTGCCATGCCTGGGTCCTTGCTCTCCTTGCTTCCGGTGCACCCTTTTGCTTCCGGTGCACCCTTTTGCCGCCGGCCGCGCTACGTCGACGTGTCGGCGTCACGCTTCTCGACGAACGCCGCCCGCTGTTCGTCGGCGACGCCGGCAACGTGCAGCTCGTAGGTGAACCCCTGCTCGAACCGGTAGCTCCGCCGCACGTCGACCGGATCGATCCCGTTCAGGGACTCCTTGGCCCGCCGCAGGATGGTCGGGCTCTTCGCCGCGATGGAGCCGGCCACCTCATAGGCGCAGTCGACCAGTTCGGCCGCCGGCACCACCCGCAGCACCGATCCATAGTGATGCAGCTCGGCGGCGGTTGCGACCTCGGCGGTGTACACCATCGAGCGCATGCGGTGTTGGGGGACCAGGCGGGCCAGGTGGGTGGCGGCGCCCAGAGCGCCACGGTCCACCTCGGGGAGCCCGAAGGTGGCGTTGTCGGCAGCCACCACGATGTCGGCATTCCCGGCGATCCCGATCCCACCTCCGAGGCAGAAGCCGTGGACGGCGGCGATGACCGGGACCTCGCACTCGTAGACGGCGGCGAAGGCAGCGAAACAGCCCCGGTTGGCTCCGATCAGTGCCTGGTCGCCGGAGGCCTGGATCTCCTTGATGTCGACCCCGGCGCAGAACCCTCGTCCGTCGGCTCGGACGATCACCACCCGGTTGTCGGGGACCCGCCCGGCAGTCAGCACCGCGTCGGCCAGTGCGTACCAGCCGGCGACGTCGAGGGCGTTGACCGGCGGATGGTCGATGACCACCTCGGCGATGCCTGGTTGCGATTGGATGGTCTCGATCGGCATGGACGCTCCCGCTGGACTACGACGTCAGGGCTGTGGTGTTTCGGAGACTGGCTCGTGGTGCGGAGACTGGGCCGCTCGCCAGGTGCTTCGGGAGCCTCACGGCCCCGGACGGGGATGCGTGCGGCAGCCAGCCCGTACACGTGATCTGATACAGCGTCAGGAGAGTAGCAGCCGGGCCGGAGCGCCACCTCGGTGCGGGCCGGCACCAGGGACGAGAGGAGCTCGCAGTGACAGGTTCGGTGTCTGGACGGGACCGGGTGCCCCCAGCTGCCGCCCTCGACTTCACCGACCGGGTGGTGGTGGTCACCGGCGGGGCGCGGGGAATCGGGCGGGGCATCACCGAGGCGTTCTTGGCGGCAGGGGCGGAGGTGGTGGTGTGCGGCCGGACCGAGCCGACCGGGGACGAGCGCTCCGGGTCGGCGGGTGGAGCCATCGGCGGCCACCGGGCGGTGTTCGTGACTGCAGATGTGCGCGATCCCGACCAGGCGGCCTCGGTGATCGAGACCGCCACCGATCGGTTCGGACGGCTCGACGTGCTGGTCAACAACGCCGGAGGCTCCCCAGAGGCGGATGCAGCGACCGCCTCGCCCCGGTTTTCGGCCTCGATCGTGGCCCTCAACCTGCTGGCCCCGCTCTACTGCGCCCAGCCGGCCAACGCGGTGATGCAGGCGCAGGAGGGGGGTGGATCCATCGTCAACATCGCCTCGGTGAGCGGGCTCCGGCCGTCGCCGGGGACCGCCGCCTACGGGGCGGCCAAGGCCGGGCTGATCAACCTGACCCAGTCGCTGGCGGTGGAGTGGGCACCCAAGGTGCGAGTCAACTGTGTCAGTGCCGGCATGGTGGCCACCGAGGCTGCCGACTCCCACTACGGCGGTGCCGAGGGCATGGCGGCGGTAGCGGCCACCGTCCCACTGGGTCGTTTCGCTACCCCCGGGGACATCGCCGGGTGCTGCCTGTTCCTGGCATCACCCTCCCTGTCCGCGTATGTGTCGGGCACGAACGTGGTGGCGCACGGAGGAGGGGAGTGGCCGGCATTTCTGCGTCGTTCGCCACCGGGATGACGGATCGTCCGCGGATGATCGGGAGCGACTGGTGGCTGCTCAGCCGCTGGTCGGCGGCCGGTCGATCTGAAACACGTTCTGGCGGATCGGTTCGGTTGCCGGTGGAACGGAGTGGCCGACAGGTCGATTTGCCTGTATACCACTGGCCGTGAAACTCGCAGTTCTCAACGAGACGCGCCCGGGGGAGACTCGCGTGGCGATCGTCCCCGACGTGGCGGCCAAGCTGTCCGGGCTGGGCATCGACGTCGTGGTCCAGTCCGGTGCCGGCGGCGACGCCCGTTTCCCCGACCGGGCCTACGAGGAGGCCGGGGCGACCGTGGCCCCCGATGCGGCGGGGGCACTGGTCGGAGCCGCGGTGGTCGCCCGGGTGCAGCCACCTTCCCTCGAGGAGGTCGCCCAGCTCCCCGAAGGGGTGTCGGTGGTCAGCTTTCTGCAGCCGGTCGCTTCCCCCGATGTCGTCGCTGCGCTGGCGGCGAAGCAGGCCACCGTCTACAGCCTCGACCTGCTCCCCCGGATCAGCCGGGCGCAGTCGATGGATGCTCTCTCTTCGCAGGCCACAGTGGGCGGCTATCGGGCCGGGCTGGCGGCGGCCGAGCACCTGGCCAAGTTCTTCCCCATGTTCATGACGGCAGCGGGGACGGTTCCCCCGGCCAAAGTGCTGGTGATGGGAGCCGGGGTTGCGGGCCTCCAGGCAATCGCCACCGCTCGGCGCCTGGGCGCGGTGGTGCGGGCCTACGACGTGCGGACGGCGGCGAAAGAAGAGGTGCAGAGCCTGGGCGCTCACTTCGTCGACCTGGGTCTCGAGGCCCAGGACGGTGCCGGAGGCTACGCCAAGGAGCAGTCGGCGGAGACGCTCGCTCGCCAGCAGCAACTGCTCGCCGCCGAGGTGGCCGGGGCCGACGTGGTGATCACCACCGCCCAGATTCCCGGCCGCAAGGCTCCGGTCCTGGTGACCGAGGCGATGGTCGAGGGGATGGCCGACGGCGCGGTGATCGTGGACATGGCCGCCGACTCCGGCGGCAACTGCGAGCTGTCGGTCTCCGGTGAGGACGTGGTCGTCCACGGGGTGACCGTGGTCGGCCTGACCAATCCGCCGGCGTCGATGCCGACCCATGCCAGCTTCCTCTACGCCCGGAACATCGCCAACTTCTTGGCCCTGGTGGTCAAGGATGGGGCGCTCGCCCCCGACTTCGATGACGAGATCGTGGCCGGCACCTGCGTGGTCCGGGCCGGGACCGTCGTGCACGGCCCGACGGCCGAAGCGCTCGGGCTGCCGGCACCGGCAACCCGAGCATCCGAAGTGCACACCGACGAGAGCGAGGGGGCGGCGTCATGAACGTCGGCATCATCGAACTGCTGACCATCTTCGTGCTCGCCGCGTTCGTGGGCATCGAAGTGGTCTCCAAGGTCCCGAGCATCCTCCACACCCCGCTCATGTCGGGGAGCAACGCGATCCACGGGATCGTGCTGGTGGGGACCATGACCATCATGGGCCAGGCCCACGGGACCGTGCAGGTGACCCTGGGATTCTTCGCCGTGTTGCTCGCCACCCTCAACGTGGTGGGCGGGTTCGTGGTGACCGACCGGATGCTCGAGATGTTCAAGGCCAAGCCGGCTGATCGGGCCACCTCACCTGAGAGCCGATCGGCCGAGAGCGCCGACGGCGCTGCCAAGCCGGGAGCATCATCGTGACCCTGTTCACCTGGATCGATCTGGTCTACCTCCTGGCGGTCATCGGGTTCATCCTGGCGCTGAAGGGCCTCGGATCCCCGAAGTTCGCCCGCCAGGGCAACCTGCTGGGGGCCGCGGCCGCCACCCTGGCCATCGCCATGACCTTCGCCATCCCGTCGGTCCGCCACGCCGGGGGACGGCTCATCTTGATGGTGGTGGCCATGGTCATCGGTGCGCTCATCGCGGTGCCCGCCGCCCGCCGGGTGAAGATGACAGCGATGCCCCAGATGGTGGCCATCTTCAACGGGGTGGGTGGTGGCGCCGCTGCTCTGGTGTCGCTCGATGCCTTCCTCATCCTCACCCAGTACGACGCCTCGGTCGGCAAGCCGGCGGTGTACCGGATCGTCGAGGTGATTCTGGGTGTGCTGATCGGCTGCGTCTCCCTTTCGGGGAGCGCCATCGCCTTCGTCAAGCTTCAGGAGCTGATCACCGGACGTCCGATCACCTACCCGGGCCAGCAGGTGATCAATGCGATCGTTGGCCTGGCCATCGTCGGCCTGGCCATCGCCACCATCCTCACCGCCAACGTGGCGCTCCTGGTGGCGATGGCGGTGCTGTCGCTGGTGCTCGGGGTCATCTTTGTGTTGCCGATCGGCGGCGCGGACGTACCGGTACTCATCTCGTTGTTGAACTCGTTCACCGGCCTAGCGGTGGCCGCGTCGGGGTTCTCGCTCGGGAACAACCTGCTGATCGTGGCCGGCACCCTGGTCGGCGCATCGGGCATTCTGCTCACCCGCATGATGTCCAAGGCGATGGGCCGATCACTCGCCAATGTGCTCTTCAGCGCCTTCGGCTCGGTGGTCACCGCGGCCGGTGGCGCCGACGGCTCCGCCGACAGCCGCCCGGTGCGGGCGGGCACCCCCGAGGACATCGGCGTGCTGATGGCCTATGCCCGCAAGGTGGTGATCATCCCCGGTTACGGACTGGCGGTGGCTCAGGCCCAGCACATCGCCCGGGAGCTGGCCGACCTGCTGATGGAGCGGGGCGTCGAGGTGTTCTATGCGATCCACCCGGTGGCCGGTCGCATGCCCGGGCACATGAACGTGCTGCTGGCCGAGGCCAACGTCCCCTACGACGAGCTGAAGGAGATGGACGAGGCCAACCCGGAGATGCCCACCGCCGACGTGGCCCTGGTGGTGGGGGCCAACGACACGGTCAACCCGGCCGCCAACAACACCCCGGGCAGCCCGATCTACGGGATGCCGATCGTCCACGCCGACCAGGCGAAGGCCATCGTATTTCTCAAGCGCTCGATGCGGCCCGGGTTCGCCGGCATCGACAACGAGCTGCTCTTCGACCCGAAGACGACCATGCTGTTCGGGGACGCGAAGGACACCCTCTCCAAGTTGGTGGCAGCGGTGAAGTCGGCCTGATCGCCGGGGGCCGGAGAGCGGTAGCACTCACCGGGGTTCCGCGCTCAGTGCTGCTTGCGATCGGCGAACCCGCCTGGTACGGTCGGCGTCGCGACGAGTTCGGGCGCCAGGCCCGACGGCACCACAGGGGGAGCATCAGTCATGGACGGCGGTCACCATCGGTGCTGAGGGGTGTTTTTACGGCGGTGGCCGCGATTGCCTTGGTGGTCACCACCTTCGTCGCCGTGGGAGCTGCCCTCGTGTTGACGGCTGCATCGGCCGCCGTCGGTACCGTCGCATCGGTACGACTCGACTGGGGTCCCGTGACGCGCCGACGCCGGCT
>DAHXOD010000027.1 GCA_027365055.1 bacterium
GCCGGGACATTGGGCTCGCATCCCGGAGCCGGGCACCCGACGTTGCGCGCGCTGCCGGAACCGGGCGTGCTGGAGCTCGAAGAGCTCCTGGCAGCGCACTTGCACACCCGGGTCCGGGTGGAGCTCAATCAGCGGCGAGGTCGTCTGGTGATCGATTTCGCCACCTTGGAGGACCTCGAGCGCATCTACAAGTTGATGGTTATGGATCCCTCCAAAGGAGTATCGACGGCTCTCTGAACTCACTAAGAGTGGTAATAGACTTACATAATATGTAAAAGGTTACAATGAGTGAGATACTGGCTCAAGAGGGAGTAGAGATTCATCCACAACCTGTGCATGAGGTTGTGGATGGAGGTAGCAACAGGCTCCGCTAGAGGTCGAGGCTGACCATGCAGTGTCTGTCGGTCGTGGACCGGTACGACGGTTCTCGGAATCCACTGGTCAGGGTGGTCCGGGACACGTGCCGGTCCCCCGCCTCGCATTGGTGACGGCCCCCCGCCTCGCATTGGTGACGGCCCCCGTCCCGCCCCCGCCCCTACCCCTACCCCTACCTATCGTCAGTCCCAGCTGCAGGTGACCCATTCGGCCAGCGCCTCGACCACGGCATGGGCCAATCCGGCGGCCTGTTCGACGACGACCGATGCGGGACCGACCTCGCAGATCACTGCGGGCATTCGTGTCTCACGCAGGAGCGGCAGTGACATCCCTCGACACCCACCGTCCGCGACGTCGAGCGTCTTGGACACTGCTGCCTGGATCAGTTCGCCGAGCCGCCGGCCGCCAGGCGAGGCATAGCGGTATCCGGCGTAGTAGGACGTCGCACAACGACGATGCTCGACATCGACGCGCAGGCCGACGTAGACCTCGGCCATCACGGCATTCGCTTCCGATGCCTGCACGGAACCATCGGGATGGTGGTGCGCAGTCACTCGTGCGCCCCGGGTGACCAGAAGGCGTCGCACCGCGCCCACCAACGCATCGAGGCCCCCTTCCTCGCCGACGGCGATCCGTCGGCCGTTGAGTGTGCGTGGGGATTGGCGGAGCTGCTCCCGGTCCCGTACCGACGTGACAAGCTCGCTCTCGTGGTGCCGGGAGCCGAAGCGAAGGAGCTCCCCGATGGTGGACACTCCGGCAATCCCGTCGATCGGCAACCCCACGTTGCGTTGGAACTCGCTGAGCCCGGCCGCAGTCAGGTTGCCGAAGATCCCATCTACACGGCCGGTGTCGAAACCGAGAGCACTCAGGCGCTGCTGCAATTCAGCGACATCATCACCCCGGAGCATGGGGGTTCGTCGGTAGAGAAACCGGTCCCCCAGGCGGCGACCAGCCTCCACCAGCGCAGACCATGTCTGGGGTCCGCAGATGCCATCCACCCGGAGTCCCCGGCGGTACTGGAACGCTTCGACCGCGGCGCGGGTGCCATCCCCGTACGAGCCGGGCAGGTCGACACCGATCGAGAGGTCGAGCGCCTGGAGGCGGAGCTGTATGTCGTGGACGGCCGCCCCGGTCGCACCGAGGGCGAGATGGACCGGTTCGAGCTCGCTCATCCTCCCTCCCGACAGGGGGAGGGGATCAGGCAGGCGGGGTGAGGTGTGCGGACAGCTCCTGGATCAGCTGACCCTTCCCCTTTGCGCCGACGATCCGGACAGCCGGCTCGCCGTCCTTGAACAAGATCAGGGTGGGGATGCTCATGACGTCGAACCGTCGCGTGATGTCGAGATTGTCGTCGATGTTCAGCTTTGCCACTTCGAGGGTCCCGGCATGCTCGCTGGCGATCTCCTCGAGGATGGGGGCGATCATCTTGCACGGGCCACACCACTCGGCCCAAAAGTCTACCAGGACCGGAACCTCCGAGGCCTTGACATGCTCGTCAAAGCTTGCGTCGCTGAGAGTCTTGATCGCATCGCTCACTGGTTCGTGCCTCCTGGTTGTGGGCTGGATGCCCCGAATGGGCCGCCCGATGCCACCGATCGTGGCTACTGGCAGTTTCAACCCTGGCGCGGCCACATCCATTCCCTGGCTCGGCCACGACGGTGCTCGCACATGCCCCAGGGTGCAGCAGAAGGAACGGGCCTGGTCAGGCGGAACGTCCGGAACTCCCAGTGATCGATCCCCCGTCCGTCAGTCGTCAGCCTGCTCTTCGAGCCATCGCTCCGCGTCGATGGCGGCCATGCAGCCGGAGCCCGCGGCGGTGATGGCCTGGCGATACTCGTGGTCCTGGACGTCCCCACAGGCAAAGACACCATCGACGCTGGTCCGGCTTCCGTCGAAGGTCCGGATGTAGCCGTTCTCTTCGAGCTCGATCTGACCTTTGAACAGTGCCGTGTTCGGTTCGTGCCCGATGGCGACGAAGAGACCGGAGATGTCGAGGACGGACCGGGCGTCGGTGATCGTGTCCCGTAGCGTCACACCGGACACGGTGTTGTCGCCGAGCACCTCCTCCACCACGCTGTTCCAACGGAACGTGATGGCGGGGTGGTTGTGGGCGCGGTGCTGCATCACCTTCGAGGCGCGCAGCGTGTCGCGTCGGTGGACGATGGTCACCGACCTGGCGAAGCGGGTGAGGAACAGCGCCTCTTCGAGCGCCGAGTCACCCCCCCCGATGACCGCGACATCGCGATCCCGGAAGAAGAACCCGTCGCAGGTGGCACACGTCGAGACCCCGTAGCCGAGAAGGCGTTCCTCGTCAGGGAGGTTGAGCATCAACGAGCGCGCCCCGGTGGCGATGATCAGGGAGCGAGCGTGGTAGGTCGGCTCTGGGGTGTCGGGGTCACCGACCCAGAGTGAGAACGGGCGTGACGACAGGTCGACTCCCGACACCTTGGCGGTGACGTACTCGGTACCGAACCGGCTTGCCTGCTCCCGGAAGGTCGACATCAGCTCTGGACCCATGATCCCATTGACGAAGCCGGGAAAATTCTCCACCTCGGTGGTCAGCATCAGCTGCCCACCGGGTTGGTCGCTGGTGGAGGACGGTTCGCCCTCGATCACCAGGGGGGCGAGCAGCGCCCTCGAGGTGTAGATGGCCGCGGTAAGGCCGGCCGGCCCCGACCCGATGATCACGACGTCTCGAACCTCGGTCATCGACCGACCGCCTTGACGTCGCTTCGGTCGAACCGCCGACTCCACGACACCAGGCCGAGGGCGACGAACACGGCACCCACCAACAGGTCGGCAGCCCAGACCCGGCCGCTGAACACGTAGACGGTGAGCAGCCGGATCGAGGCGATCGACACCAGCGTGAGGGTCACCACCGCAGCGGCGAACACGATCACCCCGAACACCACCGCCCGGGCCACCAGCGTCATCGGCCTGACGGTCTTGTCCCTCAAGACGGTGACCACCGCATCGACCAGATCGGCGGCGCGGGCCGGCCAGTCGGATGCGACGGGCGCGCCCGGCGACGAGGCGGGTTCGGAGCTGGGATCCATAGGCGGCAAGGTTAGTCGCCCACCCGCCTGCAGCCGCAGAACGACCCAGGCGGCGATGCGCCGGGCAGGGACGGTGGTCGCGGCGCGGCAGACCCCGTGCCGGTGGCGCGCCCGGGGCCGACCTGGTACGACCGACCTACGAAGCGGTCACTGCGCACAGCCCGACAGTGCCGGGTCCGGTGTGGGTCCCGACGACCGGTCCGAGCTCGACGACGATCAGGGGGTGGGTGGTGGCGATCCCGTCGAGCAGGGCAACGAAGCCCTCGATGTCCGGCGCCGAGCCGTTGCACACGGCGATCCGGTCGAGGGGAGCGAGTGCCCGGGCCCTGTCGGCCAGGTACCGGAGCGATCGCTGCCGGGTCCGTTGCTTGGACTCCTCGGCGACGGCGCCGTCCACGACGGTCACCACCGGCTTGATCGAGAGCAGGGAACCGAGCAGCGCCCGGGCCCCGCCGATGCGGCCGCCCTTCTCGAGATGCTCGAGGGTGTCCACCGCGCCGAACACCCGGGTGCGCGCTGCGACCGAGACCACGTTGGCCTCGATCTCGTCGATCGAGGCGCCGTTCGCCGCCGCCTCCGCCGCGTCCAGCACGATCAGGCCCTGTCCCATCGTCATCGAACGGGAGTCGACCACCCGCACCGGAATCCGGTCGGCGACCTCGTTGGCCGCGGTGGTCGCCGACTGCAAGGTAGCCGAGACCGCTCCGGACAGAGTGATGCACACCACACCGTCGTACCCGTCGTCGGCCGCAGCAAGGAATGCCTGCTGAAAGGCACCTGGGGCCGGAGCCGAGGTCTCGGGGAGCTCGGCACTCTCCGCGCAGCGACTCCAGAACTCGTCGGCCGAGAGGGTCGATCCGTCGACGAACTCGTCGGAACCGAACCGGATGGAGAGCGGGACGACCACCACATCCCGCTCGCCGGCCAGTGACGGCGGAAGGTCACAGGCGCTGTCAGTTACCACCCGGACCCGGGCCATGGAACCCCTCCTCGTCCTCGCGGGCATCACGCACCGGTCGCAGGATGCGGACCGACGGTCCCGTGGGGTCGGGTCCGAGTCTGCCATGGAACGGTACCGGATCGGGTGAACGATCCCCCGGAGCGGTCGTGGTCGCGGCCGGACCACGGCGTGTCGCCGCGGCCTCCGGCGTATCGGGTCTTCGGGCGGACACCGCCCGGCTACCGGCCCGCTGGCGGGCGGAGCGGGCACCCAACAGCATCGCCACGACCACATAGGTCACCGAGCCGGCGGCGATGGCGAACACCACCCGGGCCAGCAGTGCCACCCCATGGTCGGCACTGCTGACGTCGATGGCGAGCAGGGTGGCCACTCCCATCACCAAGGACGCCACCGCCACCCGCTTCAGAGGAACGGTGATCTGATCCCCTCCGAGCCCGCCGGCCCGGGTGCGGACGATGGCCAGGGCGATGAACGCGACCGTGGTGTAGGCGATGGACATCGACAGGGCGAGGCCCCGCACGCCGAGCGGTCCGACGAGGAGGAGGCCGAAGACCACATTCAGCCCGTTCTCGATCAGATAGAGGTAGAACACGGTCCGGGTGTCCTGCATCGACTGGAACACCCGGACCAGGTAGAGGAACAGGCTGAACCCGGGGAGCCCGAGGGTGAACATGGCCAATGCCGCCGCGGTGGCGGCGCCGTCGGCCAACGTGGTCGTTCCGTGGACCAGGATCAGGTCGATCAGTGGTCGGGCCAGGATCAGTATCCCGACCGAGGAGGGGATGATGATGGCCAGGATCGCCCGCATGCCGAAGGCCAGCCGGTCGCGGAAGCCGAACCGGTCGCCGACGGCCCACCGGGCGGAGAGCGAGGGGGTGACCGCGCTCATCACCGACACCGCGACCACCCCGTAGGGGAGTTGAAAGAAGGTGAAGGCATAGGTGTACGCGGACACGGCGCCTTGCGGCCGCACCCCGTCGGCCAGGGTCAAGATGACCACCAGGGCGGCCTGGCTGGTGATGACGAAGGCGAACGTCCAGCCGGCCAGGCGGACGATGGTGCGCACCGCGTCGTGGGTCGGCTCCCAGCGGAAGCGCAGGTGCAGGTCGGCTCGCTTCAGCGACGGCAGCAGCAGGGCGGCCTGGACCACGACGCCCATGGTCGTGCCGAGACCGAGCAGCACCAAGGCATGACGCTGGTGGTCCACCGCGGCCAGGGTGGGGTGGGGCACCAGCGTGTGGAACCAGATGAGCACGCCGACCACCACCACGTTGTTGGCGATGGGGACGAACATCGGCACGGCGAATTTGTGGCGGGCGTTCAGCAGGGCGGTGAACAGTCCGATCAGGCCGTAGCACGCCAGCTGGGGAACGAACCAACGGAGGAACTCGATGGCCACTGCTTGCTGCAGGGCACGCTCCGGGCTGTGGTTGGCAGAGGTGTAGAGCTGAATGATGGCCGGGGTGAGGAGCCAGAACAGCACGGTGGCGGCGGCCAGCAACACGATGGTGATGGTGGTCACCGCCGAGATGGCGCGCCATGCCTGCTGGCTCGACCGGGTGGCCAACCAATCCGAGAAGACCGGTACGAAGGTGGCGGCCAGCACCCCGCCGATGACGATGTCGTGCATGATGTTGGGCGTGGTGTTGGCCAGGTTGTACGCGTCGGCGGTGCCGAGGGTTCCCAGCACGTAGGTCAGGGCCACGATCCGCCCGATGCCGGTGATCCGAGACAAGGCGGTCCCGACACCCATGCCGATGGTGGCGCTGGCCAGCCCCCGACTCGGCGGGGTGAGACTTCCGGTCAGGGGCGTGTCCTCGACGCCGCTTTCGCTCACGGCGTGCCCGCCTCGTCGTCGGCGCGGGCCGCGGCTCGACGCCGCATGCCGGTCCGGATCCACCAGACGGCGAGTACCACGACGGCGCCCAGCGAGAGGAGCACGCCCACGATGGAGGTTGCCGTGGACCGGATGGTGATGACGCCACTGGCCAGGACCAGTCCGCCCGCCGGTGCCTGGAGGCTGATGGTCAGCTTGAACTCACCGGAGGCACGGGTGACGACGCCGATGTAGAAGCTGTTGGTCGAGGTGGTGAGGGTCACGGTTTTGGAGTAGCGGGAAGCGCCATTGGCGAACAGGAGCTTGTCGCTGCTCAGGGTGAGGATGCCGGTGACCGGTCCGCGGAAGGCGGGTGACTTGGTGATGGTCACCGGGATCTGGCCATTGCGGGCGGTCAGGGTGATCGACTGGTCACCAGACAGCGAGATCTGGCCGACCTGGGCATCGATGGCGGAGCGGGTGTTCGCCAGCAGGCCGGCCTTCTCACCCGGCCGGAGCTGGGCGGACTCGGAGGCCAGCACCAGGTCGCCCAGCGCTTGGGTGGACGTGGTGTGGCCCCCGGACGTGGCGTTCCCGGTGAACGCGGTGGCCAGGCTGTCGATGCGAGCCCGCTGGGTACGGATCGCCGTGGCCGGCAACCCGCTGTCTCCCGACGAGCCGACGAGCCGGCAGCCCGAGCTGCAGGGTTTGGCCGGCAGGGTCTGGAACGCCTGGGCGACGGTGACGCCCCGCATGACCGTGCTCGACGCCAGCCCGGCCAACAGTGTCGAGACGAGGGTCGGTGAGGGTGTCCAGCCTGCGGGGGGGACGGCGACGACGAGCCGGGGGGTGACGAGGTTGGGCTGTTCGAAGTAGATCTGCGCCAGCTCGGCCAGTATCTGCGATGCGGCCAGGACCGGGTCACCGGACACCGCGGTGAAACGGCTGGACACCTCCGGGTTGGAGGTGACGACCGCCATGGAGGACGGTGCCGAGGTGGAGAGGGTGAACGGCACGGCTCCGGAGCCGTCGGCCGGCGACGAGGTGAGGTCGGAGGGCGGCACGATGAGCTGGTCGTAGCCCTCCGTGGCGAGCTGGTTGACGCCGGCCTGGTCGAGGGCACCGTCGGTGACCCAGGCACCGGCACCCCCGGCGGAGGACGGTGCCGGGCTGCGGGGGATCAGCGTCCCGTCGAGCAGCTGAGCGCCTCGGGCCACCTGCCGGCCGAGCTCTGCGCCTAGCCCGGCATCCACCAGCGCGGCGGCGTCGACGGTGGTGTAGGGAGCGGCCGTGAATTGGTGGAACGCCGGGTTGCCGGCCAGCTGGGCGAGCGCCCCGACGGTGGCCTGGTGGCCGTGGGCGACCAGCGCCTGGACGGTCTGGCCGGTGGCAGCCACGGTGATCGGCACCGACGCGTTGGCAGCCACGGCTCCGACGGTCTTGGCCAGTGCCGAGTAGTGACCGACCGGGGCGGGTGCGAGCGCGGTGAACGGATTGGCGAGCAGTGCGGCGGTGCTCGGACGCCGGGCGGGGCCGAGCGGGGTGTCGAGGGGAAGGACGAAGGCGACCCGGAGCGCCTGGTAAGTCGGTGGATTGGAGACGTAGAGGAGGTCGGTGGTCAGGGCTCCGACGGTCGACCCGGTCGAGGTGTCCACCAGCTCCAGGCGGACCGGGAACACGCCCTCTTGGCACGATCCCGTACCGGAGCGGAGGTGGACGACGAGATCGCCGGGCGAGATCGGCGCGGTGGCGAACGTGGTGGTGTCCACCTGCAGGGCGAGAAGGCTGCCCGCCGCTGTTGCCTTCAGACCGGTCCAGGGCAGCGGTGAGGTGGTGGCGGACAGGGGAGTCCCCTGTGGCCCGCCGGGTGCGAGCGACAGGTTGAGACTGGACACGCTGGACAGGCACGGGTAGGCGGCGACCGAGAGTCCGAGATGGCTCGGTGCGGGGGTCCCTGGTCCGGCGCGCAAGGTCACGTCGAATGTGGACTGGGTCGGCGTGACCCATGGGGACTGGTTGGTCAGGAGGAGCGCGCCGCTCCGCCGTGACGACGTGGAGGCGATCTCGGTGCCAGCTCCAGTGGTGGTGGGTACCGAGCCCGGGGCGGTGGCAGCACTGTTGGCGGCGGCTGCACCGTTGGCGGCGGCTGCACCTCGGTGCGCCGGTTGGGGTACGGACGAGGTGGCAGACGCGGGCCCCGGCGGGTAGAGGAACAGCGCCAGTGCGACCACCACCAGCACCATCACCGGCACCACCAGCACCACCGGCGCCACCGACGGCGCCGCGGAACGGCAGCCGGACGGCGCAGCCCGGGACCGGCAAGGGCGGCGGGCCACCCCGGTGTCCGGGGCGGCTCCGTCCCCGGGGGGCACATTGCCCTGGGGTCGGCTGCCACTGGGGCGCAGGCTGCCTGGTTCCCGGATCACCTCGGATGGCAGCCTACGCCAGCCGCACTACCCTCGGCGGCGTGTTCCCCGAACGCCTACAGCCTCTCGTCGAGGCCACCGCCGACCTGGCCGCCCGCTTCACCAGCGCCGGGTTCTCCCTCTACCTGGTCGGTGGCTCGGTCCGGGATGCGATCGTGGCCGGGAACGGACCGGCACCCGATCCCGGGGCGAGCGATCTCGACTTCACCACGGACGCTCGTCCCGATGCCATCGAGTCCGTCGTGACCGGGTGGGCGGACGCGGTGTGGACCCAGGGCAAGCGTTTCGGCACCATCGGGTGCCTCAAAGGGGGCCAACGCTACGAGATCACCACCCACCGGGCCGAGGCGTACTCCCCCGACTCGCGCAAGCCGGATGTCGAGTTCGGGGACGTGGTCGAGGACGACCTGGCCCGCCGCGACTTCACCGTGAACGCCATGGCCCTCCGACTGCCCGACCTCGAGTTGATCGATCCGTTCGACGGCCTGGGCGATCTGGCCGTGCACCGCCTGCGCACCCCGCTCGACCCGGAGGTGTCGTTCTCGGACGATCCGTTGAGGATGCTGCGGGCGGCCCGGTTCGTGGCCAAGCTCGACCTGGAGCCGGATCTGGGCCTGGTCCAGGCGGTGCGGGACGGTCACGAGCGTCTGTCGATCGTTTCGGTGGAGCGGGTTCGCGACGAGCTGGACAAGATCATGGTGGTGCCGGTGCCTTCGACCGCGTTGTGGTTCGCGGTGCGCACCGGCCTGGCCGCCGAGTTCCTTCCGGAGCTGCCGGGCTTGGCGCTCGAACAGGATCCGATCCATCGGCACAAGGACGTGCTGGCCCACACCTTGGCGGTCGTCGACAAGACGAGCCCCGACCGACTCTTGCGCCTGGCGGCACTGTTCCACGACGTGGGAAAGCCGAAGACGCGCGCCTTCGTCGACGGTGGGGTCACCTTCCACCACCACGAGGTGGTCGGCGCTCGGATGACCCGCCAGCGGATGAACGCCCTCAAGTACCCCAAGGACGACACCGAGGTCGTGGTCGAGCTGGTCAACCTCCACCTCCGGTTCCATACCTACCGACTGGGGTGGACCGACCGGGCGGTGCGCCGGTACGTGCGCGACGCGGGTCCCTTGCTCGACCGGTTGAACGAGCTGACCCGGTGCGACTGCACCACACGCAACGCAGCCAAGGCCACCGCGCTGTCGAGGAGGATGGACGAGCTGGAGGCCCGCATCGACGAGTTGCGCGCCCAGGAGGAGCTCGATGCCATCCGGCCGGATCTCGATGGCGCCCAGGTGATGGCCGAGCTCGGCGTGCCTGCCGGTCCGGTCATCGGCCAGGCGCTCGCCCACCTGCTCGAACTGCGGATGGACGAAGGTCCCCTCGGGGAGCAGGAGGCCCGGAGGCGCCTCGCCTCGTGGTGGCGTGATCGGACGGCGGGCTGAACCCGATCGGATCCGGACGATCCGGACTCAGGTCGCCCCGCCGGGGCCCCGCCTCACATCTCCGACCAGGTGGGACCGGAGTCGCCGTCGGCAAAGTCCTCGACCATCTGGTGCGCGACGTCGTCGTGGTACTGCACCGGCGGTGACTTCATGAAGTAGGCCGAGGGGCCGAGGAGGGGGCCACCGATTCCGCGGTCGAGGGCGAGCTTGGCACAGCGGACAGCGTCGATGATCACGCCCGCCGAGTTGGGCGAGTCCCACACCTCGAGCTTCAGTTCGAGGTTCAAGGGCACGTCGCCGAAGTTGCGTCCCTCCATGCGGATGTAGGCCCACTTGCGGTCGTGGAGCCAGGGCACGTGGTCCGACGGGCCGATGTGGACATCGTCTGCTGACAGCAGGCTGTCCTCGATCTGGCTGGTGACCGCCTGGGTCTTCGACACCTTCTTCGACTCGAGGCGGCTCCGCTCCAGCATGTTCTTGAAGTCCATGTTGCCGCCCACGTTGAGCTGGTAGGTGTGGTCGAGTGCCAGGCCCCGGTCCTCGAAGAGGCGGGTGAGGATGCGGTGGACGATGGTGGAGCCGACCTGGCTCTTGATGTCGTCGCCCACGATCGGCAGGCCGGCCTCGGCGAAGCGGCGGGCCCATTCGGGATCGGAGGCGATGAACACGGGGATGGCGTTGACGAACCCGACGCCCGCTTCGAGGCACGCCGTCGCGTAGAACCGCTGCGCTTCCTCGGAGCCGACCGGGAGGTAGCTGACCAGCACGTCGGCCCGGGCCTCGCGCAAGGCGGCGGCCACGTCGACCGGCTCGGCCGGGGACTCCTCCACCGTCTCGCGGTAGTACTTGCCGAACCCGTCGAGGGTCGGGCCTCGCTGGACGGTGACGCCCAGCTCGCCGACGGTGGCGAAGCGGATCGTGTTGTTCTGGCTGGCGAAGATCGCCTTGCCCAGGTCGGTGCCGACCTTGGCCGCGTCGGCGTCGAACGCCGCAACGAACTGGAGATCACGCACGTGGTAGCCGCCGAGGTCTACGTGCATCAGGCCGGGGACCGTGTCGGATGGGTCGGCGTCCTTGTAGTACTCGACGCCTTGGATCAGAGAGCTGGCGCAGTTGCCGACGCCGGCGATCGCCACTCGGATGGTGCTCATGGAACGGTTCCCTTCACGGTGTGCTCGTCCCCGCTGGTGCGGGGAGCCTGGTGGTGGTCCGGTCGGGGGACCGGTTGTTGCTGGACTTGTCGTTCGGATTCGATGAGGCGGTCGAGCCACGAGATGTCGTGCTCGGTGGTCTCCGTGCTGTGCTCGACCAGCGACCGGGTGTAGCTGTCGAAGGTCACACCGGCCTTGGCCCGTGCCCGGTCGGCGGCGAGCCGCCCGGTCAGCTGGGCGCGCCGGCGTTCGAGCAGCCCGAGGCGCGCCTGGGGAGCCAGGTGCCGGGCGAACGCCAGGCGCAACCCGAAGCTCCGCGCGTCGTCGGTACCGGCCGGCTCGTCGGCGACGAGCAGCTCCTCGAACTGGCGGCGGCCTTCCTCGGTGATGCGGTACACCTTCCGGGCCCGCTTGGTACCTCGTGGTGAGCCGTCGCGGCGCGCTCGAAGGACAGCCAGCTCACCGCCGAGCGATCCGGTGGCGGGCACGGGCTCGGTGGGGCGACGGGCCGACCCGACCAGTTCGGAGCCGATCACGGCGCCCGATGCCTCGAGCCGGGACAGTGCCGGGTAGAGCGAGCCGAAGGAGATGTTGGCGAACAGTCCCAGCTCGTCGCGAAGGCGCTTGCGGATCTCGTAGCCGTGGAACTCACGTTCTTGGAGGAGGCCCAGGATGGCCAGATCGAGCATCTCAGACGGACCAGTCGGGCGACGGGTCGCCAGCCGGTGCCCGGAGTGCCGCCTCGCTCATGGTGCTCACTCCGCCATGATATATCAGTTCGATATATCGAGTCAACAGGGAGGGTGAAGACTGCCCACAGTGGGTCCCGTCCCCGAAGTCGGCGGACCCACGGCCCGGTGAACGGTTACCCTTGATCCGTGAGCTTCCGGATCGGAGCGATCGAGGGTGCCCAGACATCCCCGACGGGAGGACGAGTCGAGTATCGGCTCGCCCGTAACTCCGTGGTGGGTGAATTCCGCAAGGGTCGTCTTTCCCGTCTCGACGTGTGTGATGCGCACCCCGAGCTGATGCGGGCGGCCGAGCATCTGGGGCTGGCGGCCGAAGAGCCGTGCCCGATCTGTGAGGAGGAGGCACTGGTCTCGGTCACCTTCGTGTTCGGTTCGCGCTTGCCGGCGGGGGGCCGTTGTGTCACCTCGCAGGCGGAGTTGAACCGCTACTGGCGGCGTAAGGAGCCGGTGGTCTGCTACGTGATCGAGGTCTGTACCCGCTGCCGGTGGAACCACCTGCTACGGATGTACCCGGCGGGTGCGGGGGTCGAGGCGGTGGCCCGGTCACCACTGGGGAGCCGGGCGGCGGCGCGCCGGAACTGACGGCATCCCCCATGGCGCGGATCCGGGGACTAGCCTCGGGTGAGCTGGTCACGAACCGACTGGCCGAGTGCTCCTGTGGCGTCGTCGTAGCGCTACCGGGTCACTCACCCCGCTGCCGGCAGCCTCCGGGCGCTGGACGGCCTGACAGGAGGTACCCCCGATGACCCAGTCCCGGCCCGCGCCACCGACCGTCCCCGAGGTCCGGGGACGGAAACGACGCCAGGGGGGGGTGCCGCTGGTCATGGTCACCGCCTATGACGCTCCGGGCGCCCGGATGGCCGACGCCGCCGGAGTGGATCTGCTGCTGGTCGGCGATTCGGTCGCCAACAACGTGCTTGGCTACGACGACACCTTGCAGGTCACCGTGGCTGACATGGTCCACCACACCGGAGCGGTGGCTCGGGCCCGACCACAGGCACTGGTGGTCGCCGACTTGCCGTGGCTGAGCTACCACATCGACCTGCCCGACTCGGTGCGCAACGCCGCCTCGCTGATCCGCGCCGGTGCCGGGGCGGTCAAGCTCGAGGGGGGACGGTCGCGGGTGCCGGTGATCGAGGCATTGGTGGCCGCGGAGATACCGGTGATGGGTCACCTCGGCCTCACCCCCCAGTCGGTGCACACCATGGGCGGCTACCGGGTCCAAGGGAAGGGGGTCGAAGCGGCGGACGCGCTGGGAGCCGACGCCCTGGCCATCGCGGCCGCCGGATGCTTCGCGGTGGTGCTCGAAGGGATACCCCGGGAACTGGCGGCCTCCCTCACCGAGCAGCTCGAGATCCCGACCATCGGCATCGGGGCGGGACCGGACTGCGACGGCCAGGTCCTGGTGATGCACGACCTGTTGGGGATCACGCCCTCGGTGCCCAAGTTCGTGCGCCGGTATGCGGACCTTGCCGACCAGGCGACGACGGCGGTCGCCGCCTACGCCGCCGACGTTCGTAATGGGCAGTTTCCGAGCGATGCCGAGTCCTATCACTGAGCCGACTACAGTGTGATCGTCGTTCTGGCCGGCCTCGTGCCGTCGCCCGGAGCCGACCTGCTCCGCGCCGCGGGGCTCGGGCGTTCCGTCGCCCGATCCGGAGGGAGGTGAGCCGCCGATGCGGCCATACGAGACAATGGTGATTTTCGATGCCGGTGCCGACGAGGCAGCGGTCAACGGGGTGCTCGATCGGGCACTCGGGGCCCTCAAGGCTGCCGGTGGTGTGCCCGGGCGGGTGGAGCGCTGGGGACGGCGTACATTCGCCTACGAGGTGCAGCACAAGCGTGAGGGCTACTACGTGATCGTCGAGATCACGTCGGAGCCTCCGGCGGTCGCCGACATGGAACGGGTCCTTGTACTGGCTGACGAGGTGCTCCGTCACAAGGTGATGCGCCTCCCGGACAAGGTGGCCGGTCGTCGGGCCGAAGCCGTTGCCGCTTCGACGGAGGGCTGACCATGCCTCCGGGAAACTCCGTGACCGTCGTGGGGAACATCACCCGCGATCCCGAGTTGCGCTTCACCAACACCGGACAGGCGACGGCCAGCTTCGGTCTGGCGGTCAACCGGCGGTGGCAGAACCGCCAGACCCAGGAGTGGGAGGAGGCCACCTCGTTCTTCGACGTGGTCTGCTGGCGTGAGATGGCCGAGAACGCCGCCGAGAGCCTGACCCGGGGTGCCCGGGTGATCGTCACCGGCCGGCTCGACCAGCGCAGCTGGGAGACCGCCGAGGGGGACAAGCGGTCGAAGGTGGAGATCGTGGCCGAGGAGATCGGTCCGAGCATCCGGTGGGCGACGGCTCAGGTGACGAAGAACGAACGACGCGGGCCTGGTGAAGGTGGAGGCCCCGGCGGCAGTGCCGGTGGAGCGCCGCAGGCTGCGGGATCGAGCCGGCAAGCCGCGGAGCCGGCCGGATACGGATACAGCGAGGAGCCTTTCTAGTGGGACGGAACAACGATCGAGGGAGCAGCAGCTCCAACAACAGCCGCCGGGTCCCCAAGGACACCGGCCGTCGGGTGAAGAAGAAGCCCTGCGCGCTCTGCAAGGACCGGATCGAGTGGGTCGACTACAAGGATCTCGGCCTGCTCCGCAAGTACATGAGCGACCGGGGGAAGATCCGTTCGAGACGGGTGACGGGCAACTGCGCCCAGCATCAACGTGACATCGCCCAGGCCATCAAAGTGGCCCGCGAGCTGGTGCTCCTGCCCTACACCCAGCGGACCACCACCGAGCGGCCCGGTGGCCGCGGCGGTCGCGGCCGGGACGGCGGGTTCGGTGGAGGGTCGTCGGGGCCTGGTCGTGGACGCCCGCGTTCCGACTCCGAGGAGCGAGGTGGGCTGGCTGCGTCGTCGGGCTCGATGCCGATCGACACCCCAGCTCCCAGCAGTGGAGTCGGTGACGCCGGTGCTCTGGACGGTGACGCCGGTGCTGACCGTGACGCATCCTCGGACAGTGGTGCTGTCGTCGTGGCGACCACCGAAGGCGAGGTCTGAGATGCCCGATGTCCAGGTACTGCTCCGTAGCGATGTCGACGGCGTGGGCAAGCGCGGTGACATCATCGACGTCTCGGGTGGGTTCGCCCGCAACCACTTGCTGCCGGCGGGCAAGGCCATTCTCGCCTCGCCCGGTCTCGAGACCCAGGCCGCGGCCATGCGGCGCTCCCGCGACCTTCGGGACGCCCGTGACCGCGAGTCTTCGGACACGGTGGCCCGCACGCTGGTCGGGAACGTGGTGACGATGCCTGCCCGGGCCGGATCCGGAGGCAGGCTGTTCGGCTCGGTCTCGGCAGCGGACATCGTCAAGGCGGTCGAGGAGAAGACGGGCGCGGTGGTCGACCGCAAGGATCTCGTCCTCGACGAGCCGATCAAGACCCTCGGCGTCCACAACGTGCGGGTCGAGCTGATCGGCGGCGTGATCTTCGAGCTCACCATCGACGTGGTGGCCGAGGAGGCCTGAAACACCCACCGGTCACAATGGCGCCGATGCGCCAGTGTCCACATGCTCCACGGCCCGCCCACGAGGCATCCACACGTCTGGTGAGGCATTTCCCCAACGAGGCCCCAGCTATCCCCAGTGGGAGACGGCATTTCCTCAACAAGACCTACTGTTGCTCCCCAGGGCACCTCGGTCATGGTTGAAGGAATGGTCCAGGCCTACGACGACTCTCGCCCGAGGCGGCTCGCAGCCGCCGCTGAACCGCCCGGCTCCCGGGTCGGTCCGGGTGTTGCCGCCGGCCGGATCCCGCCACACAACATTCCCGCCGAGGAGTCGTTGCTGGGAGCCATGCTGCTCTCCCGCGACGCGATCGCCTCGGCCATGGAGATCTGCAAGTCGGAGGACTTCTACAAGCTCTCTCACGGCCATATCTTTTCGGCGATCACCTCGCTGTACGCCAAAGGTGAGCCGGCCGACTGGGTGACCGTGACCGAGGAGCTTCGACGGCGGGGCCTGCTCGAGCAGATCGGCGACCCTGCGGTGTTTGTGTCGCTGCAGGCCAACACCCCGTCGCCGAGCAACGCCGAGTACTACGCGCACATCATCGAGGAGGACGCGCTCCTCCGACGCCTGGTCGGCGTGGCCGGTGAGATCACCGAGATGGGCTACAGCAGACCCGAGAGCATCTCGGACGTGCTCGACAAGGCGGAGAGCCTGGTGTTCGACGTGGCCCAGCGCCGGGTGTCGGACACGATGACCCCCTTGTCGGTCCTGCTCGGCCAGGGTCTCGACCACCTCGAACAGCTCTACAGCCGGGGCGAGGACATCACCGGTCTGGCCACCGGGTACTCCGAGCTCGATGAGCTGCTGGCCGGCCTCCAGCCGTCCAACCTGGTGGTGGTGGGGGCACGACCGGCCATGGGGAAGACCAGCTTCGCGTTGGGCATGGTGGCCAACGCGGGGATCCGCCTCCACAAGCCGGTGCTGCTGTTCTCCCTCGAGATGAGCCACCTCGAGCTGACCCAGAGACTGCTCTCGTCGGAAGCACGGGTGGACGCCACCCGGATGCGGACGGGCAAGCTCCACGAGTCGGACTGGGGGAAGATCGGGCACGCCATCAGCCGGATGAACGAGTCGTCGATCTTCATCGACGACAACCCGAACCTCACGGTCATGGACATCCGGGCCCGGGCCCGGCGGCTCAAGAGCCGCGAGGGCCTCAGCCTGGTCGTCGTCGACTACCTGCAGCTGATGACCGGTCGTCACGGGGCGGAGAACCGGCAGGTGGAAGTGTCCGAGATCAGCCGAGGCCTCAAGATCCTCGCCCGCGAGCTCGAGGTGCCGGTGGTTGCTCTCTCCCAGCTGTCGCGGGGCCTCGAGATGCGCCAGGACAAGCGACCCATGCTGGCCGACCTGCGTGAATCGGGATCCATCGAACAGGATGCCGACGTCGTCCTGTTCCTCTACCGCGACGAGATCTACAACCCCGACTCGTCCGAGACGGCAGGCATGGCCGAAGTCATTGTGGCGAAGCACCGGAATGGGCCGACGGGCATGGCCCGGCTGGCCTTCCTCGGTCAGTACGCGCGGTTCGACAACATGGCGCGGATGTGACCCGACACCCGGGGTCTCCGGGGTGATGGTCGCCGGCTGGGCGATCGAGGCCGCCGTCGGTACCGGCGCCGCCGTCGGGATCGGAGTGTTGATCCTTCTCTACCTGGTGGTGGTGATCGGTTCCGTGGTGCTGCTGGTTGTCGCCCTGGTGGACATCATCCGCCGCCCGGAGTGGCAGTGGAAGCTGTCCGGCCAGGAGAAGGTCTTGTGGATTCTGCTGGTGCTGCTGATCAACGTGCTGGCGATCCCGTCGCTCATCTACTGGTTCCGGATCCGGCCGAAGCTGAAAGCCGTGGAGACGGCTGCCGCAGCCGGTCGCTACGGGCCCGGGTTCATCGGGTACGGCGGCTGGGAGCCCGGACCACCGGTGCCTCCGGCCTACGCGGTCCCTCCAGGGTGGCATCCGGATCCGGGCGGTTCCGGAGCCCTGCGGTGGTGGGATGGCGTGCAGTGGACCGAGCACACCGGGAGCGCTTCTGCCGGATGAGGCGCAGTTCGCTCGACGGGCGTCCGGGGCCAGTGCCGCGCCGGAGGGTGGCTCACCGGGCGGGCGGTTCAGGGTGAGACGAGCGGGGGATGGAGTTGAGGATGGACTCGATGGCCCGGTCCTGAGCCTCGAGGTGCTGTTGGATCTGCACGGCTTCGTGGAGGATCGCATCGGCATCGTCGTAGGTGGCCTCGGCACGCTTGTCCGACGCAGCACTCTGGATGTTCTGTCCGACAATGATGATCGACAGCAGCACCAGTTGGAGGAAGGTCTGGGCGATCCACGAGATGATCGCCGCGGTCCCCGCCTTGAGCGCGTCGGGCAAGCTGATCAGGGCGATGAGCGCGAAGACATAGGCGCACCACATGGTGCCAACCCCGTCGGTGATCTTGACCGCCACCCACGAGTTGGCCCGGGTCATCACCCCGCTCCTCGGCAGTTGGTCGCGTACTTTGGGCGGTCCTTCGGCCGCCCGATCGGCGATATGAGGATGGGGAACATGTGTGAAGAGGGTTGACATGGAGTGATCATCGCATCGCTGGCGGTGGCACGCGAAGGGGCGGTGGCACCATGCTGGAACCATGCCGGACACGCCCTACACCCATGGCCACCACGACAGCGTGTTGCGCTCCCACCGGTGGCGCACCGCCGACAACTCGGCCGCGTACCTGCTCCCCTCCCTGGTACCCGGCCACTCCCTGCTCGATGTGGGCTGTGGTCCGGGAACGATCACCATCGATCTGGCCCGACGGGTCGCGCCCGGCCGAGTGGTGGGCATCGACGCGTCTGCCGAGGTGATCGTCGAAGCGCGCTCCACCGCCGAACGGGCCACTGGCGGATCGGTCGCGCCTGACACCGGTGACTCGGCGGCGTCCGTTGGGACCGGGCCGCATGGTCCCACCTTCGAGGTCGGCGACGTGTTCGACCTCGCCTTCGACGACGGATCCTTCGATGTGGTCCACGCGCACCAGGTGCTGCAGCACGTGGGAGATCCGGTTGCCGCGTTGGTCGAGATGGGTCGGGTCTGCCGGCCGGGTGGCATCGTGGCGGCTCGTGATGCCGACTACCCGGCCATGACCTACTTCCCCCCCGATCCGGATCTCGATCGGGCGCTGCTGGCCTACCAGGCGGCGACCCGGGCGAACGGGGCCGACTGCGCGGCTGGTCGCAAGCTCCTCCGCTGGGCGCACCGGGCGGGCTTCGCCAACGTCGTGCCGTCGGCGTCGGTGTGGTGCTTTGCCGTTCCTGAGGAGCGGCGGTGGTGGGGCGGTCTGTGGGCGGAGCGCTTCACCCGTTCCGCCCTGGCCGAACAGCTGGTGGACCGGGAGATCGCTTCCCGGGCGGATCTCGAGGTGTTCGCCGCCGCCTGGCGCCGGTGGTCGACCACCGACGAGGGTTGGTTCGCCGTGCTGCACGGAGAGGTGCTGTGGCGCAAGGAAGGCAGCTGACCCTGCGGTCGTAGGACGGCCTGGGCCGGCCTGGGCCGGCCTGGGCCGGCCTGGGCGAGGCCGGGCCGGTGTCAGCTCCGGCGGTCGAGTGCGGTGAGCACGGCGCCGAGGAACCGGTCGGGAGCCTCGAGCATCGGGAAGTGGCCCACCCCGTCGAGCAGGGTCACGGTGGCGTCGGGTCGTGCCTGCCGGAGGCGGTCGGTCATCCCCACCACGGCGATCGGGTCGTCGGTGCCCCACACCACGTCGAGCGGCGAGGGGTGGTGCTCGATGGCACCGGTGAAACGGTCCTCGCTCCGTCGCCGTTCCTCGATGTAGCGGATCGTCCGGGGGAGGAGGGACTGCCCACCGTTCCTGGTCACCATGGCGACAGCCCCCGCCAGTTCCTCGGGGTCGACGGTGGCGTCGGGGCTGAACGTTGCCTGCAGGCCCTTGGCCAGCAGGTCGGGATCGAGGGCGGCATGGTCGGGAATCCGCTGGTCCGGCATGGCCAGGAGCAGCTGTTGGGCCGTGCTCAGCTGTGCCATCGCCAGGTAGATGCTCCCGTTGGCGAGCACCCGCCGGGTGACCTCGACCGACCAGCGTCCCTCCATCTGCCGGGCGAGCAGCTCGCCACCGACCGTGTCACCGTAGTCGTGGGTGAGCAGCGCCAGCCGGTCGAGACCGAGGGAAGCGGCCAGTTCCACCGCCACCTCGGCTTGCAGGTCGACGGTGTGGGCGATGTCCGGCTTCTCCGAGAGCCCGTAGCCGACCAGGTCGAACAGCACCACGCGCCGGTCGACGGCGAGATCGTCGGCGACCAGGTGGAAGTCGAACGACGAGGTGGGGAAGCCGTGGATCACCAGCAGCGGCTCGCGCCCCGACTCCGACCGGGCGGCCAGGTCCACGACGAACACGTCGTAGCCGGCCAGGTGCAGGGTCGCCCCCCGCCGCTCCCATCGGTCGGTGGCGGCGGTCATCGGAGCAGTCGCTGGCGGAAGAAGTCGAGGACCTGGTCGAGTGCCGCCCGGGTCGGGGTGCCTGGCCGGTCGTCGAGGTCGGCGGTGAGGACGGAGTGGGCGCTCTTCTTGTGGCCGTGGGGGTTGCCGGGCGAGGAGTCGATCTCCACCCCGATGAACCGGTCGCCGAGCAGCTCGCGCAGGTGCCCGAACCGCTCGGGTGGGCTTGCCTTGTCGCCGGTGAACCGCAGGCCCAGCACGCACACG
>DAHXOD010000028.1 GCA_027365055.1 bacterium
CCCCCGCCGTTTCGACGCACCCCCCCGGGGAACCGACCTGTCGGTGCTCGCCGACGTGCTGGCCGGGTTGGGCGACGTCTTCCACCGAGCCCAGGCGTCCGGGCTCGTGCTCGCCGGTTTCGCCGAGCACCGCCAGATCACGAGCTACGTCGGCACCTCGACCGGCGTGCGGCTCGCCCATGCCCAACCGGAGGGCGCGCTGCAGATCGTGGCCCGAGACGCCGACGGGACCGCGTCGAGCTGGGTCGGGACAGCCACGCCCGACTTCGGTGATGTCTCCGTGGATGCCATCGAAGCCAGGCTCCGGGAGCGCCTGGCGTGGTCGGCGAACCGGATCGACCGGGATCCCGGTCGCTACCAGGTCATCCTTCCCCCGGCTGCAGTGGCTGACCTCATGGTGAGCATCGCCTTCGAGGCCAGCGGACAGAGCGCCGAGGACGGTCGGTCCGCCTTCTCTCGGCCCGACGGAGGAACCCGGAAGGGGGAGCGGATCGGACCAATGCCCTTCAACCTCCGAAGCGACCCGGCCGCGCCCGGCCTCGAGTCGACACCATTCGCCATCGCGACCGCGTCCACCGCCGACACGTCGGTGTTCGACAATGGCTTGGCGGTGACGCCGACCGACTGGATCGCCAGTGGGCACATCAACCGCCTCCGGTACCACCGGGCCGGGGCGGCACGTTCCGGAGAGGAGCCGGCGACCGTCCCCGGGAACCTGATGCTCGACGTGCCCGGTGCCACCGCGACCCTCGAAGAGATGATCGCCCAGACCGAACACGGGCTGTTGCTCACGTGCCTGTGGTACCTCCGCGAGGTGGACCCCACCACCATGCTGCTCACCGGGCTCACCCGCGACGGTGTCTACGCGATCGAAGACGGCACGGTGGTGGGCATGGTGAACAACTTCCGGTTCAACGAGAGCCCCCTCGATCTCCTCGGCCGGGTGACCGAGGCGGGTGCCAGCGAACGCACACTGGGACGCGAGTTCGGCGAGTACTTCAACCGGACTCGGATGCCACCGCTCCGCATCCCCGACTTCAACATGAGCTCGGTGAGCCGAGCGACCTGACGGACGCACTCCGACGGACGCCGTCGAACTCACCGTGACGGCCTCAGTCGTGCTCGCGCATCCGTTCGAGCATCGCTCCCATCTGGCGATGGACCAGCTCCACCGCCTGCAGCGGACGGATCATCACCCGGAACTCGATGATACGACCCTCGGCGTTGCACCGGATGATGTCGACCCCGTTCACGTACTTCCCCTCGATCGCCGTCTCGAACTCGAGCACCGCGGTGTCGTCGGCCATCACGGTCTTGGTGTATCGAAAGCCGCCCGGCGCCGGGGTGGCGCCCACGGCATCCGATGGTGTGCCGACTGGGGCCATCCCGCCGTCGCCAGCTGGAGCCAGACCGCCCTCACCCGGGAGCGTCTGCGCTGCCGCCTCGAGGTAGCGCGAGGTGATCGCCTTCCCCCGCTGGGGCGTAAAGACGATGGGCGAGTAGAACACGACCTCGTCGTCGAGCAGGCTGTCGAGCCCACCGGGCAGCTCGCCCCGCAGGTGGGCGTGCCACTTCTCGATCACCGCTTCGATCATCGGACCTCCTCGTCTCGCCTGACGGTAGCCGACCATGCCAGGCGGCTCCTCCGGCGCACTTGGCCTCCGGACCACGCCCTCTATCGAACCGTAGGTCAAACCGCCAATCCCACGGTCCGCGCTCGTGAGGTGAACGCGCCCAGCGGACCTCCCTAGGATGTGCCCATGCAGCCCAAGCACGTGCTCGACGCGGACCAGATCGACCTCTCGAACCTCGAGTTCTGGGACCGGCCGTGGGACGAACGTGAAGGGGCCTTCGACACCCTGCGCAAGGAACGGCCCCTGGCGCTCTTCGAGGAGCCGGACGGACGCGAACTGTCGCCCCTCGCTCCCCCGCCAGGCCCCGGGTACCGGGCCGTGGTCCGCTTCGACGACGTGGTCGAGGTCAGCCGGAATGCCGACATCTACTGCTCGGGCAAGGGCGCGGTGAGCATCATCGACCTCCCGCCGGAGATGGTCGAGTACTTCGCCGGCATGATCTCCACCGACAACCCCCGCCATGCCCGTCTGCGGCGGATCGTGTCCGCCGCCTTCAACCCGCGGATGATCCGGAGCATCGAGGACACCATCGAGGCGGTCGCCGACGAGACCATCGACCGGGTGGCGGACAGTGGCGGTGGGGACTTCGTCCTCGACGTGGCGGCCCGGCTGCCGCTCAAGATCATCTGCGACATGATGGGCGTTCCCGAGTCCGAGTACGAGACGGTCTTCCGTTGCTCGAACGTCATCCTCTCCAACGGGGACCCCGAATACGTCCCGGAAGGGTCTGACCCGGTGCTGGCCTTCCTCAACGCCGGCCAGGAGCTGACCGACTTGATGGGGGAGATCAGCAAGCACCGCGTCGACCATCCGACCGACGATCTGACCACGGCGCTGATCACCACCAACATCGACGGCGAGGCCCTCGACCACGCCGAGCTGGCCTCGTTCTTCATCCTGTTACTCACCGCCGGCAACGAGACGACCCGCAACGCCATCTCCCACGGCCTCTACGCCATCACCACCCATCCCGAGGAGCGAGCCGTCTGGCAACACGACGTCGACGGGGTCACCCCCTCGGCGGTGGACGAGATCGTCCGTTGGGCGACGCCGGTGATCTGGATGCGCCGGACCGTGACCCGGGACACCGTCCTGGCCGGGGAGGAGCTCCACCCCGACGACAAGGTGCTGCTGTTCTACAACTCCGCCAATCGCGACGAAGGAGCGTTCGCCGACCCCTTCCGGTTCGACGTGCGCCGTTCCCCCAACCCGCACGTCGGGTTCGGCGCGGCCGGCCCCCACTTCTGCCTCGGGGCCCACCTGGCCCGCCGCGAGATCGACGTCATGTTCCGCCGCCTGTTCCAACGGCTGCCCGACGTGCACTCGACGTCGGAGCCGGTGCGGCTGCGGTCGAACTTCATCAACGGGATCAAGCATCTCGACTACGAGTTCACCGCCGCCCGCTGAGCCGTGCGCCGCTCCACCCCGATGGCGGCCGCGGCGGCACTGGCATCACTGGCCATCCTCGCCACGGCGTGCGGGGGATCGCCGGCAGCCACGGGCGGTGAAGCACAGGCACATGCCACCATTCGCCCGCCGTCGAGCGCTCCGACCACGACCCGTCCCGCACCGGCGACCGGACCGTCCACCACCGTCGGGGTCACCGCTCCGACCACCGCTCCGGCTCGGATCGTCGGCATCGGGGCGACCTCGGGGAACTGGGATGCCCACCACGCACTCGATCCCCAGGTCCCCGGGGGCAGCGCGTTCGGACCGAAGGTCGGCGGCCAAGACGAGTACACCGCGGTCACCGCGTCGGACGGGCTGGTCACCAGCTTCGTCCTCACCCTCCCCGACGGCACCAGCCAAGCGGCCGCAGAGCGCCAGGCGCTGGCCCAGCTCCCGTCGGACGCCGTGGTCTCTGCATCCGGTCCGGTCGGCCCCGACGCAGTGGGCAACACGTGCTACTACGTGAACGCGACCAGTGCCCGCCTGGCCCGGGTCCTGTCGACGCCCTCGATCGGCGATACCAGGGGTGTGGTGGGGATCGAGCTGGCCACCAACGCCGTCGGGGTGGCCGCCGCTCCCTACAATCCGGCCGACGTGAACTCGGTGACCCTGGCGACCGAGGCGTTCGTCCCCTCGAACGGCTGCTGAGGTCGGGCGCTCCGAGGAGCCCGGTCGGTGCCGCCGGCCACGAGGTGGAGGATCGATCCGTCCAGAGCACTGGGTCGTGGCCGTGGTGCTCTCGTGGCTGCTCGCGTCGTGCGGTGCGTCGGGGAGTGGTGCCGCCCCCCATCCCACCTTCGGCCGGAGCGCGACCGGACTGCCGGTGGCGCCGTATGACCCGGCGGCGTTCGGGTTCTCGTCGGCAGACGCCGCGTGGCTGGTGGCCAACGGCTCCCGGGTCGTCCGGTTGGGGGTGCTGGCATCCGGGCTGATGCCGTCGCCCGGCACCAGCGACCAGGCCGACATCGACCACCTGGCGGCCACCGTGAACCTGCTTGCCTCGCACGGGATCCTGACGCTCCTCGACGTTCACCAGGACGGTTGGGACCCTCCATCGGCTCGGACGGTTTCCCCGCGTGGATGACGCTCACGGGGTCGGCGGTCGACAACCATGCGAGCGTTCCCCTGTCCTCCGTGGAGAACCGGGCGATCCAGCAGGCGTTCCAGAGCTTTTGGGACAACGCCAGCGCGGTCCCGGCCGAGTCGGTCTCCAGACCGGCTACACCCGCATGGTCACCGCCCTGGCCCGAACCTTCGCCCACAACCCCGCCGTGCTCGGGTACGACCTCTTCGACGAACCGTGGCCCGGGACCACCTGGAGCGCGTGCCTCTCCGCCGGCGGCTGCCCGTCCCTCGACGCCAGCGAGCTGGCTCCCGCCTCTGCGAAGGCGGTGGCCGCGATCCGCTCGGCCGGTGACCACCACTCGGTCTTCGGCGAACCGTTCGTGCTCTTCGACTTCGGCCGGTCGCAGACGACCATCCCCCTCCCCGGGAACGACCCGCAGAGCGGCCTCAGCATCTACAGCTACACCGTGTCTCCTGCTCTGGGGCCTCGGCTCCTGTCCCCAATGCCGTCGCTTGGTCCCACCGGACCGGTGGAGCGCTCCTCGACACCGAGTGGGGGGCAACCAACGCGCCCACGGCGATCCATCGCCAGACGGCAGAGTTGAACGGTGCGCTCATCCCGTGGACCTTCTGGTCCTTCCCTGGCGAGGTGGTGCATCACCTCGCTCAGCCCCCGAGTGGCTCGAACCTGGTGCGGTCGACCGTCTCCGCGCTGGTGCAGCCCTACCCGCTGGCGCCGGCCGGCGCGAGCGTGGTGTCCGCTCCCTGCGCACCCGTGCTGCTGCTCCGGAGCCAACCACGAGCGGCGCACGTCAGCGTCACCGTCTCACCCGGCACCTGTCGCTGACGTCCCCGGCCCGTCCCCCCGGGGGCGCAGCCGTACACCACCGGCTGATCTGAGAGACTGGCGGGAGTGCCGTTCGCCGTCCTCTCCCCTCCCGTCAGGCTCCACACCCTCCTCACCGGTTGGCAGACCGACTGGCTGACCCTGGTGACCGTGGCGGTCGATGTGGCGCTGGGTGTCGCCTACGTGGCGGCCTCCATTCGGTTGGGCCGTAAGGGACGGACCTGGTCGTTGTGGAGGACGGCCTCCTTTCTGGCCGGCCTGCTGACCGTCGTGGTCGCCACCTTCTCCGGGCTGGCCGCCTACGACAGCTCGGTGTTCGTGGTCCACGTCGTCCAGCACCTGCTTCTGATGAACATGGCACCGATCCTGCTCGTCCTCGGCGCCCCGGTGACCCTGGCGCTCCAGGCGTCCGGACGCCGGACCCAGACGGCGATCCTGCACGTCCTCCACCACCCGATCGTGGAGTTCGTCACCAATCCCCTGGTGGTGCTGGCGGTGTTCACCGTCACCATGATCGGCTACTTCCTCACCCCCTTCTACCAGTTCTCGCTCGAGCACCCGCTGGTGCACGACGCCACCCACCTGCACTTTCTGGTGGCGGGCTGTCTCTACTGGTGGTTGGTGGTCGGAGTCGACCCCTCGAGGTGGCGCCTGTCGTTCCCGATGAAGTTGGGGTTCCTGGCGGTCGAGATCCCGGTCGGGACGATCCTCGGGTTGTCGCTGATCCAGGCCCAGGTCTCGGTGGCTCCCCGGTTCCATACGCTGGCCGACACCCACAACGGCGGGGCGGTCATGTGGATCGTCAGCGAGTTCGTGACGTTCTCCGCCATCAGCATCCTGCTGTACCAGTGGATGAGGTCCGACGCCAGGGAAGCGTCGCGGACCGACCGGAGGGCCGATGCCGACCACGCCCGTGCGGTCCACACGACCGCGGGGCCGGATGGGGCCGGCACTGCTGTAGGCGCATCCTCCGGTGGCCCGGTCGGTCGCCACTCCGGCGACGTCGTCACCGACCGCGTGCTGACCCGGGTCCGGGTGTCGCAAGGACGGTTCGTCGCCGTCACCGAGCCGGCCGAGCCCCCCTCGACGGGCGAACCACAGGCCTAGACGGCGAGGCCTCGCAACAGGAAGTCGGTCACCTCGTCCACTGCCTCGGCACGGGGGAGTGGAGCCACGTCACCGGCCCGCACGGACATGGCGCCGTAGATCTGCTGGCCGATGAGCGCGGTGGCCCGATCGGGATCCATCGAACGGAACATGCCCCGGGACACCCCCTCGACGTAGAGATCACTGATCAGGCGGGCCACGTCGAGACCGATCAACGCGAGCTCGGAACCGACCGCAGCGCCGCCCTGGGTCACTGCTTCTTGGGTGACCAGCGCCAGCCGGAAGAAGGCCGGATTGTCGTCGAGACGCTCGAGCATCCCGTCCACCAGCGACCGGAGGCGCCGGTCGGGCTCGACATCCCGCTCCCACTGGGCGGCGATGGTCTCGCGGAGCTGGTCGTGCATCTGCTTGAGGCAGGCCCGGAGAAGCTCGTCGCGGCTGGCGAAGTAGACGTAGACGGTCGAGCGGGCCACCCCCGCCTCTGCCGCGATCTCGTCCATCGGCACCTCGGTGGTGCCGCGCTCGCCGAACAGCCGCCTGGCCACCTCGATCACCTGGTCGCGGCGGAAATCACGGATGACACCCTTCAGGTCGTCGGACGACCTCCGGGCCGGCACTCAGCCCGCCAACCGGTCGGACGGGGTGAACGCGACGGGAAGGTGCTTGACCCCGCTGATGAACGCCGACTGCAGCCGCTCGACTCGGCCGTCAAGCGCGATGTCGGGCATCCGGTCGAGGAGGTGCTCGAACATCACCCCGATCTCCATGCGGGCCAGGTTCGCGCCCAGGCAGAAGTGGGGGCCGCCTCCGCCGAACGCCATGTGCGGGTTCGGGTTCCGTGCGATGTCGAACGAGTGGGGGTCGACGAACACGTCAGGATCCCGGTTGGCGGCGATATGGAAGAACACGACCTTGTCACCCTCCCGGATTCGTTGGCCACCGAGCACCAGGTCGCTCGTCGCCTGGCGGCGGAAGTTCATCACCGGGCTGACGAAGCGGAGCATCTCCTCCACCGCCGAGGGCAGCAGGGACCGGTCGCGGCAGAGGCGCTCCCACTGGTCGGGGTGCTCGAAGAACGCCACCATCGCACCGGAGATCAGGTTGCGGGTGGTCTCGTTGCCGGCCACGGTGAGCAGCAGAAAGAAGAGCTCGAGTTCGAACGAGGAGAGCTGCTCGCCTTCGATCTCGACGGTCGTCAGCACGCTCATCAGGTCGTCGTGCGGATCGGCCCGCTTGTGTGCGAACAATTCAGAGGCGTAGGCGTAGAGCTCCATGGCCGCCAGTTGTGCTGCCTCTTCGACCCCTTGGTACTCGGGGTCCTGGCTGCCGACCATTCGGTTCGACCAGTCGAACATGCGGTGGCGGTCCTCGTCCGGCACCCCGAGCAACTCGGCGATCACCACCAGTGGGAGCTCGGCGGCGATCTGGGTGACGAAGTCGGCACGTCCGGCCTCGATGACCGTGTCGATGATGCGGTCGGTCGCCGCGTGGATGCGGTCGTGCAGCTGGGCGACCATGCGAGGGGTGAACCCCTTGTTGACCAGCCGGCGGTAGCGGGTGTGCATCGGCGGGTCCATGTTCAACATCACCAGCTGCTGCTCGGCGAGCGCGGCTTCCGGCAGCTCCCAGATGAACGTGGCCTTGCGACTCGACGAGAAGTGCTCGTGGTCGCGGTTGACCTGCACGCAGTCGGCGTGCGTGGTCACCGCCCAGAAGCCGGGCCCGTCCGTCTCGTCGTGCCACCACACCGGCGCGTGCTCGCGCAGCAAGTCGAACCACTCGTGGGGGACCCCGTCGGCGAAGCGTTGCGAGTCGGTCAGGTCGATCTGGCGCAAGTCCACGGCTGCCACAGGCATGTCGGACATCCCCTCCATACGGTTGAACCCGCAATCGGACATAGTGTCCGATATAATGGATCGTACGTCCGAGGTCCACAAAAGTCAACGTGTCCAACGTGTCCCGGGATGCGCCGGTTGGGGGGCGCTGCGAGGATGGCTGCGGATGCAGGTGTGCGTGGGACTGCGGGTGGTTCAACCCCAGTCGATCGGCCCGTCGATCACCACCACGGGTTGCTCCGTCACCACGAAGTCGAGGTGGTCGAGATCGAGGAACCGGGCGATGTCCTCCATCACCTGGGGGAAGTCGTCCTCCTCCATGTGCGCCCGGTACTCCGCCATCGAAGGGAACCACTGGACGGTCACCCCGTCATAGCCCGATCGATCGTCGTCGCTCCGGTAGTCGTCGAGCGGGCGGGGGTGCTGCTCGTAACGCACGACATGGCTACCGCTGCGGCTCCCGGCGATCAGCGGCCCGTGGACCTCGCGCCAGTGAGCCTGGAATTCGGCGGGGGTCAACCCCTCCTTGCGCTTCAACAGGCAGGTCAACTTCACCATCGGTGGCATCCTTTCCATCGTTGTCGTCGGTGCCTGCCGGCACGGCTGGCACCGGAGCGCCCTGCGAGCAGCGGGCCGCCGGCGACCCCGACCCTAGGGACCGGAGTCCCGAGGTTCCACCTTTCGTCCGGCGCAGCGCAAACCGAGCGGCCCGGATGCCTCCCTCCCACCCGACCGTTGGCCGTCCATGGCATGGCCCCGGCGTCAATCGTTGGCGGCGTCGGATAGCGTCTCGGGGTGCACCCGCCCCGGTCCGGCAACCCGCCCCGCCGCACGATCGACGAACCCGACGGCAGACAGGCCGCGCCGACGGAACGGGCCGCGCACCAGGCCGCGCCGACGGAACGGGCCGCGCAACGGGCCGCGCCGACGCAACGGGCCACGCGGCGAGGAGGGGTCCTACGCCGGCCGGTCGGCGCACCCCGCTGGTCGAACACGCTGATCCACGCTGGTTGGTCGTGGCTCGAACGCCACGGAGCGACCGGGCCGGGTGACGCGAAGGCGGTCCGGTTCGGAGCGTTCGGGGACGGCAGCTGCCTGGCGTTCCCTCCCGGCGCCCTGTTCGGGGAACGCTGGATCCGTATCGGCGACCACACCCTGATCGGTCCCAACGTCAGCCTGTCCGCGGGCATGGTTCCCGGTCAAGAGATGGTGACCGACCCGGTGGTGCGGATCGGCAGTCGTTGCATGATCGGCCGGGGCAGCCACATCGTGGGCCACTTCAGCATCGACATCGGTGACGATGTCCACACCGGTCCCTATGTCTACATCACCGACCAGAACCACGGCTACGAGGATCCCGATCAGGTGGTCCATGCACAGTGGCCTTCGGACGTCCCGGTCCGGATCGGGTCCGGAAGCTGGTTGGGCACCGGCGTGGTGGTGCTGCCGGGTGCGGACATGGGGCGCAACGTCGTGGTCGGTGCTGGATCGGTCGTCCGGGGCGCCTTCCCCGACCACTGCGTCATCGCCGGCGTGCCAGCGCGGATTGTCCGGCAGTACCGACCGGAGAGTGGTTGGGTCGACGTCCCGCGACCACCCACGCTGGCCACCGGCCAGACCTAACCCGCGTCGTGGTCGGGTTGAGGCACCGTGGTGGCAACGACGCCATGGCGACGGAAGACCTCCGTAGCCTCTGCCCGTCCCGCCTCGATCAGAACCTCGGTCTCGGAAAAGTCCGTGTAGTCGCGGGTGTGGCCGACCCCACCGCTGCAGACGATGACCTCCACTCCTTCGGGCAGCCGGGCCATCTCCCGGGCAAACCGGGCGTGGACCGCGACCAGCAACGCGTTGAACATGGCCTCAACCGGGCGCTTCACCACTGGCGGGGCGAACGTCGGCGGATCGCAGAGGAACACGATCACCCGGGTGGCACCGGCGTCCAAGGCACGCCCGATGGGCACGTTGTTGACGACGGCGCCGTCGATCAGACGGTCGCCGTCGATCTCCACCGGCGGGAAAATTGCCGGGATGGCCGACGAGGCCAGAATGGCCTCCACCGCCGGGCCGGACGTGAGCCATCGCTCCCGCCCGTCCACGATCGAGGTGGCCACGACTTCGAGCGGCACTCGGGCATCCTCCAAGCGCTCGAAGTCGATCCCTTCCTCGACGATCTGGCGGAGTCCCGAGTTGGGGTGCAGCGACTCGCGCTGCTGGAGGAAGCGCCACGGGCCGTGCCCCCGGCGCTGGGGAAAGACCGCTTGTCCGTCGATCCTCTGCCAGATCCCGGCGAGGTGCGCCACCCCCTTCACCGTAGGATCAGCGGCGAATGCCGCCCCGTTGACCGCACCGACCGAGGTCCCATAGATGCGGTCGGGGACCACGCCGGATGCCGCCAGGACCTGCAGCATGCCCACTTGCACCGCTCCTCTGCTCCCACCTCCCGACAACACGAGCGCCGTGAGCTCGGGCGCGCTGTCACCATCACTCTCTCCGCCTCTGTCTCCGCCTCTGCCTCCGTCTCTGTCTCGAACGGACTCCGTGCCCCTGGTGCGGTGCCGGCGGCCGGCCCTGGGTGTCTCCGGTTCTCCGTGCTCCGCCAGCCATGCCCTCCGGCTGATCGCCGCCCGTTGCAACGTGAATCGAAGGGCCAGCACGATCAGGACGACGAACGCGATGACGAACGCAGTGAACCCGACCACAAACACGGTGCCGGCAGCGACGGTGGTCACCGCTGCAGGCTACCGGCGCCGGGCTGACAGGCTGCTCTCGTGGGCACGGTGGGCTGAGCACGGGCAACGGCCGCTTCCCGACTGGAGCAGCAACCTGGCTGCCTGCTCGACGGTGGTGGGCGTGTAACAGCCTGCTGGCAGACTTCCCCCATGGCATCCGACCGACAGGAGCGCACCAAGGTGGGGTCAGCTCGCGCGGTAGATGCTGCCGGTGCGCCGCCCGCCCCACAGGCTTCACCAGCCCGGTCGCGCCGAGCCGGGTCGCGCCCGGACCAGGTCACCTTCCAACGGTCAAGCGAGTGGACACCGTTGACGGGCGACGCCCTCCTCGACCGGGTCCGGCACACCGGACGGCGGCGGCCCCAAGCCGACCCGGAACGGGTCGCACACCTGGCCGCGATCCTCGAGAGCGCCTGGCAGACCGGGGATGGAACCGAACAAGCAACGGCGGACCCCGAACAGCGTCCGAACCACTGTGCGGCGAAGCCCGCCATCCTGACCAGCGAGCGCATCTCTTCCCTCGTGGCGCCAACCGGCTCACTCACGGAGCGAGGGGATCGCGAGCGCCAGGCTCTCACGGTGCCCATCGTGCGTGGAGCACTTGTCCGCGTCCTGTTCCATCAGCTGGTCACGGTCGGCTCCATTGGCGATCCGATGGTCGACGGGATGGAGGCACTCGCCGCAGACGAACACGACCGACCGCTCTGCCAGTGGATCGATGGGCTTCCGCCCACCGCACGCGATGCGCTCGTCTCCGAGGTGAACTGCCAGGCCCACCACCTGACCACCCGATGGCCAACACTTGGAACCGCGTGGTATCCACGCACTGGCGAGCGCATCCGTTTCGCGGCGACGCATGGATCGTGGCAGCTGTCGGCATCGGTGGACCTCGCCCTCGGACGCCCTGGCCTCGACAAGGCTTCCGTGGCATTCGTCACGCTGAGTTCGGGGGTGCGGCGCCCGGAACACCCGCACGCACGGCGGTTCGCCGCGCTCATCGAGACGTTGCGCCATCCGGCACCCCCGTTCGCCGTGGCCACGTACTACGCGCAGACAGGCGAACTCGATGTGGATCCGGTCGACGACGAACTGTTGGAGGCTGCCGCTCGCCGGACCGCAGCCGGCCTCCATGCCCTCGTCGCGTCGAGCGATCCATGTGGTTCGGGCGCCGCCACCGGGTCCGCGGGTGCGGCAATGGTCGGACAGCCATGACCATGCTCCGAGCCACCGAGCTCACCCGGCAGATCCTCGATCGGCCCGGCGCGACGGTGGACCCTACGGCTCGTGTCGCCATCCACGGCTCTGTCGCTCACGCACTCACCGCCATCAACGCCCAGGGAGCCATCGACCGTCGCCAGACGATCACCCTCTCCTTGGTGAGGCGCACTGCTCACGGTTCGGTGCGTGCCGCACGGAGCGAACCGACCTTCGCATGGCGCCCGGCCTATGTCCGACGTTCGTTAGGCCTGGCGGCAATCGAAGCCTGCATCGACACGGGCGTGCAGACCCCGGCCGAGGTGATGGCAACGGTGGCAGCGAGCGCCGTCGACACATGGAGCACGACCGGTTGGCGCACCTTCCACTGGGAGCCATGGTTCGCATCACTCGGGCGGGGCGGCCAGGCCGCAGTCCTTGCAGAAGCCACCACCTGGGCCACGTCACTCTGGTTCATGGTCGACTGGGCATCCCTCCGGGGCCGGGTCGTACTCGGCGGACCGGACGATCGCTGGACCCTGCCGGGATACCGGGGAGTCTGTCTGCGAGGCCGAGCCGAGGCCCGCATCGGCCACAACCCACCTGGCCGACGGGCTCGACTGTCCGGCGAGCGCCGGTGCGAGCGGGGACAGACGTTGATCTCGGTATCCAGTGGGACCCCCGGCTCCGCTTGGAGGGCGGAGTTGGGCTACCTGGCATTGGTCGCCTCGTTGCGAGCACCCGCAGCGCCGGCTCCGGTGCGAGTGGTCGGGCTCTGGCCATCGTCCGCCGAGTCTCGGATCGTCGACGTCGACGCCGGAGTGCTGTCGGCGGGCGGCGAACTGGTCGTTGTCACCGCCGAGGCACTTGCCGGGCTCGACAAGGCAGACGGAGCCGACCACAGGGCCGACCACAGGGCCGACCCGGTTGCCGATCGACACGCCGGAGCGGGGGCTCCCGGTCCGGGCCCAGCCAGTCGGGACACCAGGCTGCGTTTGGTCGCCTGAACACGTAGGACCGAGTCGCCGCCGCCGACCGCCCGACCGACCGACGAGCTGCCCGCACCTCGGCAGCCAGTCACTCAGAAGAGGGCGAGGGCGGCCTTGGCGTCCGGCTTCCCCGCAGCAGTCAGGGGAATTTCCTCGACGAGCTTCAGTCGGCGAGGCACCTTGTAGCCAGCGATCAACCCTCGGCAGTGCTGCTGGATGGACTCGAGCGTCAGCGGTCGATCAGGGGATGTCGCATGCACCACCACCGCGACCTGCTGACCGAAGCGGTCGTCCGCCACCCCGACGACGATCGCGTCGTAGACGAGCGGGTGGGACTTGACCGCCGCCTCCACCTCCTCCGGAAAGATCTTCTCGCCTCCCGAATTGATGGAGGCAGAGCCCCGCCCGTGCACCGTGATGGTGCCGTCGACGCCAACTGAGGCGAGATCGCCGGGCACCGACCAGCGAACACCTTGGGCGTCGACGGGGAACGTGGCGGCGGTCTTCTCCTCGTCCTTGTAGTACCCGATCGGGATGCGGCCCCTTCGGGCCAGTCGGCCGATCCGGTCGTCCCCCGGCAGCAGCGGTCGGAGTGATTCATCGAGCACGGCAGTGTCGTCGCCCATCACGAACCGCGGACCGTCGGCGCCCTGGTCGACCGCTCCCTGCGCACCGCTCTCGCTGGCGCCGAACCGATCGGTGACCATCACGCTGGGCAGATGACGCTTGAGCTCGTCCTTCACCGTGGCCGACAACATGGCGCCCCCGGAGCCGACCACCAAGAGCGACGAGGTGTCGTAGGTCCCCGGCTCGGCTGCCGCCAACGCCTGAGCCAGGGGCCTCGCCATCGCGTCGCCGACCAGGGCCACCGACACCACGCCCTCGTCGCTGACCAGCCGCCAGAGCGCGTCGGGGTCGAATCCGCGACCGGTGTAGAGCACCCCGGTCCCACCCATCATGAAGGCGTTCCATACGGCCCATTGAGCGTTTCCGTGCATCATCGGCCCCACCACCAGCAACACGGCCCGGGTGGCGTCGTCGGGGGAGATCCTGGTCGCCAACTCGTCTGCCGTCTCGATCGGTGGCTGGCCCCAACCACCGCCGCCCATCGCGGCAAAAAAGATGTCTTCTTGGCGCCACATGACACCTTTGGGCATCCCAGTCGTCCCGCCGGTGTAGAGCAGGTACAGGTCGTCCGGCGATCGGGGCCCGAAGCCCCGGCCGGGATCGGCGGCAGCCAGCACCGCTTCGTAGGCGTCGGCCTCGTATGCAGCGGACACCGGGGACACTCCCGTTGCAGGACCGTCGTCGATGCCCTTCTCCGACCCGTCGTCGATCTCCACCAGGAGCCGGGGTACCCGGGACGAACGCTTCGATGCATCGGACAGTGCCGATCGCGCACCGCTCGTCGGGCGCACCGGGTCCGATGCCCGCCCGCTGAGCGACCGGTCGACCAGCGGAGCCAGGGAGTGGTCGAAAAAGAGTCCTTCGAGGTCGGCATTGTCGATCACGTAGCGGAGCTCGGATGCCACATAACGGAAGTTCAGGTTGACCGGCACCACCCGTGCCTTGTAGCAGCCGATCATCACCTCCAGCCACGCGGCACGGTTGTACGCCAGGATGCCCACATGAGCGCCAGGAGCGATCCCTCGATCTTCGAGGAGATGGGCCACCCGGTTGGCCCGCTCGTCGAGCTGGCGGTAGGTCTGCCGACTCGGGCCGGCGACCAGTGCCAGTCGCTCCGGAACGGTGTCGACCACTACCTCGAACAGATCGGCCAGGTTCAGCGCTCTCGCGTGTCGCGTGCTCATCTCGTCCCCCTCTCTTGGCCGGCCCCCAGGACCGAGCCCCCCTGTGACCAGCTGACACGGACCGGAGCCATTCCGTTCCAGCCCGTCACCCGAACAGTTCGACTTTCAACTTCCCGTTGCCACGGGCGACCCGTACTATGCAGCTGCCAATCGACTGCGCGACCGGCTGGTCAGCGCGGCCGGTCGGCCGTGCTGCCGGTCGACCGCACTTCCGGTCGACCATTCTGTAGCACGATCGCTCCTTGATCCGACAACTGGGGGACACATGCAGACCAACCATGGTGACGCAGGCGGCATCGAAGGGCTTGCCGCGCTGGTGACCGGAGGCGGCAGCGGAATCGGGCTGGCAACGGCCGCGCGCCTGGTGGCTGACGGCGCGCAGGTCACCATCTGCGGCCGCACCGAGGAGAAGCTCCGCAACGCCGTCGAGACCCTCACCGGCGTGGCCCGGGACGCCCCGTCTGGGTCGACCCCGGGAGGCGCCCGCTACGTGGTCGCCGATGTCACGATCGAGGACCAGGTCATCGCCGCGGTCGAGGCCGCTACAGCAGACCGGGGCCGCCTCGATATCCTGTTCGCCAACGCCGGCGGTGCCCACCACATGGGCCCGATGATCGGCGCAGACCTGGCACAGGTGCGCGCCACCGTCGACCTCAACCTCATCGGCACCTTCCTGTGCATCAAACATGCAGCGCCACTCATGGCTGCGGGAGTCGGCCACGGCACCGACGGTGCGCCGGCTCCTGGTGGCTCGATCATCGGGATGTCGTCGGGGGCCGGCAGCTTTCCCCACCGCTATCTGTGGGCCTACGGGGCGGCGAAGGCCGGCATCGACATGCTGTGCTCGTACGCAGCCGAGGAGCTGGGGGGCTCCGGGGTGCGGGTCAACACGGTCCGACCGGGCATCGTGGACGACGAGCTGATGGCGCCCATCACGGCGGGGGGGCCGCTGCTCGACGACTACCTGGCCGAGATGCCGGTCAGCCGTCTGGGAACGGTCGAGGACATCGCCGCCGCGGTCCGGTTCCTCGCCGGACCCGAATCGTCGTGGATCACCGGGGAGCACCTCGGTATCGACGGTGGGCATCACCTGCGGCGCGGGGCCAACTACGGGCTGCTCTTCGGGTCCTGACGCCTGAGGTCGCCGACCCCGAAGCTCGGCAGCGCCTGGGGGAACTGCCCGCACGGTCAGCGCGGACTCACGTTGGCATTTCCCTGCGGGACCGCTCCCCACGGACCTAGGAGCGGATCGGTCGCAGCGCTGTGGTGGCCGCGGCCGCCACCCGTCGCCGATCCCAGATCGGGAGGTCCCGATGCACAACGCAGAGCCGGTGCAGGTGACCGTGACGACGAACGGTCCATACCTGGTGGAGGGCACGGTCCCGATCGCGGTCCAGACCATCGTCACCGACGAGCAGGGGGACTCGGTCGGCTGGCGAAAGGGCGCGGACTTCGCGACGAGCGGATCTTGTGCGCTGTGTCGATGCGGGCACTCGGCGAACAAGCCGTTCTGCGACGGCTCCCATGTCCGGTTGGGATTCGACGGCACCGAGACGGCCGGGCACGAGCCCTACCTCTCGCAGGCCTCCGAGCAGGACGGGCCATCCCTCATCCTGACGGACGCGCAACCGCTCTGCGCGTTCGCACGGTTCTGTGATGTCGCCGGCCAGGTGTGGAACCTCGTCGAGGAAGACGGCCCGGAAGCGGCGCGCCAGACCGAGCTCGAGGCCGCGCTCTGCCCCTCCGGGCGGCTTGTGGCCTGGGACCCGGAGACCCGGACGGCCCTGGAGCCGACCTTCGAACCGTCGATCGGCGTGGTGGACGATCCCGGTCAGGGGGTCGCCGGGCCCCTGTGGCTGCGCGGTGGCATCCCCGTCCCGGGAGCCGATGGAGCCGAGTACGAACGGCGCAACCGGGTCACCTTGTGCCGATGCGGGGCATCGGCCAACAAGCCGTTCTGCGACGGTACCCACGCGGCCATCAGGTTTTCCGGTTGACCGCTCCTGCGCCATCCTGAGTCAGGCGATCAGACGGCCCTCGCTCCATCGACGACACGCTGCCACCCGCTCGGCGCCCCCTGGCCCCCTGGCCCCTGCCGCTACCCGAGGTTCCCCAGATGGCGGGTGTCGTCGGGCGGCGGAGGGGGGTCGCCGGACAGGCGCAACCGGGCGTCGACAACCACCACCCCCTCGGCGGTGGCGATGACCGGGTTCGCGTCCATCTCGAGCATCTCGGGGAAGTCCTCCGCCATGCGCCCCACCCGCAACAGCAGGTCGGCGAGGCCCTCGACGTCCACCGGGTGTGAGCCCCGGTAGCCGGTCAGCATCGGTGCGCCCTTGATCCCGTGGACCATCTCGCGGGCATCGACGTCGGTCAGCGGCGCCAGGCGCATCACGTGGTCCTCGAGCACCTCGACGGCAACCCCACCCAGCCCGAACAGCACCTGGGGGCCGAACGCCCGGTCCTGGACGAACCCGACCAGCGTCTCGACTCCGGGGGCCGCCATCGGCTGCACCACCACCCCGGACATGTCGGAGCCGACCCCGGCGCGCATCGCATGGTAGGCGTCCTGCACCGCGGCGGAGGTCGCGAGGTCGAGCTGCACTCCTCCGATGTCACTCTTGTGGACGATGCCCGTCCCGACCGCCTTGATCGCCACCGGGAACCCCAGCCGGCCGGCCGCCTCGCCCGCCTCTTCGGCACTTCCGACCCGGATGGTCGGCTGCACCGGGATCCCGTAGGCGGCGAGCACGTCCAGCGCCGCATCACCGGTGACCCAGCCCCCGTCGTCCGCCTCACCGACCAGCCGGCGCCGGGCCGCACCGACGTCGATCCCGTCGAGCTCGGGGACGGTCCCCGGGTCCTTCGACCGCCAGGCCGCGTACGCGCCAGCGCGAGCCAGAGCCCGAATGGCCGTCTCCGGGTAGGTGAAACTCGGGATGGGGCGGCGGGCACCGGCCAGGATGTCGTGGCCGCTGCGGGTGCCGAGCAGGCTGGCCACGATCGGTCGGGGCCGCTCGAGGGAGGCCGCGTCCGCCGCCGCCACGATCGCCCGGGCCACGTCGTCGGTCGCCGTCACCAGCGGAGGGGTGAAGACGACGACCACCGCGTCGACGTCGTCGTCGGCCAGCAGCACGTCGAGGCTTCTGCGATAGGAGTCGGCCGCGGCAGTCGCTCCGAGATCGACCGGGTTCGCCACCGATCCGGCCGCGGGGGTGATGGCCCGGAGCTCGGCCTGGGTGGCCGCCGAAAGCTCGGCCACCACCAGGCCGTTGCCGCTGCTGGCGTCGGCCGCAAGCACGCCCGGCCCGCCGGAATTGGTGAGGATCGCCACCCGTCGCCCCGCCGGCAACGGCTGGTGGACCAGCGTCTCGGCCGTGTCGAACAGCTCTTCGACGGTGTCGACCCGGATCACTCCCGCCTTGCGGAAGAGCGCGTCCACCGCCTGTTCGGGGCTCGACAGGGCCGCGGTGTGGGACGACGCCGCCCGCCTGCCGGCACGCGACCGACCGCTCTTGACCACCACGACCGGCTTGGTCCTGCCGATCCGACGGGCCAGCCGGGCGAACTTGCGGGCGTTCCCGAAGGACTCGAGGTACAACAGGATCACCTCGGTCACGCCGTCCTGCTCCCACCAGGTCAGCAGGTCGTTGCCGCTGATGTCGGCCTTGTTGCCCAGCGACACGAAACTGGACAGGCCCAGATCGCGGCTCCTGGCCTCGGCCAGGATGGCGATCCCCAGACCTCCGGACTGCGACCCGAAGCCCACCCGACCGGCCAGGGGCACGTCGGCGGCGAAGGTGGCGTTCATCGACACGGCCGGATCGGTGTTGAGCACGCCGAAGCAGTTGGGTCCGACCAGGCGCATGCTGTGGTCGTGCGCCGACCGCACCGCGGCGCGCTGGGCGACCGCTCCCTCGTCACTCACCTCGGCGAAGCCGGCGGAGACCACCACCAGCGCCCCCACCCCGTTGCGACCACAGGCCTCGACGGTCTCGGCCACCTGGGCAGCGGGGACGGCGATCACCGCCAGGTCGATGTCGTCGGGGACTGCGTCGATGCTGGGCCAGCAGGGGATCGACGCGACATGGGTTGCGTTGGGGTTGACCGGATAGACGGCACCCTGCAGGCCGGTGCCCACCAGGTTGCGGACCAGTTCGTAGCCGATGGTGCCCGGGTGGCGCGATGCCCCGATCACCGCGACCGAGCACGGCCGCAGCAGGGGCTCCATCGAGCGCACCGTGGCGACCGCGTCCCGACGATCGGCGGCATCGAGCGCCTGCCGGCTGGGCGCGATGTCGAGGACCACGCTCACCACGTCGTAATCCCTGCTCGTGCGTCGGGCAAACCCGAGCGCGGCGAAGACGTCGAGCATGCGCTTGTTCACGAGCAACGTGGCGGCCACGAACCGTTTCACCCCGTGACGACGGGCTGCGCTGGCCAGGTGCTCGAAGAGGTGCGTGCCGAGCCCGAGTCCCTGATGGGCGTCGTCGACCACGAACGCCACCTCGGCCTCATCCTGACCGACCGGTCGGTCGTACTGGGCGATGGCGATGAAGGTGCCCTGGCGTTCGGCGACCAGTGCCAGGTGGTCCGGATCCCCGATGCGAGTCAGCCGCTCGAGCTCGTCGTCCGAGAGGCGGGGGGGGGCGCTGAAGTAGCGGAGCTGAATGCTGTCCGACGACAGGCGGCTGTGGAACCGCGCAA
>DAHXOD010000029.1 GCA_027365055.1 bacterium
GGGAGAGGTAGGCGTCGATGATCGGCATGGCCCCGAGGACCTCGGCCTGGAGGCGGAACGGACCAGGATCACCAGACATGCTTGCGGCCATGTCTGCCACCTTATACAGTGACAGACATGAACCGGTGGATCCCTTCTCCGGAGAACCGATGAGCGCTCGTGACGATCGGCGGATCGCCGCTGCCCGCCAACGCCTGGTCGATCTGCTCGCCGAGGACGAAGTGATCCTTCCCGGAGGACTCATCGAACGGATGACCCGGTGCGGCAAACCGAACTGCCGCTGTAACGGCGATCCCCCACAGCTCCACGGTCCCTACGCACAGTGGGGATACAGCCGGGGCCGTGAACGGATCACCAGGCGACTGTCAGCCGAACAGACTGAGCGTTACCGCCCGGCAATCGAGCGCGGTCGCAAGTTCACGGAACTGCTGGTCGAGCTCGATGAACTCGAGCTCCGTCGGGTCGAGCACGCTGAGGGGTGGGGGACGTAAAAGGGTCTCCGCACATGCGGAAAGTCAGTTACCGTGGCACTGGTTGCGCAGTTTCAGAAATTCTGCCGGGAACTGCACGACGAAGCGGTCGCCGTCCATGTTGCCGCGGCGTCTCCCAACCAAGGTCTTCTTCTGCGGACGCTCCTGACGCAGGGAAGGAAGCTCGACACAATGAATCCGCGGTCTTCTGCCCTGGGTGCGGACTTCGGCCGGTTGGGATTCAGCTTCATTGACGATCTGAGGGCTTGTGGGCAGACGACAGAGATCCGACTGCAACGTCTGGACGCCTTCATCGACTATCGAAATGCAATCGGCCATGGCAATGAGGCGACCATCGCGTCCCTCGAAGCGAGTGGCCAGCTCAGCGCCACGAAGGCGTCCTTCGTGGCTCACCGGCGACTCTTGAACGCCCTGGCGGGTACGATGGACACCGTCGTCGCGAACAAGCTGGCATCGCTGCTGGGGATCCCAAGACCATGGTGAGTGAACTCAAGAAGATTACGAAGCTGGAGCAGGCTACCGGCGAATGGACGCCAACGATCGGCGAGACTGTCGCGATCCCGTGGGGCCTCGATGAGATCTTCGGCAAGGTCGCTGAGATTTATGGAAACGGGCTCCGAGTGCAGGTTGTCGTCGAACTGCTTCCAGAGTTGAGCAGCTACGTAGTAGATGAGCCGACCACGGTCACGTTCCCGATTGACGCCGTTCATCGGGCTAGCCACGCCGCTTAATTTCGGTGCGCACGGGGCGATCAATTCGCAACCCCACGCATTGACCGGTCAGCGCTGTTCGAAGCCCTGATGGCCGAGGTCGCTTTTGACCTGGGCGGCACACTTCTCTGGGTGTGAGTCACATCGGGGGTCGACTCCTGGGACAGAAACATTCAGGTTCCCGTCTGACCTGGCCTTCCTCCCGAAGATCGGCGTGGTTGGGCATGCCGGTCGAGCAGCGGGGTCAGATCCTTTGTTGACCGGACGGGCGCGGCGTTGCCGGGTGTTGCGAGATCGATGAAGCTGGCGGTCGAGTGGTGCGAAACGCGCCTCCGGTCAGATTGTTCGGGGTGGCATCCACGCCTCGCCGCTGAAGAGCTGGACGAGCACGTCGAGTGCGCCGACGTTGTGCTTGGCCGCGGTGGCGGGGTAGGAGCGGATGGCGGCGAACCCCAGGGCACCTGTCAAGCTCTGGAAGCAGCCGCTCACCTTGGCGAGATCCTGGTCATGCGGATGGCGGACTCAGCCGCGTCGTTGGTGAAGGGAACCGTGAGGTCGGTGGCGAACCGGGTGGCTTCGGGCTTCAGCTTCACCAGCGCTGCGGCCAGGTTGTAGCCGGCGGCTTCGAGCGTGTCCCGCATGCGATCTATGGGGTGTCGGTTGGCAGCGAGGCCGGCCTGGGTCAGCTCGTCGTAGCGGGCGTTGAATGCGGCAAGCACTCGGCGGGGAAGGCGACTCCGTCCCTTGTTTCGAGCCGCGTGGGCAGCGTTGTCCACCTCGCGCCGTAGTGCAGCCATGTCGTTGGCCCAGCCCTGATCCCAGTCCATGCCGACCTCGGCACATTCGCGTCCGATGTGAGCCAGGTATATGGCGTGGGTCGCCTTGTCGTAGGCGAATTGACACCGATCCACTGGCTCTCGTCCATCAGGATCCTCACGTTCCCGTACGGCGGGTGATCGACGAGGCCAGATCGGCCAGATCGGGAGTGTGAGCGCCGGTCGGATGCCGACAGGCGCCGACCAGGTCGTCGTCCCGGCTCGTGGTGGCCCGCTCGTTCGATGCGGCACGTCGACCGCGGTGGCGGGCCTGGTCACCGGCGAGGACATCGCGGTCGAGGCGACCGTCGGGGACGACGTGACCCGTGTGGTGGCGAGCTCCGGGACTCCGGCCAGGGAAGGGACGGCCGCGGCGTGCGACCCCCAGCGGAGAAGATCCCCGAAGAGGAGCTGCGCCGTGCCCGCGGGGACGGGGCCGGTCGCGGGGAGCGGGCGTTGGTACGATGGGGGAGCGATGCGAAAGTACTTCACTTGGCGTTGCATATTGCTCCATGTGCTGGTGGTCGTGCTGGTCCCGACGTTCTTGTTGCTGGGCCGGTGGCAGTACCACGCAGCGTTGAGCGGCAACACCCTGAGCTGGGCGTATACCTTCGAGTGGCCGGCCTTCGCCGTCTATGCCGTCTACACCTGGTGGAACCTGATCCACGAGCGATCGACTGCGCTCGATCGGATCCGCGAGGCGCGCGAGAGGGCCGCTGCCGCAGCTGCCGGTGTCCCCATCGATTCGCTGCCGGGTTGGGCGCTCGACAAGTCGCTCGCCAAGTCCTTCACCGAGGCAAGCCTGGGGAAGGGGCACCCGGCCGCGCTGTCTGCCGGCGCAGCGGACCGGGCCGTCGGTCCGGGCGGAGGGACCGGCACGCCTGATGACACCCCGGCCATGGTGGGCAGCGGCTCAGATCCGGCCCATGCGGAGGTGGACGATCAGGCGGTCGTCGAGGCTCACGTCGTCGAGGTGAAGGGGACGGTCGACGAGGAGCTCGCCGCGTACAACCGGTACCTGGCCGATCTCAGTGCTGCGGACCCGCCGAAGCGCTGGTGAGCGCCGACTGCACGGGGTGGGCGCTCGTCGGGGGCGCCGCCTCCGGCTCCCGGCGGCTGGGAGCTCGACGGGCCTTTGGCGACAGGCCGTGCACACCCCTGAGGTCGATGGTCCGGGCCGGTCGGGCCCGGAGGCCGGTCAGGAGAAGGACTCGTCCAGCTCGCCCAGCGAGCGGATCAGCTCGAGGTTGGCCGAGTAGTCGACCGGGCAGGCGATGACCGACACCGTGTCGGCGGCGAGTGCGGTCTGCAAGGTGGGGAGGAGCTGGTCGGCGCTGGCGATCCGGTAACCGGTCGCCCCGAAGCTTTCGGCGTAGGCGACAAAATCGGGGTTCCCGAATGCCGTGTCGACGTCGTGGCCGAGCTCGAGGTCCATCTTCCAGCTGATCAGGCCGTAGGCGTCGTCGACCCAGACGAGGATGACCATGGCGATGCCCTCGCGCAGTGCTGTCTCGATCTCCTGGGAGTTCATCAGGAACGCACCGTCGCCCGTGGCGACGAGGATGTTGACGTCGGGACAGGCCAACTTGGCCCCGATGGCCCCGGGCACCGTCCATGCCATGGTCGAGAGCCCGTTCGAGATCAGGCAGGTGTTCGGCACGTAGGTCGGGTAGAGCCGGGCCATCCACATCTTGAGCGCACCGGTGTCGACCAACACGATGTCGTCCCGGCCCATGGCGGCGCGGGTGTCGGCGACGATGCGCGCCGGGGCCAGCGGGTACCGATCGTCTGCTGCCCCCCGCTCGAGCTCCTCGGTGAGCAGCGCTCGGATGCGCTGTCCGGAACGGGGAGCAGCGAATGGCTGGTCCACCGCCCGGGCCAGAGCCTCGAGGTTGCGGCCGATGTCGGCCTGCAGTCCCACCGACACGTCGTAGTGCCGGTCGACCTCGGCGGGGAACCGGTGGATGTGGATGATGTGCTTGTCCGCTCTCGGGTTGATCCGCACGGGATCGAACTCTTGGAGCTCGTAGCCGACGGTGATCACCACGTCGGCTTGGTCGAAGCCGAAATTCACGTAGTCGTGGCGCATGAACCCGACGGCACCCAGGGCGAGCTCGTGGTCATCGGGAAAGACGCCCTTGCCGTGGAAGGTGGTGGCCACCGGGATCTGCAGGGCTTCTGCGAACCGCTGCAGCGAGGGTCCGGCGTGCGATCGGGTAGCACCGTGGCCGGCAAGCACCACCGGATGCTTCGCCGTCCGGAGGATGGCGGCTGCCCGTTCGACCTGATCAGGGGACGGTTCGTCGGGTCGTGGCACGTTGACCGGCAGTGGCTGTGCCTCCGCCGGGAGAGGCGACTTCTCCACGTCTTCGGGGACGGCGAGGTAGACCGAGCCGGGCCGTTCGGTCTGGGCCAGCTTGAACGCCTTGCGCAGTGTCTCGGGGACTGCGCCCGGGGTTGCGACCAGGCTCGACCACTTGGTCACCGGGTTGAACATCGCCACCAGGTCGACTCCCTGGTGGGACTCCTTGAAGCTGCGTCCCATGCCGACCTGGGCGGAGAGCGCGATCAGTGGAGTGGAGTTGGTGGTGGCATCGGCCGTGCCGAGCAGAAGGTTGATGGCACCGGGCCCGAGCGTGGCCGAGCAGACCCCCGCCCGGCCGGTCAGGCGACCGTAGGTTTCGGCCATGAAGGACGCGCCCTGTTCGTGGCGCACCAGCACGTAGCGGATCGAGGACCGGGACAGTGCCTCGACCAGGTGAATGTTCTCCTCGCCCGGAATGCCGAAGACGTACTCGACGCCCTCGTTGACGAGGCACCAAACGATCAGGTCGGCAACGGTCGGGGAGGTTTCGCTCACTCCAGCGACTTTAGGTCGCTCTTCGAGGGAGACTGTCCCCGGTCCGAGACTCCTCCTCGACGACGGCGTCGACGGAGGCGAGCCGTGCGCCGGCGCCCGTCCGGAGGGTGGGTCAGTGGAACAGGGCGTTCTGGGCGACTGCCGCGGAGGTGAGGGTGCTGGTCTGCGCAGCAGTGATAGCCGGGGCCTTGGTGGTCGGGGTCGTCGAGGACCCGCCGACGGAAACGTCGATGGCGGTGACACCGACCCGGTTGTGGTTCTGCCAGATCACCGTGTACTGGGGCGCCTGAGTGGCCGAGACGAAGGCGGAGGATCCGAGCGACGCCGGAGCGTGGATGGACGGGTCCGCCTTCACTTGCTTCTTCACGCCATCCAAGGCCGCGGTGGCTGCGGCAACCGTGTTGCACACCAGGGTCTCGGACACCAGACCGGTCTTACCGGCCGCGTCCTCGTACGCGGCCTGTGCGGACTGGGGACAGTTGGCCTCTTTGGTGTTGGAGCTCGCCTTGGCGGCCACGGCGGTCTTGGGAAACCCGACCGACTTCGCATAGGCGGGTCCGAGGACCATCGTGATCGGTGAGGCGGTGTGGGACGACGACGGAGCGGTCGACGAGGTGGCCGGCTTCGCGGTGGACGATCCGCCACAGGCGGCGGCAGTGACCGCGACCACTCCGACCGCGAGCAACGTCAGTATCCGTGTGGGGAGAGGGGTTCGTAAGAGCGATTCCATGCGTGGAGGCTAGTCCCCTGATCGGGGTTGCTCGTCCAGGGCGTCCCCGGTCAGCTCATGGTCCGGAGCGATCGCAGAGAGATCCGGTGCGCACCAGTACGACGGCCTGGTCGGGACCGAGCATGCTCTCGAAGGGCTCCCCGCGAGGTGCTACTCGCCGCCGTGCCCCTCGTGGGTGGCCGATGCCTCGGTGGAGGGCAGGTAGTCCCCACCGACGATCATCACGGGGCAACGGGGCAACGGGGCAACGGGGCAACGGGGCAACGGGGCAACGGCTGGCACGCGGTCGTTCGCGGGTGCATGGTCGGCCGTCGAGGGCCGCACGAGGGATGCCGGCTATGCCCGCTGGGTCGTCGGCCACGGCCGGATCCTTGTCGATGTAGTTGATGACGTCGGCTCGGATACTGTCGGCTCCCCGATCGAACCACAAGCGGACCACCTGGCGCACTGCGCCGACCACTCGAGGACCCGTCCCCGTCGAGATCGGGCTGGGAGGAGGTGAGCAGTTGGAGCTACCACTGACCCGAGGCTCGGTCGAACGTCCCCGCAGGTGCGGTCCGGTGCAACGCCGCCAACCAGTTGTTCGGTCGCGTCCGGCCGGGGCCGGAGTCGCGCCAGACGCGCCAGCTCCGGTGAGCGGACCCGGTCCCCGACGACGCGTCGAGGAATCACGGGTGTTGGTCCGAGGTGTGAGGGGGCCCGGGCGACGACGACCCGTCACCCGAGAGCTTGAGCCCCGCTCACCGGAGCGTCGAACTCCTCGAGGGTTCCGACGAGCGGGTCGACGCCGCAGTAGTCGCTGACGTCACAGTCCAAGTCGACCATCGGGGACAGGGAGAACGGGGAGACCTGGTACACCGTGGCTCGCAGCGATCATGGGGGTGGGCACCACCACCCTGACTTCCGACGGAGCGTTCGGGCTGTTCCGGTGATCAGCAGTCACGGGTAGATCGATCCGCGCGCCCACGGGGTCGGGGTCAGCCTTCGGCGTGGCGTTTGATGCGCCGCAGTGTCTCGGCCATGTTGGAGCGATTGTGCTGGTTGGTGTCGGGCACGCCACGGAGCAGTGGCCCGATCGCTCGGAGCGCCGAGGCTCGCCGGTCTTCGAACCGTTCGACCAGGGTGGTGGTCTGATCGCCGGTCGGGACCTGGTCGTCCGGGCCGGGCTGACTCGCTCCCTGGGGAGGTTCGATGCGGTAGCTCCAGCGGGCCACGGCCAGGGGACCGGCGTGGACGTCCCAGGCGATCGATGTGCCCGGCCGGTAGTCGACAATGGTGCACGTGGTGGTCCACCGCCGCCAGCCGCGGCGGTTGGAGCCCCGGAACTGTGCACCCACGGCCGGCGCAGTCGCCCCTCCGGTCCAGGTCATCGCATGGCATTCAGCGGTGAGCTCACCCATCGTCGTCGGATCCTCGATGAGAGCCCAGACGCGATCGGCTGGCGCGACGATCTGCTCGGTCACTTCGACGGAGTCCATGGCGGAACGCTACCAATCCACGCCGGGAAGAGAGGCGACCAGTGGTGGGGAGGCCGATCGGTACCGGACTGCCTGGTGCCTACGAACCCTCCACCTGCATGATGGAGGCTCCCTGGGGGATCCGTTCGGACCGCTCCACCCTGCTGGCCGGGACGACAGCGTCGTCGGCATTCTCGTCACGCACCAGACGGCGTGAGACCCAGTTTCGGTCGGAGCCCTCCGCCCAGATCAGGATGGGAGGAAGGATCACCAGTGCGCAGACCAGGGCCACCAAGACGTTGAGTCCGACGATGATCCCGAATCCGCGCAGCAACGGCCACGGTGACGAGGCGATCACCGCCACGCCGGAGACCGCGGTCAACCCGGAAACGATGAAGGCCCGCCCGGTGCGGGTCGCAGTGATCTGCATCGCTTCGCTTGGTGAACGGTTCCGACCCCGTTCCTCCACGAACCGGAGGAGAATCAGCGAGGTGAACTCGGTACAGACCGCCACCACCAGCGGACCGGACACCGCCGTCATCGGGCTGAGCTTGAGGGCCAGCGCCCAGGCGATCAGTGACACCGATCCCACGGCCACCAGCACCGGCACCAGCGACAGGAGTGAACGGATGACGCTCCGTAGCCGGAGCGCGAGGAACAACCCGACGAAGATGATGGAGAGATAGGTCAGCAGGGTCCTCGACTTGGCCAGGTTGTCGAGGAGCCCGACTCCCACCACCGCGATGCCTCCTGGGGCCACCGTGACGATGGTCGTGCCCCGGTTGGAGTGAAGCACGGTGACCGGGATGGACTGGAAGTGATCCACCACCGGCTTCAACGCGCCCAAGGTTGCTGTCTTGGACTCGAAGATGATGCCCAGGTAGGAACCGCCTGCGGCCACCATGGTGTGGCGCACGTCGGGAGGAGCCAGGTCGTAGACCTGCTTGACCTGGCTCCCCAGCGGAGGAACGGGTGTGGTACCCGGGAGGGAGATGAACTCGTCGACCAGGTTGACGATCCCGGTGGCGGGGAACAACTGGTTCGGGAAGCGACGGACCTGGGCCGCGGAAAAGGCGCTGACGTAGGCGGCGGTCTGGTTGCTCCACGGGCTGCTGGTGTGCACGAGAGCACCCACGTCGTTCTCCGTCCCCGTACCCGCCTTGAGAGCGTTGACGTCCTTCACGGTCTGGTTGCCCGGATCGACCCATTGGATGGGATCGGTCTGCAGCGTGATGTGGCCCTCGACCGCCAGGCCGGCCCCGAAGATGACGACGGCGACCAGGGCGAAGGGGAGGGCAGCCTGGGGAGGAACGGATCCGAGCCACGCGGTCAGCCGGGCGAGGCGACCGGCCGAGAAGTCCTTTCCCCTGGTCGGAGACTTGTACTCCCGGATGCCGAGGATCGCGAGTGGGCCGACGATGCTGCAGATGCACACGGCGATGACGCACACGATGAGGAGCCCGCCGAACTGGCGGATCATCGGCACCTTGGCCAGCAGCAGGGCAGCGAAGGCGAACACGGCATCGAAGGTCACCACCAGCAGGGCAGGACCGAGGTGACGGGCAGCCGCCTGGATGGGGTGCGCAGCGCGCGCCAGAATCACCTCCTCTTCCACCCGAGAGTGCATTTGGATGGCGTAATCGATGCCGACGCCCAGGAGCACGGGCAGGCCGGCGATGCTCCCGAGGGTGAGCGGTATCCCGAAGTAGCCGGTGAGGCCGAACCCCCAGACCAGTCCGATGGTGACGATCAGGAAGGGGAGGAGCCGCCAGCGGACGTTGAAGAGCAGCAGCAGAATGATGATCATGATCGCGGCGGCGATCGCACCGAGGGTGATCATCCCCCCCCTCAGGTAGTCGTTGATGGTCCGGAGCAGCGCCGGGACCCCGGTGGTCAACGTGGTCACGCCCTGGAAGTGGGCGGCCGCCACGATGCGGGAGACCGACTTGGCCGCGGCTGACTCCTGGTCGATGGAGAGGCCGCCCCGGAGGAAGACGATCATCGCCGCGTGCTGGTTGTTGGGGAGCAACGCCGCAGACGAGGTCCGCATGGTGCCGTCGAGGTTGTGGGTGAGGAAGTGGACCCACGCCGGGTTGGACAGCACCCGCTGCCCCGGCGGGATCGCCGACTCGGCGGCGAGGAGCCCGGTCAGGTTCTTCAGCCGGATGGCCTTGCTGGCGGCCGCGGGATCCCGCTGGTAGGCGGACAGCAGCAACGTGCCGGCCACGCTGTGGGTGGGGTTCCCGTCCGGGCTGGCCGACAGGCGGTTGGAGAGCTGCACCGCGTCGAGTGGCGTGATGGCGCTGAACACCGAGGGGTCGGCCTTCAACTTCGCCTGCACCGTTTGGAACTGGGTGACGTTCGACGGTGTGAAGAGGTTGTCGACGGTACGGCCCGGGGCCATGGTGAACATCGTCACCATGGGATCGCCACCGAATAGCGCCGAGTAATGCTGGTTCTCGACCTGCGCCCGGTCCGTCGGATTGAGGTAGCTCGCGTTGCTGGTGACGAACGTGAGCTGGGTGAGACCGAGCCCGAGGACGATGGTGATCGCCAGGCCGATCACGGAGACCGTGCCCGCCCGCTTGCCCAGATTGAGTCCGAGCCAACTCCAGGCGTTCCGCATCATGACATTCCCCCGACCACTCGTTCCGACTCTTCACGCCCCGTCCGGGCGAAGTTAGCAGCGCCATGTCCGTGACGTGCCAGCCTGGAGAGGACAATTCCCCCAACGCCACTCGGAGCGGCCATGCCACCGCATAGTGCTGCTGAGCTGCGGGTAACGAACGGGAACCGGTCGAGTGTCGCGGGCTCCGGCGCACACCCCTCCACCTCGTTACACTGCGGCTGCCGACGAGGACGAGGTGAGTGATGACCGCCCAGAGCACCGACCGTGCGGAGCAACGCACCGCACAGGCTCAGCACCAGTCAGACACGGCGCAGCTGTGTCGCTTGAAGTACGCCTACTTCCGCCTGCTCGACACCAAGCAGTTCTCGGAGCTGGGTCAGCTCTTCGTCGAGGACGGGACTGCGGACTACGAGTCGGCGCCGGAGCCTTATGCCGGCCGTGATGCCATCGTCGGCTTTCTCGAGGGTGCGCTCTCGGACCCTGGCATCGTGACCCTCCACCACGGTCACCACCCGGAGATCGACGTTCACCCGGACGGGACCGCTTCGGGCACCTGGTACCTCTTCGACAAGGTGTTCGTCCCCGCCTACGACTTCGCCCTCGAGGGCACGGCGCTCTACGAGGACTCCTACGTCCGGGTGGAAGACGGGTGGCGCTTCTCGCACACCGGTTATGCCCGGATCTACGAGGAGCGCAGGCGTCATTCGACCGGGGAATTGCTCTCCTTCACCAGCCGGTTCGCATCCTCGGCCGGCTCTGGTGCTGCTCCTCCCGTATCGGACGCTGCCCCTGACTCCGCAGCCGTGTCCTCCGGCTGAACGGTGGCGATCGATCGATACCCGCCGCCGAACCACGTGCTGTCCGACCTGGGCATCGAGATCGAGGCATCCGGAGGGTCGACGGCGGTCGCACGGCTTCCGGTGACGCCCCATGTTCTCGGAGCCGACGGTGCCGTTCACCTGGGGGTGATCGCCACCCTGGTGGACGTCGTCGGTGGAGCGATCGCTGCTGCGGTGCTCGTTCCCGACTGGATGGCCACCGCCGATCTGGCGCTGCAGGCGTTCGACCCGGTCAGGGACGGGACGATCGAAGCGCGGGGGAGCGTGCTCCGGCGGGGGAGGACCACCTTGGTGGTGGAAGCAGCGGTCTCTGCGCGTCCTGCAGGTCCGGAACTGGCAGCCTGGGGAACGATGACGTTCGCGGTGCTGCCGGCGAACACCGGCGGCCGGCAGCACCGTCCCGTCGGTGTCCACCGCGGCGGTCGCCGCCCCCGGAGCGTCTCGTTCGGCGGTGCTGGTCTCGACCGAGCGTTGGTCGACGCCATCGGGATCACGGCGTTCGAGGGGCCACCGCATCGCGCCGATCCGGCCGTCCCTGCGTCGTCCACCGCTGCTTTCCCCGCGACCGCCACTGCTCCCTCCTCACCGTCGCCGACGTCCCTGTCGTTGCCAGTGGTCGACTACGTGCGCAACTCGTTCGGTGCCGTGCAGGGGGGCATGGTGGCCCTCCTCGGGGAGGTGACTGCGGCCCGCAACTTGCAGGCAGCAGGTGACGGCTGCGACGTCCGGCCGGTCGACCTGCAGGTGACGTACCTGGCGACCGGTCGCGTCGGGCCGCTGGTGGCCACCCCGCGGGCAGTCGCAGGCGATCCGGCGGGGGCGATCGCAGTGGTCGAGGTGGTCGATGCCGGTGCCGGTGACCGGTTGACGAGCCTGGTGAGCGTGCGGGCGGTCCCGGTGTGACTGGTCCGGACGCTTCGCTCCCTGACCGGGTCGGTGTCGATCTCCCCGGACCCGCAGCGGCGACGGGGGCGAACGGCGTCCCACTCAGGCCCGGACGGGACGTGAGCACGTACCTTCGCCTCGAACGGTGGGAGGTGCCCCCCTCCGACGGATCGGCAGCGCCGTCCATCGTGCGTGGTCGTGTCCCGATCGACTCGCATCAGCGGGGGAGCGGCGGCGGGATGGCCCTCGGGGGCCTGATCACCGCCATCGATTCGCTGGGCGGGTTCGCCTGCGGCCTCGCCGTGCTGCCGCAGTGGATCGTCACTGCGTCGCTGACAGTGCGGGTGGCCCGGCTCGACCAGGTCGGCCCCCTCGGGTTCGAGGCGCGGGTGCTGCGCCGGGGCCGGGTGTCGGCCGTCTGCCGGGTGGATGTCCGTGACGAGGGGGCCGGAGGCCGGGCGGTGGCGTGGGCGGTGGTCACCAGTGCGGTGCTCGACCGCGATGACCTGCCACTCCCGTCTCCCCGACCGGTGGTGGTCCCCATGCCTGCTCCGGATCCAGGCGCCCCGATTCCCGAGCAGTTCTTCGCGATCGAGCCGGGAGCCGGTCCGGTCACCCGCCTGGAGTTGGTCGATCGCCTGCGCAACCCCTGGGGCATCCTCCACGGCGGCGCCATTGCCACCCTGGCCGATGTGGCGGCCACCAGGTCGATGACCGGCCGCCACGACGGTCCGGTCGCCTCCGCCGACACCGTGATGCACTTCCTTGCCCCGGTGCGGGTCGGTCCGGTCGATGCCCGTGCCCGCATCGTCGGAAGGAGAACTGACGGGACGGTCGTGTTGGTGTCGGTCCACGACCGGGGGGTCGACGACCGGCTCTGCGCCCAGGCGGCGATCACGGTCCGGGAGGTGGGGCCGGCCCAGTGAGCGGGCTCTGGTTCCCGACCGACGTTCAGGAGCCGGTCGGCCAGACCAGCACGCTCCCGGTGGCGGTGACCCGCACCGGAGCTCGCACGGGGAGCACCAGGTCTCCGTCGGCGCGGATCGAGACCGGGTCGGCTCGCCCGTTGCCTCTCTCACCGGCTGGCCCAACGGCTGGTTCGACCGTCACCAGGGTGTCGTGCCCGTGGAACTCGCGGCGGAGGACCAGGGCCGGCATCCCCGGTCCGGCACCCGTCTCCACCCGTAGCTGCTCGGGTCGGACCAGCGCCGTGACCAGACCGGCGGCGGGCGGAGGAGTGCCTGGAGCAGCACGCAAGGGAAGCACACCGAACGGGGTGTCGACACGATCGCCGACTACGGTGCCGGTGACCAGGTTCGCATCCCCGAGAAAGCGGGCCAGCTCGGGGGTGCTCGGGTGGTCGTAGAGCTGCTGGGGGGTCCCGCACTGCCCGACGCGTCCCCCGCGGACCACCGCCACCTGGTCGGCGATGGAAAGCGCCTCGTCCTGGTCGTGGGTCACGAGGACGGCCGTGGTCCCCCGGTCGCGGAGCACCCCTTGGACGTCGGCGCGCACGCTGGCGCGCAGGCTGGCGTCGAGCGAGGAGAACGGTTCGTCGAGCAACACGAGACTGGGACCCCTGGCCAGCGCCCGAGCCAGGGCGACCCGTTGCTGCTGGCCCCCGGAGAGCTGGTGCGGGTAACGACCGCCCAGGCCGGCCAGGCCGACCATGTCGAGCAGGGCACCGACCGATGCTCCCGGTCTGCCGGCCGGACCGCGCTGGGACGGAGCGGTGAGACGTCGCCATCCCCGCGGGTGCCGGCGGACACCGAACGCGACATTGGCTTCGACGGTCAGATGAGGGAACAGGGAGCCTTCCTGGGGGACGTAGCCGATGCCTCGCTGCTCGGAAGGGACGAACCGATGGCCGTCGTCGACCGGGGTCCCACCCACGGTCACCGTGCCCCGGTCGGCCCGTTCGAAGCCGGCGACCACTCGTAGCAGCGTCGTCTTGCCACTGCCCGACGGCCCGAGCACGGCGGTCAGCGATCCTTCGGGCACTTCGAGGTCGATCCCGGTGAGCACGGGCTGGCTGCCGAATGCCTTGGAGAGACACGACACGAGCAAGGTGGTCACGACCCGCTCCCGGGCACGGTGGGGTTGCTCCTCGTCGGCAACCGGTCGAACCACCGGCCGAGCACGTAGCTCGGGACCACGGCGATGGCGATCATCACCGCGGCGTAGGGAGCTGCGGCTCCGTACGAGAGGTCGCTCGAGAACGCCCAGAACTGGGTGGCCAGCGTTTGGACTCCGGTCGGGACCAGCACCAGGGTCAAGGTGAGCTCGGTCACCGTCGACAGGAAGACGAGACTGAAGGCGGCGGCGAGCCCGGGGCCGATGAGAGGGAGGACCACCCGCCACCACACCACCAGCGGCGGCCGGCCCAGGGACCGGGCGACCTCCTCGAGGGCCAGTGGCGCCTGCGCGACCGACGTCCTGACCGCCACCAACGCGAGGGGAAAGAACAGGATCCCATAGCCCAGGACGAGCAGCGGCGTGCTCTCGTAGAGAGGTCGCACCGCGTGCACCGAGAAGTACACGAGGGCCAGGGCGATGATGAGGCCGGGGATGGCCTGGACGATGAAGGTGGAACGCTCGAGGGTCCGGGTGGATCGGCGGGGGTGGCGCGCGGCCAGCAAGGCCACGGGGAGCGCCAGGGCCGTGGCCAGCAGACCGGCTCCGGCCGCGTATCCCGCGGTGGTGAGCGCGGCGTCGACCAGGGTGGTCGCGGCCGGCAAGGTGGTGGTCCCCGGCTCGACCAGCCAGTACCCGATCACCCCGATCGGGACCCCGAGGGCCAGCACCACCAGGGCCAGCAGAGCGAGGGAGGCGGGCACCGTTGCCAGTCCGAGCCGGTGGAGCGATCCGGCGCGTGTGGCTCGAGCCGACCGGGTGACACGGCCCCGGTTGCGCACGGCGGCGTCCCCGCCGAGCACGGCCAGGCTGAGGACGACGAGGATGAGAGAGAGTGAGGATGCCACCGGCAGGTCGTAGCTGCGCTGGGACTCGAAGAAGATCTCGGTGGTGAGCGTCTGATAGCGCAGGATCTCGAACGCCCCGTACTCGGCGAACAACGCCAGCGACACCAGCACGCAGCCTCCGACCAGCGCCGGACGGGCCTGGGCGAGTGTCACCCGCCGGAAGGTGGCGAGCCGGCCCAGGCCGAGGGAGCGAGCCACTTCTTCTTGGCCGGGATCGGCTCCCCGGAACGACGCCGCTACCGGCAGGTAGACGAGGGGATAGAGCGCGAGGCTCATGACCAGCAGCGCACCGAGGAAGCCGTGCACTGCCGGCGCCACCGACACCCAGCCGAAACCGACGACGAAGTCGGGGATGGCGAGCGGCACCACCACCACCACCGCCCAGATGCGTCGTCCGGGCAGGTCGGTCCGCTCGATCAGCCAGGCCGCGGCGGTGCCGATGATCGCGCAGGCAACGGTGACCGCTACGGACAGGCGGATGGTGTTCCACACCAGTGCAAAGGTGAAGGAGCGAAAGACCAGGTGGACGAGGTGGGCTCGACCGGTCGACGCCGACTGCGCCACCAGGTACAGGAGCGGCAGGGCCAACAGTGCGGCGACAGCGCTGGAGAGCGCCCACAAGACCCGCGGGCGACGGGTACGACCGAGGACCGGGGTTCCGGGTGCGGGCGGGTCCGTGGGCGTGGTCGGAGTGGAGACGGCGGTCGCGCTAGGCAAGGTTGGCCTTCTGCAGCAGGGCGATGGCGGTCGCGCCGGTTCCCAGCTCGGCGACGGTGAGGGGCGCCGGCCGGAGCGTGGAGAAGGGGAGTATGGGCTGGGCGGTGGTGACCCCGGAGCCGAGCGGGTACTCGAAGCTGTCACTGTGGGCGATGATCTGTTGGCCTTGCCGGCTGACCATGAACGCGACGAAAGCCCGGGCAGCGGCCTTGTGGGTGCTGGATGCGAGCACGCCGGCGCCGGACACGCCGATGACCGTCCCGGCACTGCCGGGTGCGAAGGTGGCGATCGCCGAATGGAGGTGCGACGGTCCGACCTGGGCTCGTTCGCGGTACCAGTAGTAGCTGTTGATGATCCCGATGGCTGCCTGCCCGGAGTTCACCTGTGCGGTGACCGCCTCGTTGTTCGGATAGAGGTTGTCGCCGGCGTTGGCCTTGATGGCCTGCAACCACCGGGTCGTGGCCGCGTCACCGTGGGTGCGGGCGATGGAGGCGACCACCGGCTGCATGTCGGTCTCTCCTTGGGCGATGGCCAGCCTTCCCTTCCAGCGGGGAAGGGCGAGATCCATCACCGAGCGAGGGAGCTGGCTCGGGGTGAGCTGGGTGGTGTTGTAGACGAGAACGCTGACCCGGGCGCTGACCCCCACCCAGTCACCCTTCGGCGAGTTGTACTGCGACGGGACTGCGGCCAGGGTGGTGGCGGGCACAGGGGCCAGCAGGCCCTTGGCCTGAAGGGTCTCGAGGGCCGGCGAGTTCTCTGTGTAGATCACGTCGGCGGGGGACGACGGCCCTTCGGTGATGATCTGGTTGGCCAGCACGTCCTCGCTGTCGCTCCGGACGGCCACGTACACACCCGACTCCTTCTCGAACGCGGCCACCAAGGCGTCGGTGGTCTGTGCATGCTGGCCGTTGTAGAGGGTGATGGTGGTCGTCGCCCCGCCGGACGGGTCCGCGCAAGCGGCCGCGAGGACAGTGGTGAGAGCGAGCAACGCCACGACGGCTCGGGACACCCGGCGACGGTGGCGGCCTGCCCTACCGGTCCCCGAAGGAGGCAGAATCAGGGAAGGCATAGAAAAAATATTAGGCATGCCGAATATTTGCTGTCAACCTGCCGGGTTCGTGGCGGGGATGGACGGCTGACGGCTGGCGGCTGACGGCCGGCTCGCCGATCGTCCGCGTGGACGGCCCTGCCACGTCCTAGGATCTGCGGCGGCGAGCTGCGCGGGGTCGTGGCCATGAGTGAGGGAGGGGACCATGACGGGACCGGAAACAGCGAGTGCCGGCGGCACGACCGACGCGGCGACCGCCGAGGCGGAGGACCTCCTCCGCCTCATCGGCCAGTCGTGGGGGTGGGTGCTCTTCTTCGGGATCGCCAGCGTCATCCTCGGAGCCCTGGTGGTGGTGCGACCGGCGGCGACCATCTATGGATTCGCCATTCTGATCGGAATCTGGCTGTTCGTGAGCGGACTGTTCCGGATCGTGATGGCCATCGCCGACGGAGGGGACCGGGCAACCGAGTCCGGCGTGGAGCGGGTGCTGATGGCCGTCCTCGGCCTGCTCTCGGTCATCATCGGGCTCTTCTTCCTCCGGCACACCTACGACACCGTTGCCTCGCTGACCTTCCTCATCGGGCTGTTCTGGGTGGTGGGCGGCATCATCGAGTTCGTGACCGCCTACAGCCACCGCGAGCTGCCGGGCCGGGGGTTCCGGATGGTGATGGGCGTGCTCGGTCTGATCGCCGGGGTGGTGACACTGGTGGTGCCGCACATCACCTTGCTCACGTTGGTCCTGATCATGGGGATCTGGCTGATGGTCTACGGGGTGCTGCAGATCGTGACGGCGTTGATGATCCGATCACTGTTCGCCGAGACGTGAGATCGGACACCCACGTGGCCCGCCCCCGAGCTACAGGCCACCCCCGAGCTACGGCCCGGCCCAGAGGTACGGCCCGGCCCGGAGGTACGGCACAGCGGGGACGGCGTCGGACGATCGCCGCGGTTGCCCTCACCGTCGGCGTGCTCCTGACCGCTTGCAGCTCTCACGCGGCATCGTCCCCCGCGTCGACCGGTTCGGCGGTCACGTCAACGAGCACCACCACGGCTGCCGAAGCCAGCGTGGCTCTGGGTCAGGCGTCACGCGTCTTCAACGTCCTGTACGAGTTTTCCGCCAACTCGTTGCTCACCCAGCTCGCCGTGCTCCCACCGGGACCGTCGATCACCGCGCCGGTGACGACGGCACTGAAGCGGCTGTCCGGAGCGGGGGCGATCGGGGCGTCGGTGAACACCACCACACTGCAGCCGACCTCGGCGTGCGCCAAGGCCGGTGTCTCGTCGCCGTGCGTGAAGGTCGGCTTTTCGGTGCAGTCGAAGAGCGGGTCGTTGGCGACGAACCAGGTTGGGTTCGCGGTCACCGACAAGGGCGTGTGGTACGTCTCGCGCGCCAGTGCGTGCCGGATCCCGGCCCCAGGCTCCACCTCGACGCCGACCCATTCGATCTGCGGATAGGCGGTCCGGCAGGCGGGCGGTCCTGGTGGAGGCCAGGCTGTACCCCGGTTGCTCAGTCCGCGGCCGTTCGTTGCTCTTGGCTCTGGAACTGCAGCCGGTACAGGTCGGCGTAGGCGCCGCCCGCCGCCAGAAGCTCGTCGTGGCGTCCCCGCTCGACGATCCGACCGTGTTCGAGCACCAGGATCTGGTCGGCTTCCCGGACGGTGGAGAGCCGGTGGGCGATGACCAGGGAGGTACGTCCGGTGAGGGCCGTGGCCAGTGCGGTCTGCACCGCGACCTCGGACTCGGAGTCGAGATGGGCGGTCGCTTCGTCCAGCACCACCACCTCCGGCGCCTTCAGGAGCAGGCGTGCGATGGCCAGGCGTTGCTTCTCGCCTCCGGACAGGCGGTAGCCGCGGTCGCCGACCACCGTGTCGATCCCATCCGGTAGGGCGTCGATGAGGGGCTCGATCTGCGCGCCTCGCAACGCCGATGCCATCTCCGCGTCGGTGGCATCGGGTTTGGCGTAGAGCAGGTTCTCGCGGATCGTCTCGTGGAAGAGGTGGGCGTCCTGGGTGACCACCCCCACGGTCGCGGTCAAGGAATCGAGCGTCGCGGCGCGCACGTCGAGCCCGTTGATCCGGACGCTGCCCGCTCGCACGTCGTAGAGGCGAGGGAGGAGGTGACTGATGGTGGACTTGCCGGCGCCGGACGGGCCGACCAGTGCCACCATCTCGCCGGGCTCGGCGACGAAGCTGACGTCGAAGAGCACCTGCTGGGAGACGGTGGTCTCCAGGACGGCGACCGACTCCAGGGATGCGAGCGACACCTCCTGGGCGGTCGGGTACTGGAAGTCGACATGGGAGAACTCGATACGGGCCGGTCCGGCGGGGATGGGTGCGGCATCGGGCGCGTCGGCGATCATCGGGGGCAGGTCGAGGATTTCGAAGACCCGGTCGAAGGAGACCAGGGCCGTCATCACGTCAACTTGGACGTTGGACAGCGAGGTGAGCGGGCCGTAGAGCCGGGTGAGGTAGGCGGCGAGCGCCACCACGGTCCCCACGCTGAGCGTTCCGTCGACTGCTTGGATCCCGCCCCATCCGTAGACGAGCGCGGTGGCCAGGGAAGCGGTGACGGTGAGCGCGGCGATGAAGAACCGGGCGTACATGGCCTGGGTGACTCCGATGTCGCGCACCCGGCCCGCCTTGTCGTTGAACGAGCCCAGCTCGTCGCCGGGGCGTCCGAACAGCTTGACCAAGAGCGCACCCGAGACGTTGAACCGCTCGGTCATGGTGGTGTTCATCTGCGCGTTGAGCCCGTAGGACTCTCGGGTGATCGAGGAGAGGCGGCGCCCCACCCGCTTGGCCGGGATCACGAACACCGGGAGAATGACCAGGCTCAGCAGGGTGATCTGCCACGACAGGAAGAACATGGCGACCAGCACCAGGGTGACGCTGACCAGGTTGGAGACCACCGAGGAGAGGATGTCGGTGAAGGCCTGCTGGGCGCCGAGCACGTCGTTGTTGAGCCTGCTGATCAGCGCCCCGGTCTGCGTGCGGGTGAAGAAGGCGACGGGCATCTTCTGGATGTGCCCGAACACCTGG
>DAHXOD010000002.1 GCA_027365055.1 bacterium
GTGCTCGTAGTCGCCGAAGTTGGCGATGACGTGGAGCGCACGGGCGCCCACGATGGCGGCCAGGATCACCCACAGGAACATGCCGGTGACCCACTGCCACGGGTAGCCGGCGTTGCGCAGGCGACGTTCGGTGTAACGCAGGCCGAACCAGAAGGTCAGGGCCAGGCCGATGCCGTAGGTGTGGACCTCGACGAACCAGATGTGGAAGGCAACGGGTATGGGTCTCATGGGGATGGGTCCCCGGACCGCGGGAGACCGACGGGTCGACGGTTCCTCCGCTTCCGGAGGTCCCTAGTATGCCCCAAGGCGCCGGTCGGCGGCACCCGGTCTACGGGGCGCAGTCGGGAATCGGTCAGCGTGTCCCGACGTGAGGGGCGGCCCACCCCACCGGGAGGCGGGGGCGGGGTCCCTCAGTTGACGCGACCGACTCCGACGAACCCGGCCCCGGTGCGGATCGGGGTGATGTGCACCGTGGCACCGGTGTAAGGAGCTTCGATCATCATGCCGCCGCCGACGTACATGGCCACGTGCTGGTCCCCGCCCGGACCGTAGAAGAGCAGGTCGCCGGGTTGGATGTCGGCCAGCGGAATCTGGGTGGTGTCGTCGTACTGGGCACCGGAGTAGTGAGGCAGGCTGATGCCGACCTGGGCGTAGGCCCACATGACCAGTCCCGAGCAGTCGAACCCTGCCGGAGTGGTCCCTCCCCACACGTAGGGTACGCCGACCTCGCGCTCGGCAGCCTGGACGGCACCGGCGGCCCCCGATGCGAGAGGGGGAAGCGGAGCGTTGGACACGGCGACCGGCGTGTAGCTCGAGCCGCCGCCTCCGGAGCTACCGCCACCACCGTTCCCACCAGAACCACCACCGGCGTTGGCGTTGGCGGCCGCTTGCTGCTGGGCCTGCTGTGCGGCCGCCTGCTGTGCGGCCGCCTGCCGCGCCGCCTGCTGGGCGGCCTGAGCCGCGGCCAGCCGGGCCTGGGCGGCCCGGGCCGCCGCCGCCTGGGCCGCCGCCTGCTGGGCCAGGATGATGGCGTGCACGTTGGCGTTGGCGCTGTCCAGCTGGTTCTGGTAGGCCGAGGCCAGTGAGGCGGACTGGGCCTGCTCGGCCGAGAACGCCGCGGCGGTGGCCGCCGCCTGGGCCCGCTGCTTCTGGAGCGCACTCTGCTCGCTCTGCAGCCGGGACTGCGCCGTGGTCAGGTTGTCGACGGTCGTGGTGACGTTGCCGGTGGCGATGGAGGCGTACTTGGAGCGCTCCGTGGCCGTGTTGCTGCTGCCCGAGGCGAACATCTCGGTGAGCTGGTTCGTGGTCCCGTTGCTCATGTAGTCGGCGACCGCCTGGCTCCGGAGCTCGCTCTCGTCGGACGACACGGCCTTCTGGTCCTTGCTGAGGCTGGCCTGTGTCCTGGAGATCTGCGCATCGACCTGGGTCAGGTGGTACGCGGCGGCGTTGTAGTCACCGGCCAGGGCGGTCAGCTGCTGCTGCTCGGCGTTGAGCTTGGCGCTGAGCGCCGCGGCCTGGGCCTGAGCGGTGGCCAATGTTCCGGCCGATGCGGAGTGCGTGGGCACCACCACCAGTGAGGTGAGTCCGGTTGCGACAGCCAGCGCGAGCAACGCACCGATCCGCGATCGGGACCTCGTGCGCGCCTGTCGGGACGCACCTGGCTCGGACGTCGAGTACTGCTCGGCGTGAGTCATAACCCGTGCAGTTCTAGTCGATTGTGAGCGCCAGCACAAGGACCCGCCGGGGTCCGGTGGCTCTGAGCTGGGCTTTTCCTACCTTCTTGGTCGCGGTGGCGATCCGGAGTGGCGGGTGCCGCGGGTGTCTCGACACGGTCGACGGGCGGCCCGGTAGGGTCGTGGAGATGGGTCAGATCATCGAATTCCCGAGCAATGGACACAGTGCCAGTGGCTACCTGGCATCATCCCCCGACACCGGTGCTCCGGGTCCCGGCGTGATCGTCCTCCAGGAGTGGTGGGGACTGGTGGACCAGATCACCCGTACCTGTGACCGGCTGGCCGCGGTCGGGTTCACTGCGCTCGCTCCCGATCTCTACCGAGGCAAGGTGGTACCGCTCACCGAGCCCGACGAGGCGGGCAAGGCCATGATGGCTCTCGAGATGGGTTCCACCGCGAAGGAGCTGAGCGGCGCTGTCGACGAGCTGGTGAAGCGGACCGGTCGCCCCCAGGTGGGTGTGCTCGGGTTCTGTATGGGTGGAGGTCTGGCGCTCGTGCTGGGCACCCAGCGCCCTGACGCGGTGGCAGCGGTGGTGCCGGCTTACGGGCTCATCCCCTGGCCTGATGCCCATCCCGACTATGCGAAGCTGAACGCGGCGGTCCTCGGCCACGTGGCGGGTGACGACGACTACTTCACCCCCGAAGCCGGGCGCGCGTTGGAGTCCGAGCTGGTGGCGCTGGGCTGCGATGCCTCGTTCCACGTCTACGACGGGGTGGGGCACGCCTTCTTCAACGAGGACCGGCCTGAGGCCTACGACGCGGAGGCGGCCGGTTTGTTGTGGGATCGCACGGTCGCCTTCCTCCACGAGCGTCTCGATTGACCGCCGGTGCTCCGTCGCTCGGTCATCCGGCTGCCGGTCGAGCGTCAGGGAGGACGACCGGGGGTGCCTGACGAACCGACGGGAGGCTTGGTCGGGAGGTACCTCCATCTCGGCCTGCGGCTCGGTCGCCACGTCGATGGCCTGGTCGACGCTTACTACGGGCCGCGCCGGGCGGCCGAGCGGGTCGAGGCCGAGCCAGTGTGGCCTCCGGCACGGCTGGCCGAGGCGGCGCGGGAGCTGTGCGCGGATCTGGATGCCGGTGCAGCCCTCGACGGGGTGGGCGGGGGAGCAGCGGCAACGCCCGGCGACGGTTCCCCTTCCCGCCGGCGCTGGCTGCGTGCGCAGGTGGTCGGGTTGGCGACCACCGCCCGCCGCCTGGCCGGGGAGCCCATCGACTACGCCGACGAGGTCGAGGCCTGTTACGGGGTGCGACCACAGCGGGTCGACGAGGGTGTCTTCGCCGATGCCCATCGGTGTCTCGACCAGGTGCTGCCCGGAGACGGGTCGCTGACCGGGCGGTTGGCGACCTGGAGGGAGTCCCACGCTGTCCCGGTCGACCTGCTGCCCAGCGCGGTCCACTCGCTGGCAGACGATCTCCGCGAGCGCACCCGCCGTCAGTTCGGGCTGCCGGACGGAGAACGGGTGGAGTTCGAGCTGGTGTCCGACCAGCCGTGGTCGGGTTTCAACTACTACCTGGGCGATCTGCACAGCCGGGTGGCGATCAACACTGATCTACCGGTGCTCTCGACCTCGCTGGCCCACCTGGTCGCCCACGAGGCGTACCCCGGGCATCACACCGAGCACACCCGCAAGGAGGTCGGGCTGGTCCGCCGCCGAGGGTGGATGGAGGAGAGCATCTTCCTGGTCGGCACCCCGCAGTGCCTGCTGGCCGAAGGGTTGGCCGACCTGGGGCTCGAGGTGGTGATGGGCAGGCGTCCCGAGCCGATCGTGGCGGAGCATCTGCGCCCGCTCGGGATCCGCTACGACGCCGAGCTGGTGGCAGCGGTGGCCGAGGCGGGCGAGGTGCTCGGAGCGGTACGACAGAACGCGGCGTTCCGGCTCCACCACGACGGCGCGGATGCGGACACGGTGGTGGAGGAGGTCGCCCGCTGGGGCCTTCTCCCGCGCCGTCGGGCAGCAAAGGCGGTCGAGTTCCTCACCCACCCCACCTGGCGCGCCTACCTGACCTGTTATGTCGAGGGGCTGCCGTTGTGCCGGTCGTTCGTCGGGGGCGATCCCACCCGGTTCGAACGGCTGCTGACCGAACAGCTGATCCCGAGCGACCTTGCCGAAGATCCGGGGCCCGCCGCCCGGTGACCGCCCGGTGACCGCCCGGCCCCGTCCTCTCGACCGGTCTCGAAGGGATCGCCGGTAGCGTGGGGGCGGCGTCGGGCACCGTGCCCCCCTCAGGCGCCCGGACCTCTGGAGTCCTCTCGTGAACGTGCTCATGGTCCTCACCTCCCACGACCAGCTCGGCGACACCGGTGAGAAGACCGGCTTCTGGCTCGAGGAGTTCGCCGCTCCCTACTACGAGCTGCTCGATGCCGGAGCGTCCGTCACGCTGGCATCGCCGGCCGGGGGCCAGCCCCCGCTCGACCCTCGCAGCGATGCTCCCGATGCCCAGACCGATGCCACCGAGCGATTTCGTGCCGACGCCGCGGCGCAGGCCGCCCTGGCCGACACCACCAAGCTGGCCGACGTCTCCGCCGAGTCGTTCGATGCCGTGTTCTACCCGGGCGGTCACGGTCCGATGTGGGACCTGCCCGACAATCCGGCATCGATCGCCCTGATCGAGGCCTTCGTCGCCGCCGGAAAGCCAGTGGCGGCGGTGTGCCACGCGCCGATCGCGCTCAAGAACGTCCGGGGCGCCGATGGCGAGCTGCTGGTCGCCGGGAGGGAGGTCACCGGGTTCTCCAACAGCGAGGAAGCCGCAGTCGGACTCACCGACGTGGTCCCGGAGCTCCTCGAGGACGTGCTGAAGGCGGACGGGGCCCGGTATCGGAAGGGCGATCAGGACTTCGGCCCCTTCGTCGTGGTGGACGGCCCGATCATCACCGGTCAGAACCCGGCTTCGTCGGCGCCGGCCGCGGCGAGGCTGATCGAGCTCCTGCGCCACTGACGACCCGGTGACCACCGCCTCCCGGTCCCGCCGCTCGTAGGGCTGCCGATCCGATGGCCGACCTTGTCTCCTTCTCCGCCCGGCTGCGGAGCCTGGCCGCGGAGCGGCCGGGCGCACCGGCGGTCACCTGTGGACCGGATGCCGTCAGCCGGGCCGAGCTCGACCGGTGGTCCGACGCCGTCGCCGTCGAGCTCAAGCACCATGGAGTCGGGGTCGGCTCCATGGTCACGGTGGCCCTGCCCAATGGCGTGGAGTGGTTCGTGGCCGCAGTGGCCTGCTGGAAGCTGGGCGCCACGCCCCAACCGGTGAGCGCCCGGCTCCCGGCCCGCGAGCTCCAGGCCGTGGTGGCACTGGCCGAACCGGTGGTGGTGGTCGGCGCCGACCCCGTCGCGCTGCCCGGTCGGAGCTGCATGACGGTGTGCCCGCGGTCCACGCGGCCGAGCGGGGGCGCGGACCTGCCCGACGTGGTGTCACCGTCGTGGAAGGCGCCCACCTCGGGAGGCTCGACCGGGCGGCCCAAGCTCATCGTCTCTGGTGACCGGGGCGTGGTCGACCTGGCGGCCGATCCGCCGCTCCTCCTCCGTCGCGATGGCTGCCTGGTGATGCCCGGCCCGCTGTTCCACAACGGGCCGATCGTCTGGGCCTGCACCGCCCTGCTCCACGGGAACCATGTGGTGGTGTTGCCCCGATTCGACGCCGAGGGAACCCTCGCCGCCCTGGTGGACCACCGGGCCGACATGGTCTACCTGGTGCCCACCATGATGAAGCGGATCTGGTCGCTCGGTCCCGAGGTACGGTCGTCCTACGATCTCTCCGCCCTGCGGGTGGTGTGGCACCTGGCCGAGCCGTGCCCCGTCTGGTTGAAGGAGGCGTGGATCGGTTGGCTCGGGCCGGAGCGGATCCTGGAGCTCTACGCGGGCACCGAGGCGCAGCTGCGGACGACCATCACCGGGACCGAGTGGCTCGAGCACCGGGGGTCGGTCGGCCGTCCCCAGGGGGGCGAGGTGGAGATCTGCGATCCCGACGGGCGGCCGTTGCCCGCCGGGACAGAGGGGGAAGTGTGGCTGCGCTCCGGCAGGTCGACCCCGGCCTACCGTTACATCGGGGCCGAGGCCCGGGTGAAGGACGGAGGTTGGGAGTCGCTGGGGGACATGGGTCGGCTCGACGCCGACGGCTACCTCTATCTGGGCGACCGCTCCCAGGACATGATCCTCGTCGGAGGGTCGAACGTCTATCCAGCGGAGGTGGAGGCGGCGCTGGGTGAGCATCCCGCGGTGCGCTCGTGCGCGGTGATCGGCCTTCCGGACGAGGAGCGGGGGAGTCGTGTCCACGCCATCGTCGAGGCCGACCCCCGGGCGGTGAGTGCCGACGAGCTGCTGGCGTCCGCCGCCGAGCGCCTGGTGGCGTACAAGCGGCCTCGCACCGTCGAGTTCGTCTCGACGCCGTTGCGCGACGATGCCGGCAAGGTCCGGCGGTCGCAGCTCCGGGCCGAGCGGCTCGAGCGTCGGGGCGACGGTGGTCCCCCGGCGCCGCCGACTACCCCGGAGCCGCCGGAGCCGACCACCGTGCACCAGGAACCGCCGGAGCCGGCCACCGGGCCGGGCTGACCGGGGGCCAGCGTTGCACCAGCTTGCCCGTGCCGGTCACGTCGCCGGAGGTCCCCGGTCCGACTGCCGCTGCCCGCGGTGCGCGGCCCCGGTCGGGGACGGCCTACGATTCGGGCATGTCCGAACGATCACGTGACCTTCCCCGCCGCTCCTGCATGTCGTCCCCGGGATCGAACGAGAAGTTCCTCTCCAAGGCACCGACGGTGCCGGCCGACATGAGCTTCCTCGACCTCGAGGACTCGGTCGCCCCGCTCGAGAAGAAGAACGCGAGGGCGAAGGTGGCCGACGCCATCAAAAACCTCCCCTGGGACGACCGGGTGCTGTGCGTCCGGATCAACGCCTGGGACACCGAGTGGACCTACGGCGACGTCATCGAGGTGGTGGGCAACGCCGGAGAGCGCCTCGACGAGGTGATGCTGCCCAAGGTGCAGAGCGCCGCGGAGGTGGTGGCACTCGACCTGTTGCTGACGCAGGTGGAGAAGAACTGTGGACTTCCGGTGGGCCACATCGGCATCGAGGCGCAGATCGAGACCACCGGGGGCCTGATCAACGTGGAGGAGATCTGCGCGGCCTCCCCCCGGTTGGAGACCATCATCTTCGGACCTGCGGATTTCGCCGCCTCGATGGAGATGCCGGTGCTGACCGGCGGGGTGGCCATCCCCGAGTACCCCGGCGACCACTTCAACTACGTGTTCTCGAAGATCCTGATGGCGGGCCGGGCCAACGGGCTCCAGGTGATCGACGGGCCGTTCCTCAAGATCCGCGAGCTCGACTCGCTCCGCGAGTTCTCGCAGCGGACCCGGGTCCTCGGCTACGACGGGAAGTGGGCGCTCACCCCCGACCAGGTCGGTGTGTTGAACGAGGTGTACTCGCCGACCCAGGAGCAGTTCGACAAGGCGTGGGACATCCTCGACGCCTACCGCAAGGCCACCGAGGATGACCGCACCGGCGCGGTGATGTTCGGGGACGAGATGATCGACGAGGCGTCGCGCAAGATGGCCACCAAGTTCGTCACCCGTGGCGAGCGGGCGGGTCTCAGCCGTTCGGGGGGTTGAGCCGGGCGAACGTCTGAGCTGGCCCGACCGTCATCCCAGGCCGGTGAACCCGGTGGTCTGCCATCCCCGGGTCGGAAAGCCGGCGGCGCGGCACAACGGACCGGTGGACCTGTCGTCGTACAGGCCCGGTGCGGTGGGAAGTCCGGCGGCGACGCCAGGGGCGGTCCCGGCGATGTGGAGGATCCACCAGCAGGTTCCTGACGCCGACGCGTCGGTGAGGAGCACCGCCTGGGTGGTGGACGCCAGGGAGATGGTGCCTGCCGTGGTGGACGGCTCACCGGCGCCGACCACGCTGATCGAGGGGAGCGTGCTCTGGAGGGCAGCAGGTGTGAGCGTGGCGAAGCTCCGCCCATTGCCCTCGTAGAAGGCGGAGGCGGCAGTCAACGCGGAGTTCAGCTCGGCCTGTGCGACGCGATCTTCAGCCGGTCCCTTGCTGCCCTGCTGGGTGGCCGGAGTCGACGTGGCCGGGGTGGTCGCCACCGGGGACGTCGTGCTCGACGAGGACCGGTGTACCAGGTACGCCACACCCAGCGCGATTACCACCACGAGGAGGCCCACGAGGACGAATAGCCGGGTGCGATTCGGCCCCGCACTACCCGCACTGCCCGCACTGATCGTCTGCGCTCCGGTCGCTCCCGTGTCTGCCGTAGGGAACGCGGGCGGAACGTACCCTGGCAGAGCCGCCGGGTTCGGTGACGCGAGCGAATCTGGCGCTGCCGGCACCTGGCTCGCTGCTCGGGCGTCGGGGTGAAGCTCGGGGGCGTACCACTGTCCATCGGAAGCCATCCACCATCCGGGACCAGGTGCACTGACGTCGTTCGTCCCTGTCACGCTGCCTCCCCTCCCACCGTCGATCGCTCGGATGGTAGTTCCGCCGCAGTGCGCCGCGCTCGTGCGCGGTGGTCCGGGACCACACGCACGTCTCGGCAGGTGCCCGGTGCCCGGCCCCGCTCTCCAGGGTGAGCGGTACTCACTGACCGGCTGACCGTTCGCATCGCTCAGGTCGGAGAGGTTCGGAGTTGGCACGGTCGCATCGAAGTCCCGCCGTCGTGGGCCACGAAGTCCGGTGCGGGTGCGGGTGCGGGTGCGGGTGCGGGTGCGGGTGCGGGTGCGGGTGCGGGTGCGGGTGCGGGTGCGGTGGTCGGAACCTATCCGAGCTCGTCCGAGGTCATCACGGGGTACCGGGAGGTGGTGTGATCGGAGTCAGCGGAGTCCAGTGATCGGGGCGGCTGAGCGCGGCTGGGATGGACGTGGTCGGGTCACCATTGGCTGCGGCGAGTTGAGGTTGCGTGAGGAAGGCGGCCTCGTCGAGCTGCGCACCGCGCAGGTCGGCACCGCGCAGGTCTGTCCCGCGCAGGTCTTTCCTGCGCAGGTCTGCGCCGATCAGGTAGGCGCCGCGCAGGCTGGCCCCTCGGAAGTCGGCACCGGCGAGCTTGGCCCCCATGAGCTCCGCGCCACAACGGTCGGGTTGGCGCCCGTCGACGCCGTCGCGCACCGACCGGCTGACCCGCTCCAGCAAAGGACCGAACCCGCGGCGGAATGCGCCGGTGTCCACCGCTGCCAGCTCCGCAGCTCTGGCCCGGGTGAGCTCTGCGGTCCGTTGCCCGGCGCACTCGACGTCGTCGGCCAGCTGACCCGGAGCAGTCAGCGTGGCCGCTTCCGCCAGGCACCAGAGCAGCTCGTGCAGCTGGCGCATCACCGTGAAGGCCGCGAACATCGGTTCGGCCAGCTCGGGCGTGTTGCGCCAATCGGCATCGCCGAAGGTCACCTCGACTACCTGCTGCCCGGCCTCGAAAGTAGTCGAACGCCGCGCACCCGGGGAACCCGCGCTGGCGCAACGGGTCGTGCATGGTGCACTCGAAGCGTCCGCCCGGACTCGGGCACGGTCGCCCGGCAGCCTTGTCGATGGCGACGTCGGCGGAGGCGACGAACGCCGGTGTGACACAGCACAGGCCTGCACAGCGGCTGCAGTCAGCCCGCAATCGCCGGCGTTGGTCAGTGCTGATCACTGACTGAAACCCGGCGTTCGATCACCCCAGCGGCGCTAGTCGTCGCGTTGCGGACGACCAGGGCTCGGCCACGAGGGAGCACGGCATCATCCGCCGCCGGGCGCGGTCATCGATGATGCCGACGTGTTCGTGACGTCAGCGATCGGCTCGACGGTTGCCTCGGCCTGACTCGTCGGGGAGTCTTGTGGTCGGGCGATGGAGCATCGAGAGGAACGAGTGCCGATGGCGAGCAGTGATCCGGCGGTGGTCGTCGAGGGCCTGACCAAGTCCTACGGCCACGTGCGCGCCGTGGACGGCGTCAGCTTCGAGGTGGGCCGGGGGGAGGTCTTCGCCCTCCTCGGACCGAACGGCGCCGGCAAGACGACGACGATCGAGGTCTTGGAGGGCTTTCGGAGCCGCGACGCCGGACAGGTGGAGGTATTGGGCCTCGACCCGGCAGTCGAAGCCACCAGTCGCCAGCTGCGCGAGTGCATGGGTGTGGTCCTCCAGGAGCTCGCGATCGAACCGTTCCTGACGGTGCGGCGAGTCCTCGATCGCCATGCCGGGTTCTTTCCCCGCCCCCGTCCGGTCGACGAGGTCCTCCACCTGGTGGGGCTCGAGGAGAAGGCGGGAAAGCGGGTCAAGACCCTGTCGGGTGGTCAGCAACGCCGGCTCGACCTTGCCCTCGGGATCATCGGTGATCCCGAACTGCTGATCCTCGACGAGCCGACCACCGGGTTCGATCCGGCTGCCCGCCGTCAAGCCTGGGAGCTGGTGGCCGGCCTGTCGGAACGGGGGACGACGGTGATCCTCACCACCCACTATCTCGACGAAGCCGAGGCGCTGGCATCGCGGGTGGCGGTGATCACCGGGGGTCGGATCGTCGCAGAAGGAACACCCGAGTCGCTCGGAGGGAGAGACCGCGGGGCGTGCCGGATCCGGTTCCGTCTTCCCCCGGACACCGCACCGGAGTCGCTGCCGGTGGCGGTCGATCGAACGATGCAGGGAGCGATCGAGATCACCACCGACGAGGAGATCGCCGTGCTCGCCACGCTGGCCAACTGGGCGCTCGACCACCAGGTGGAAGTGGTCAATCTGACCGTCGAACGGCTCACGCTCGAAGACGTCTATCTCCGCCTGGTCGGTGAAGATTCCGGCGATGGCGCCGACTCCGATGACCGGGATCTCACGTGAAGGCCGCATCCGCCCACGGCAACTTCAGGGGCCTGAGCGATCTCCGGCTGGTCGGACGTCAGATCTTCTACGAGCAGCTCAGCTTCTGGCTCAACCCGGTGGCCGCGATCTTCACCGTCGGGTTCAGTGTGATCTTCCTCGTCCTGCTGGGTGCCACCGGGGGCAGCTCACGCGTGGGCTCCCTCGGTGGTATCCGGGCCATCCAGTACTACGTGCCCGGATTCGTCGCCTACGGGGTGATGTCGACGTGCTTCAACACACTGGCCGTCGCACTGGTGATCCGCCGGGAGACAGGCCTGCTGAAACGGATGCGTCTGTCTCCGCTGCCGACGTGGGTGATGCTGGCGGGGGTGACCGGAAGTGTCCTGGTGATCTCGATGGTCCAGGTCGGTCTCCTCTTGTTCATCGGCAGGGTCGCGTACGGCGTGGTGTTGCCTGAGGAGTTGGGCGCGCTGGTGGTCGCAGTGGTCGTCGGGGTGGTCTGCTTCACCGCGCTCGGGATCGCTACCAGTACGCTCATCCCCAACCAGGACTCGGGCGGTCCCGTCGTCGGCGTGGTGTTCTTCGTCCTGTTGTTCCTGTCGGGCCTGTGGTATCCGCTGAAGCCGGGATCGACCCTGGCGAACATCTCGGGGTACTTCCCGATCCGCCACCTGATGCTGGCGACCTTCGCACCATTCGACTCACGACCCGGTGCGTCGCCGTGGGACTGGCACGACCTCTGGATCGTGGGTGTGTGGGGACTGGCCGCGGTCGCGGTCGCCGCCCGGCGTTGGCGCTGGGCACCGCGCAAGGACTGAGCGGCGAGGCAGGTGGCGGCCGTCGATTGCCAGGCTGGGGAGCGGCCCCGACTCCCTCGGACGGTCCCGCAGTCCCTCAGACCCTGGCGGTGTCCCTGCGGAACCGCCAGGCGGCGCCTCCGGTGAAGATGACCAGCCACGCCACCAGGTTCGCCACCCAGGTCCAGTCGAAGGCTCCCTGGACCAGGGGGTAGTGGACGAGCTGGTTCAGCCCGTAGAGGGGGGTGTAGGCGGCCAGCATCCGCAAGGTGTGGGAGAACTGGCTCAGGGGAACGAACAGTCCACCCCCGAACGAGAACAGCACCAGAGCGAAGCCGATAACCTGCATCACGTTCTCGGACGGGAGCAGGTAGCCGACGCAGAGCCCGAAGGCGGCAAAGAGCAGCGACCCGATCCACACCGCGGCCGCGGTGGCCACCCACAGGCCGACCGGCATGGACGGCTTGTGGGTCAGGATGCCGGCAAGGTAGACGGCCAAGACAGCGGCGAGGCCGAGCACCAACGAGGTGGCCATCTTCATGGCGATGTACGCGGCCGGCCGGAGGGGCGTGATCCGGAGCTGGCGGCTCCATCCCGAGAGTCTCTCGACCGACACCATCGCTCCGCCACTGGAGGTGGCGAGCACCGCGCCGTAGAGGGCCATCGAGATCATGACGAACGCCGACTCGTTGCCCCGGCCGATCCGTTGGTCCGCGTAGGTGCTGTTGAGCCCGAAGATGAGGAAGAAGAACACCGGGAACACGACGGTGAAGATCACCGTGCGGCGGTTCCGCAGGAGCCGGCGCACTTCGAGGCGCACGATGGCGAGGGAGAAGCCGCCAAGGGGCGGCGTCGTGCGCCCGGCCTGGTCGAGCGTGCCCGGGGTGGCGGTCACCGCCCACCTCCGTGGTGCGCGGCGGTCACCTGGTGCGCCGGCGGCCCGTCTCCGGTGAGGGCGACGAACGCATCCTCGAGTCCGAGCGCCGTGATCTCCACGTCCTTGGCGTCCGTGCTGGTCAGCAGGTACCGGGCGACGGCGTCGCTGTCGGCACAGTGGACCACCACGGTGGTCGTCCGGACCTCCACCCGTTCCACTCCGGGCAGGCCCGACAAGGCCGCTTGGTCAGGATCGGGCAGGGTGGCCCGCACGGTCCGCCCCGAGGCCATGGCCTTCACCTCGGCTGCCGTGCCGTCGGCCACGATCTCGCCCTTGCGGACCAGCACGACGCGGTCGGCGTAGGCGTCAGCCTCTTCGAGATAGTGGGTGGCGAACACGATGGTGCGCCCTGCCTCGGCGTCGTGGCGGATGGCCGCCCAAAAGCTTCGCCGTCCTTCGACGTCCATCCCCTGGGTGGGCTCGTCGAGCAGCAGCAGATCAGGATCGGGGAGCAGAGCCATGGCGAAGCGGAGTCGTTGCTGCTCGCCCCCCGAGCACTTCCCGACGAGGCGACCAGCGACCGAAGTGATGCCGGCCCGTGACATCACCTCGGCGGGTGGGCGGGTGTCGGCGAAGAGGTGTGCGGTGTAGGCGACGGTCTCGGCCACGGTGAGATCCTTCAGCAGGCCACCGCTCTGCATCACCGCAGAGACGAGCCCCCGGCGCACTGCTTGGGCCGGGTCCATCCCATAGACGGCGACCCGACCGGCGGTGGGTTCGGAGAGCCCGAGCACCAGGTCGATGGTCGTCGTCTTGCCGGCCCCGTTCGGGCCGAGGAATGCCACGACCTCACCCGGTTGGATGGACAGGTCGATACCCCGGACCGCTTCGACGGCGCCGAATTGCTTGTGCACGCCCTCGAGCCCGATCGCCGGGGGTGACGGGGAGAGGGTCGGTTGCCGATCGTCCATCAGGATCGGTGCCGCCGGCTCCGGGCCGCACCGATCCGGCCGTCCCCGAGCTCGACCGCGCTCCGTATGCGAACCTTCGCCTTGCATCGCACGATGCGAGTATCGCACGAGTGCGGTGGTTCGCAGCGGGTGCCGCCGCTATGGTCCGACGATGGCCGTCCTCCACCAGGCGACGTTGGTTCCGTCCAAGATCGAGCTGTTCCGGAGATGGGTGCCCGGCCAGCCGTGGCTCGGTGGTGCCGACGCATCGACGGTGGAATCGGTCGGCGCGTTTCGCTTCGACGATCCCGCCGGTCAGGTCGGGATCGAGACCCACCTGTTGCGGACCGCGGACAACCGGACGATCCAGGTTCCCGTGACCTACCGGGCGGAGCCGACGGCGGGCGCCGAGTCGTCGTTGATCGGCACCATGCAGCACTCGGTGCTGGGGGAACGATGGGTGTACGACGCGTGCGGCGACCCGGTCTACGTGCAGGCGGTGGCGACCGCGATCTGGCACGGCGGCACCCAGGCGGAACTGGAGGTGGTGACCGCCACCGGGCGTCAACGTCGGGAACCGACCACGCTGGCGTGGGGCAGCGGCTCGTCCGATGTGGCGGTCGAGACCGTCGGGTCGCTGTCCGCGTCGGTCCAAGGGACGGTGACCGTGGTGCGAGCCGACCAGGTTGAGCTGACCGTCATGCGAGTTGTCGAAGACGAACCGTCCGGAGCGGCCCACGACGGGACGCAGCGCTTGGTGGGCACGTGGCCCGGGCATGAGGTTCCCGCAGTGCTGGTGCTCGCCCGGATCGGCTGAGGCCGATCCTCGGGGTCGGGTGCCGGCCGACCCCGCGTGACGTGAGATCTCCGACCAGGCATGCGAGCACGTCGCTCCGCCGGGCCAGTGCGATGAAATGCCCTTCATCGGGGTACGACGAGCGGGTGGCCCCCGGAATCCGACGGGCCAGCTCGCGACCCCGAGCGTCAGGGACGAGCGTGTCGGCTCCACCTTGGAAGGCGTGAACCGGGACGGTGACCTCCTCTGGCGTGAATCCCCAGGGCGCACTCACGGCGAGGTACTCGTCGACCCCCCCCACGCGGATCAGCCGACCCCGCACCGAGCAGGGCGGGGAGCCACGGTCCGAGTTCGGCAATCGCCCTGGCCTCGCCGTCCGGCAGATCCTTCACCGCCTGGCGGAAGAGCACTCTCGGGGCATGTCGCGCCGGCAACCTCGTGAGGACGAAGTAACTCTGGGCGGCGATAGGTGCATAGTTGGAGAGGCTCATCAGGGCGCGGTCGAGGCGGTTCAGCTCCTTCAGCGTGGCCCGATCATCGAGCAGCGGCACCAGGTCGGCATGCACCCACGAGAGGATGTCGTGGCCGGGGCTGCGGCCGACCCCGGGCCGACCCCGGGCCGATCCGGTGAGATGACGCGGAGACCCAGCTCCCGGGCGCCGTCGTCGGCCGGACCGACATCGTGGCCACTCACCAGTCCGCCGCGGCAGTTCACCACCGGCGTCCCGTCCACATCCCCGTACAGCGGGTCACCGACCGTGCGTCGGTCGGGGAGCACGAGTGTCCCGTCGCCGAGGGCACGCCTCAAGAGGGGACCCAACAAGTGATCCGGCGAGCGCCACGATGCGATGCGATGCGGGCGTTACCGGAAGCGGTCCATCGCAGCGTCGACCACCTGTTGGCTGGGGGGATGGCTGAGCGGCGTCGACGCCTGGCGGTCCGCGACCAGACCGTCGAGGATGAGCGTCATGTATCGCTTCCAGAGGTCGGGGTCGTTCACCCCGACGTAGTCGGCGACGGCTCCGAGCATGGTCACCAGCATCGGCACGTCGTTGACCACCACGTCCGGTCGCAGGGTCCCCGCCGCCTGCGCCCGCTCGACGATGGCCGTGAGGAGGGGAGTGACGATGTCGCGGAGCCGGGAGGTGTCCGCACTCGCGAACTCGCTGTGCAGCAGCACATCGCGCAGGCCTCGGTTGCCGACCTGCCATTCGAGCGCCTGCTCGACGAAGTGGACGAAGCCTTCCCACGGGTCGTCGAACGTCGACGCCGCATGGGCGAGTACGACGATGTTCTCGATCTTGTCCTCGAACAAGGCGCCGACGAGTGCCTCCTTGTTGGGGAACCGGCGGTATACCGTCCCCACCCCGACGCCTGCTGCCGCGGCCACGTCGTCGAGGGAGGCGTCGAGGCCCCGTTCGGCGAACACCTCGGCGGCCGCGGCCAACACCTTCTGGCGGTTGCGTTCGGCGTCGGCCCGCAACTTGTGGGTCGCGCAGCTGCAGTCGGTGCCGTCGGACGCTCCGGCGCCACCGACGGCTGGTGGGGAGGCACCCGCGGCCGGCTCGGGAGGCACGGGCGGCTCCCTCGGGGGGCTGGTTCGCTGATTCACGGAATATCCATCCTACGTCGGTGTTGAAGCGGAGGAGATACCTCCGTATGGTGCTACCGTAGTACCTGAAGCGGAGAACATACCTCCGGATGAGAATCGCTCGCCTCGACGGGTGTGGGCATGTCTCGACCGGGATGGGCAGATGAACAACCAGAACGTCAGTGTGCAAAGGAGACGTGCCATGGCAAGCCACGAGTCGAACGAGCCGGCCGGCATCCCGTCGGCGTCCCTGAATCCCCACCACGACCGACGGTGGCTGATCTTGGCCGTGCTCGGTCTCGCCCAGCTCATGGTCGTGCTCGACGCCACCATCGTGAACATCGCCTTGCCCACCGCGCAGCACGCCCTCAGGTTCTCCGATGCCGACCGTCAGTGGATCGTGACCGGGTACGCGCTCGCCTTCGGCAGCCTGCTGCTGCTCGGAGGCCGCCTCTCCGACATGATCGGTCGCAAGCGAGCCCTGATGATCGGTCTCAGCGGCTTCGCCGTGGCCTCGGCGCTCGGCGGGTTCTCGACCAGCTTCGCCATGCTGTTGGCGGCGCGAGTGCTCCAGGGATCGTTCGGTGCACTGCTGGCCCCCGCAGCGTTGGCCATGTTGACCACGACCTTCACGGATCCGTCGGAGCGCGGACGGGCGTTCGGCATCTACGGAGCCATCGCCGGCGGTGGTGGCGCCATCGGCCTTCTGCTCGGAGGGTTCCTGACCTCCTACGTGTCGTGGCGCTGGACGCTCTTCGTGAACCTGGCGATCGGCGCGGTGGCGATCGCCGGCGCCGCTGTGCTGCTGTCCAACAGCCGGACCACCGCCCGCCCCCGCCTGGATCTGCCGGGTGTCTTCACTGCCACCGCCGGCCTGTTCGCACTCGTCTATGGGTTCTCCCACGCGGAGACCACCTCGTGGGGGGACGCCTACACCGTGATCAGCCTGGCGGTCGCCGTCGTGCTGCTCGTGGTGTTCGTGGCCATCGAGCGGCGGGTCTCCCAGCCGCTCCTGCCCTTGCGGATCGTCGTCGATCGGAACCGCGGAGGTGCGTTCATCGCCATGTTCGCGGCCGGTGCCGCGATGTCCGGCACCTTCCTCTTCCTCACCTACTACATGCAGGGCACGCTCCAGTACTCGCCCATCGTGACCGGATTCGCCTACCTGCCGCTGATCGTCGGGCTGATCGGTTCCGCCCAGGTCGCCACCAACGTGCTGCTTCCGCGTTTCGGACCCAAGTTCATGGTGGCCATCGGCATGCTGGTCGCCTCGTTGGCCATGGTGCTGCTCACCCGGACCGGGCTGCACTCGAGCTATGTCACGGTGCTGCTCCCCGCGCTGGTCATCCTCGGCGTCGGGTTCGGACTGATCATGGCCCCGTCGATGAGCGTCGCCACGCTCGGGGCGGCACGAGATGCCGGGGTCGCGTCGGCCATGGTCAACACGACCCAGCAGGTCGGCGGTTCGATCGGCACCTCGCTGCTGAACACCCTCGGCGCCAGCGCGGCCGCGGCCTTCGTGCTCGGCAACCACGCGACGGTGACCTCGTCCACGCTGCTCCAGGCGGAGGCCACCGTGCACGGGTACCACTCGGTGTTCTCGTACTCAGCCGTGTTTCTGGCGGTCGGCGCGGTCGTCGCCGGCCTGTTGCTGCGGCGGGGAGCCATGGCTGCGCTGGCGAAGGAGGCCGGCGGGGGAGAAGGCAGCGACGAAGCGGAGAACGTGCTGGTGGTGGTCTGATCGGAGCGGAGACCGGGGTGGCCGTTCGAGCACGCCTGCCTGCCCCCCCGCCGCCTTGCCCGACCACGCGGGTCGGGCAGCGATCAGTCCCGTGACAACGTGGTCAGTCCCGCGACAAGCGGTACGGCACCCGCGCCACGTTGACGTTGGTCCGCCGCCGCAGCACGTTGGCGAGCACGATCCCGCGCTGGTTCTGCAGCAGGCGATGGCGCCACTTGCGGGGCTCCACCTCGGGGATGAGGACCATGACCTGGCGGTCGCGGATCTCCGGTGATCCGAGGAATTCGAGCATCGGCGCGGCGACGGTGCGGGTGTGCGGGCGCAGGACCACCAGTCGCACCCCAGGGTTCCAGCGCTCCCATTCGGACCGCAGCGTCTCGGCCCGCTCGTCGTCGAACTGGACGGTGACCGCCAGGACCTCGTGGCCGAGCGACAGAGCGGTGCCGAGCGCGGCTCGGGTCATGAGCGACACGGCGGCGACGGTGACGACGACCAGCTCTTCGTGGGCCACCGGGGTCGCGGGCACGGAACCCAGCTCCAGCTCGGTGCTGACGTCGTCGTAGTACCGGTTGATCCTCGAGAACAGCAGCATCAGCGACGGTATGGCGATCACCACGATCCAGGCTCCTCCGGTGAACTTGGTCACCAGAAAGATCACGGTCGCCACCCCGGTCATGGCTGCCCCGGTCCCGTTGAGGGCGGCCCGGAGCCACCATCGCTTCGGTCGGGCTCGATGCCAGTGGCGGACCAGGCCGGTCTGGGAGAGGGTGAAGCCGATGAACACGCCGATGGCGAACAGCGGTATCAGCGAGTTGGTGTTCGCGTTGACGGCAATGAGCAGTATCCCGGCGAGGGCGGCCAGCATCACCACGCCGTAGCGGTAGACCGGGCGGTCGGCACGCAGCCCGAAGACATGGGGCAGCAGGTTGTCGTGGGCCAGCAGGCTGGCCATCACCGGCAGGCCCCCGAAGGAGGTGTTGGCTGCGAGGGCCAGGATCACCGTGGTCGACAGGTCGATGACGTAGTAGATCGGGCCGCGCCCGACGGCAGCCCCGGTGATCTGGCTCAGGACCGTCTGGTCGGCCACCGGCCCGATGTGGAAGCGCACGGTCAGGACTGCCAGGCCGAGGAGCATGGTGGCGAGGATCACGCCGAGGATCGCCTCGGTGCGCTTCGCCCGCGGCACGCTCGGGTGCTTGAAGGCGGGCACGTCGTTGGCGATGGCTTCGACACCGGTCAGTGCGCTGCATCCGGCGGCGAACGCCTTCAGCAGCAGCAGCACGCCGACGGCGGCCGCGGTCTGCGGGAGCGTCACCGGGTGCACGCCGGAGTTGGGTGCCGGATGGGATCGCAGCAGACCGGCGCCGATCACGATGTAGATCCCCACGATGAACACTGCCGTCGGCAACAGAAATGTCCGGGCACTGGTGGCGATGCCGCGCAGGTTGAGGGCGGTGAGCACCACCAGGATGGCCAGTGCGATCAGCAGGCTGTGCGGTCCCAGTGAGGGGAACGCCGAGACGAGGGCGGCGACCCCGGCGGCGATGGACACGGCCACGGTGAGGACGTAGTCGACGACGAGGGACGCGGCGGCCAGGCGGCTGGTGCGAGGGCCCAGGTTGGCCTTGGTGACCGCGTAGGAGCCTCCCCCGTCGGGGTACGCCTCGATGACCTGGCGGTACGAGAACACCAGGATGATCAACAGGACCACGATGGCCACGGTGATCGGCTCGATCCTCGCCAGCGCCCCGGCCCCGGCGGTCGCCAGCACCGCGAGCATCGCCTCGGGTCCGTACGCCACCGAGCTGATGGCATCGAGGGAGAGGGCGGGGATCCCCTCGATGCTGGTGATCAGCCCCTGCTGTGACGCCTTGTCGACGACCGTTGTACCGGGCGCAGGTGCGGCCGGTACCGAGCCAGCAGCAGCACCCCCGCCGACGGGCCGGTCCACGGCAGCCTCGCGACTCCCATCGCTCACTCCGGGCTGCCGGTCATGTCGGGGGCTGGCTCGCTGGGCGGGGCATCCACTGATCTTCGCACGACGTCGACCGGGTGCCGGAGCAGCCCGGCCACCGGAGCGGCCCGATCGGAACGGCGCAACCTAGGATCGCCGGGATGAGCACCGTGCAGCCAACCGGGGACACCGGCGTGGACACCGGCATCGTGACCGCGGCCCGCGGACGCTGGCGGCGTGAGGTCCTCCCCCTCCTCGAGATCTTCGCCCGCATCCCCGACCTGTCGCCCGCCTTCGATCCCGGGTGGGAGTCGGCCGGTCACCTCGACGAGGCGGCCCGTCTCCTCGCCGGGTGGGCGTCGGAGCGCGCCATCCCGGGCATCGAGGTCGAGGTGGTGCGGCTGCCCGGGCTGACCCCCACCGTGGTGGTCGACGTGCCGGCCAGCAATCCCTCGATCACCGGCACCGCCCTCGTCTACGGTCACTACGACAAGCAGCCGCCCTTCGACGGGTGGACCGGCAACCGGAGCCCGTGGAGCCCGTCGCTCGAAGGCGACCGGCTCTACGCCCGTGGGGTGGCCGACGACGGGTATGCACTGCCTTCGGCCCTGGTGGCCATCGAGGCAGTGCTCGCGGCCGGCGGCCGCCACGGGCGGTGCATCGTGGTTGCCGAAGGCTCCGAGGAGAGCGGGAGCCCTCACCTGCCCGCGGTACTCGACCACCTGGCCGACCGGACCGGGAGACCGGATCTGGTGGTGGCCCTCGACTCCGGTTGCCCGACCGACGACCGGTTGTGGATCACCACCTCCCTCCGGGGGTTCGTCGACGGCATCCTCACCGTGTCGGTCCTCGACCACGGGGTGCACAGCGGTTCTGCCGGCGGCGTGGTCCCCGACTCTTTCCGCCTGATCCGCCACGTGCTCGATCGGGTGGAGGACCCGGTCACCGGCGATGCCCTCCTCCCCGAGCTCCGGGTGGCGCTCCCGTCCGGGGCGCTCGAGGACGCCTCGGCACTGGCCGACGCCCTCGCCGAACGCGCCGGCGCCGAGCCGTTCCCGCTGGTCGCCGGGTTGGTACTCGAAGGCGACGGGGCGGTCGACCGGGTCCTGCGGACCGGTTGGTCGACGTCGCTCGCCGTGGTCGGCGCGGACGGGCTGCCGCCCACCCCGACGGCCGGCAACGTGTTGCGTCCGTCCACCAGCCTGAAGCTGGTCTGGCGGATCCCCCCGACGGCGGATGCCGCCGCCGCGGCCGAGGCCATCGAACGAGCGGTCACCACCGACCCGCCATCCGGGGCCCGGATCGAGTGGGCGCTGGGCGGTGCAGCCGCGGGCTGGGCCGCGGCGCCCTTCGCCCCGTGGTTCGAACAGGCGCTCGACCGCGCGTCGCGGGCGAGCTTCGGACGGCCTCCGGGCCGGTTCGGCGAAGGGGGATCGATCCCCTTCATGGGGTGGCTGGCCGACCGCTTCCCCGGGGCACAGATCCTCGCCACCGGGGTGCTCGGTCCGGGGTCCAACGCCCACGGACCGGACGAGTCGCTCCACCTGCCCACCGCCGAGCGGGTGACCGCCGCGCTAGGCGTGCTGCTCGACGCCCTGGCCCGCCGACGGTGACCCACCCGGAGTCGATGTCAGGGAACCGTCCTCTGTCGGTGGCGATCGTCGGGTACGGCCTGTCCGGACGCTGGTTCCACGCCCCGTTGGTGAGCGCAGCGGAAGGGCTGGTCCTCCGGTCGGTGGTCACCGCCGATCCGGTCCGAACGGCTCAGGCCCGCAGTGACCACTCCGGAGTCCAGGTGCTGGCGGACGTCGGTCAACTGTGGGCCACTGCCGGCGAGCACGATCTGGTGGTCGTGGCCACACCATCAGGGAGCCATGTGCAGGTAGCTCGCGGGGCGTTGGAACATGGGCTCGCGGTGGTGGTCGACAAGCCCATCGCCCTCACCGGCCCCGAGGGTCGTGCGCTGGTCGACCTGGCCGCCGAGCGCGGCCTGGTACTGGCACCGTTTCACAACCGACGCTGGGACAGCGACCACCTGACGCTCCTGCGGCTGCTCGCCGACGGCCGGTTGGGGACCGTGCTCCGCTACGAGTCGAGGTTCGAGCGGTGGCGACCCGAGCTCGACCGGTCTCGCTGGCGCGACCACCTGACGCCGGCAGAGGGTGGCGGCAGCCTCCTCGACCTCGGAACCCATGTGGTGGACCAGTCCCTGGTGTTGTTCGGACCGGTGATCGGCGTCTACGCCGAACTACGCTCCCAGCGGGGCGGGTCCGACGACGAAGCCTTCGTCGCCCTTCATCACCGCTCAGGGGTTCGCTCCCATCTCTCACTCGGACTGCTGTTCGCCAGTCCGGGACCGAGGCTCCGGGTGCTCGGTGATCGAGGAGCGTTCGTGGTCAGCGGGGTCGACAGCCAAGAAGCCTCGCTCCGGCGGGGGAGATGTCCGGGTGATCCCGGGTTCGGGGAGGAACCCGCGGAACAGTGGGGCACCCTGTGGAGCGGCGACGTCGACGCCGGGGCCGTTGCCGGGGCGGTCCACGGCGTGCCTGTTCCCAGCGAACCGGGACGCTGGATCGAGTTCTACCTGGGGCTGGAGCGGGCGCTGCGGTCGGGTGCGCCCCCACCGGTGGACCCGGCCGACGCGCTCGACGGACTGGCGGTGCTCGACGCGGCCCGACGATCGAGCTCGCTGGGCGAGGTGGTCACCCCGGTGGTCACCTTTGAGCCCTGACTCGGCTGGTCACCCCGGTCCGGTACATCGAATCGTCCCCTCGGGGTGCGCCTGGAGAGTCAGGTCCACGGGCCGGAACCGGCCGCTCGATGCAGGGCGTCGACGAGAACGGGAACCGACGCCCGCAGCTCTGCGTACACCTGATCGGCGTTGGGGTCCACGGTCACGGCGGGACCGTCCCCTGGATCTCCGGCCAGTGAGCGGAAGGCGGCCTCGAGGTCGCGCTGGTACCCGAGCGCGACCAGTCCCAGAGCCGCGGCGCCCAGTGCGGTGCCCTCGGTCACCGCGGAGACCCGGAACGGCCGTCCGACCATGCCGGCGACCACTTCGGTCCACAGGACGGACCGGAAGGCCCCTCCGACCCCCCGGATCGAGGTGACCGGACCCACCCCGTCGAGCCGATCGAGCCGATCGACGACCAGCCGGAGCTGCAGAGCGACGCCCTCGACGGCGGCCCGGAGCAAATGGGCTCGGGTGTGGCTGCTGCGGAGCCCGACGAAAGCACCGGCCAGGTCGGGATCAGCGAGCGGCGAGCGCTCCGGCAGCAGGTACGGGAGCAGCGCCAGCCCGTCACTTCCGGGTGGGACGGTGGCAGCCAGTTCGAGTGCAGCCTGTTCGAGTGCGCCCTGTTCACCCCCGCCAACCCCACCCCCGCCAACCCCACCCCCGCCCGGGGTGGGGCTGGGAAGCAGGGCACGTGCGGCCCACCGGGCCACGGCGGCCCCGTTGCTGACTGCACCGCCGACCACCCACAATGAGTCGGTCAGTGCGTAGCAGAAGAGCGCACCGTCGGGATCGACCACCGGTGAGTGCACGGTGAGTCTGACCGCGCCACTGGTGCCGAGCGACAGCCCGGCGACTCCCGGGGCCAGGGCGCCGGCACCGACGTTGCTGAGGGGACCGTCGGCGGCCCCGGTGACCACCGGTGTCCCGGCGGGCAGGCCGGTCTGACTGGCGGCCGACGGCCCGAGTGTCAAGCGGTCGGTCGTCCCCGCGATGTCGGGGAGTTGCGCCACGCGGATCCCGCAGAGCTCGGTCGCGGTCGCGCTCCACGACCGCGACCCGAGGTCGACCAGACCGGTGCCCGAAGCCGACGAGATCTCGGTCACCAGCGTGCCGGTCAACCACCACAGCACGTAGTCCTTCAGGCCGGCCCACCATCGTGCGCCGGTCAGCAGCTCGGGACGGTTCTGCGCGAACCAGAGCAGCTTGACCAGTGGCGTCATCGGATGGACCGGGACCCCGGTACGGGCGTGGATGTCGCCGGCCTGCCCGGCGGCGTGGAGCTGACGAGCCTGATCGGCTGCCCGGGCGTCTGCCCAGGTCAATATCGGCGTCAGCGGTCGGTATGCCACGTCGAGCGCGACCAAGCCGTGCATGGCCGCGGCGACGGACACGCCGACGACCTCGCCGGACCCGACCGCGTGGGCGCATTCGGTGAGCGCCCCGGCCACCGATCTGAGTACGACGGCAGGGTCGTGGCACGCCGGATCGGGCGTCGTACCCAGAGCCGAGTAGTCGCGGACAGCGAGGTGACGCCACCCCGAGGTCGTGGCGAATGCCACGGCTTTGACAGCGGTGGTACCGACATCGAGCCCGATCACGACGCCAGCCGCGGAGCCGGCGGTCATGGTGCGGCGTCCTGGCTGAACTGGCGGCACTGGTCGACGATGGCCTCGACGACCGGCACGTCGTCGGCCAGGGCGGGATCCAGGGTCGTGAGCACCCGGCGGGCGGCGACGGGGAGGGGGCCGTTCACGAGGGAGGTGAGTCCCGGTGACTGACGGGCGATGCCGGCTGGTCTCCGATCGCGCAGGCAGTGGATCCACGCGGCGATCACCCGGGTGGCACCGGTGGGAAGGCGACCGGCCTTCCGCTCGGCCTGCAGGACCGGCAGGACCCGCACCGGGATCTTGGCCGAGCCGTCGATGGCGATCTGGTCGAGCCGGTGCTCGATCCGGCGGTTGGAGAAGCGTTCGAGCAGCAGCGAGCGATAGGCAAGCAACACGTCTGGAGCATGGCCGATGTGCGGGGAGGCGTCCGACCACCACTCCTCGACCCACGCAAGGACGGCACCGTCGGCGATGGCTCCGGCGACGGTGGTGTGGCCGCGGGCGCTCCCGGCATAGGCCAAGAGCGAATGCGCCCCGTTCAGGAGCCACAGCTTGCGGTGCTCGTAGGGCGCAATGTCGTCGGTGAAGGTGGCTCCGGCTTCTTCCCAGCGGGGGCGTCCCGCGGGGAAGGCTCCGCTCAGCACCCACTCCGCGAACGGCTCGGTGACCACGGGGCACCGGTCGGTCCGGCCGGTCAGCTCGAGCACGCGGCGGCGGTCCCTGTCGGTGGTCGAGGGGGTGATCCGGTCGACCACCGTGGTGACAGTGGCGAGCGACCCGTCGATCCAGGTCGCCAGTCCCGGGTCGAGAGCACCGGCCATATCGAGGACCAGGCGGCGGGCGACGACGCCGTTGGCTGCCAGGTTGTCGCAGGGCACGAGGGCGACTGGTCCGCCGCCGGACCGGCGGCGCGCTGCCAGGCCGGCCACGATGCGGGCCGGAACGGTGGAGAGCGCGCCATGCGGACCGCGCCGGAGCGTCGCCAGATCGGACTGAATGTCCGGGCGGTCGAAGTCGAGCCCGCCACCAGAGGCGACGGGGTAGCCGTGCTCGGTGACCGTGGTGGTGATCACGGCGAGGTCCGGCGCACCCCAGCAGGCCTCCCAGGCATCGCGCTCGTCGGCACCGCAGCACTGGGAGATGCTGGCGACCACCTCGGTCCGATCGGCGTCGTCCCCTCTGACGATGAGGGTGTAACGGGAATCCTGGTCGTTGAGCTGTTCGACCAGCAGGTTGCCGGGATGCCCGGCGAACGCGGTGAACTGCCACTGCTCGGTGTCGCTGGCATGGTGGGTGTACCACGCCTGGTGGGAGCGGAAGAAGTGCCCGAGCCCGAGGTGCACGAGCCGCGTCGGGGAAGCCGGGTGGTCGCCTGGTACGCCACGGAGCGCTGGGCGATCGGTCACAGCTTGAACACCGTGGTCGGTAGCGTCGTGACGAGATGGATCGCGGTGTCCACCGCCTCGTCCTCGTCGAGCCGATGCTCGGCGACCAGGCGGGCGAGGACCCCGGCGTCCACCCGGCGGGACAGGTCGTGTCGGGCGGGGATCGAACAGAACGCCCGGGTGTCGTCGACGAATCCCGACGTGCGCCGGAAGCCGGCCGTCTCGGTGACCGCACTGTGGAATCGACGGATTGCGTCGGGCGCATCGAGAAACCACCACGGGACACCGACGTACACCGAAGGGTAGAAGCCAGCCAGGGGCGCCAGTTCGCGTGACCATGCGGTTTCGTCGAGGGTGAACACCACCAGATGAAACCCGGGGTGGGTCCCGAAACGGCGGAGGAGCGGCGCCAGCGCGTCGGTGAACTCGGTGCGGATGGGGATGTCGCAGCCCACGTCCGGTCCGAAACGCTCGAAGGTGGGTTGATGATGGTTGCGGCGAACCCCGGGGTGCAACGTCATCACCAGCCCGTCGTCGCACGACATGCGGGCCATCTCGAAGAGCATGTGGCGGCGGAACGCCGCGGCTTCGGCAGCGCTCACGTCTCCGGCGAGGGCTGAGTGGAAGATCCGGGACGCCACCGCGTGGTCGAGGGGTTCGGTCCGGACGTCGAGATGGCTGTGGTCGGCGGCCACCGCCCCGTGCGCACGGAAGGTGCGGCGGCGGGCCTCCAGCGCCCGGAGGTAGCCGTCGTAGTCGGCGGTGTCGAGTTCGGCGGCGGTGCCGAGCCGAGCGACGGCCTCGGGCCAGTCCGGCCGTGCCGGATCCAGAGCCCGGTCGGGCCGGAAGGTGGGGATGACCCGGCCCGACCAGGTGGGGTCGTCGGTCAACGCTCGATGGGCGGACAAGTCGTCCCACGGCTCGTCGGTCGTGGCTAGGACGGAGAGCCGGAAGCGCTGGTAGAGCGCGCGCGGGCGAAAGGCATCCTGGCCGAGGTGTTCAGCGATCTGGTCGTAGATCCGGTCGGCGGTGCGGGCGGATGGGCGGACCGAGCAGTCGAACAGCTCCACCAGCTCGGCTTCGAGCCACGTGCGGGCCGCGGTGGCGCGCAGCAGGTCCCAGTGCTCGCAGAGGTGTTTCCAGACCGATCGCGCTTGCGGTTCCGACAGTGGGCCCGATGCGACCCCGAGGGCTCCGAGGTCGACGCCGTCGGCGTGAAGGAGCCGGGTGAGGTAGTGGTCTGCCGTCACCAGGAGGGTGGCCGGGTCGTGGAACGGCCGGTCGTCGACGAGCACCTGGGGATCGACGTGGCCGTGGGGGGAGATGACCGGCAGGTCGCAGGTGGTGGCGTGGATCCGCCGGGCGATGGAGCGCTCGGCCGGGTCCGACGGGAAGAGCCGGTCGGGGTGCAGGGTGAGCCTCGGGTCGTCATCGTCCACCGCCGTATGATGGAGTGGACCGGGAGGTGGCGCAACACGCTGGGAACGTTCGAGCCCTCGCTCGCCGGGAACATGCTGGTCACTGCCCTGTCGTGCTCCGAGCGGTGGTTGCCAAGGAAGGATGCTGGTGCCGGGAACGGAAGCGGTGGTCAGTCCGTCGGGCGTCGCGCTGATCGGCGGTCCAGCGGGTTCCCTGGCGCCCGATCAGGTCAGGGCGTTCGTCCGCGAGCAGCTCGAGCGAGCCGACCTGCGCGGTCGCAGCGTGTGCGTGCTGGTGCCGGACGCCACCCGCACCTGCCCGTTGCCCCTGCTTCTTTCGTCGATCGACGACACGCTGAGGGGTCGTGCCTCGCGGGTCACCGTACTGGTAGCGCTCGGAACCCACGCGCCGTTGGGAGAGCAGGCGCTGGCTGCTCATCTCGGACTACCTCCTGGGCAGCTGGGGGCCCATGCCCCGAACCTCGAGGTCCGCAATCACGCCTGGTGGGAACCTTCCACGTTCGCCCCTGTCGGGACCATCTCCGCGGCGAGGATCGACGAGCTCTCCGGCGGGCTGCTGCGTCGTAGCGTCGATGTCGAGGTCAACCGGGCGGTGCTCGACCACGAGGTCACCCTGATCGTGGGCCCGGTGTTCCCCCACGAGGTGGTCGGCTACTCGGGGGGTAACAAGTACCTGTTTCCCGGCGTGTCCGGACGAGCCTTCATCGACGTGTCGCACTGGTTGGGAGCGTTGCTCACCAACGTCGCACAGATCGGCGTTCGAGGGCAGACGCCGGTCCGCGCCCTGATCGACGAGGCCGCCTCGATGGTCCCGGGCGAGCACCTGGCGCTCTGCTTGGTCACCGGCGTTGGCTCCGACGAACTGCACGCCGTCACCTTCGGCGATCCGGTCGAGGCATGGGATGCCGCCACGGCGGTGGCGGAGCTCACCCATGTCCGCCGACTCGACGCTCCCGTCCGCCGCGTGCTCGCATTGATCCCCGGTCGATACGCCGACCTGTGGACGGGAGCCAAGGGCTTCTACAAGGTCGAACCGGTGGTGGCCGACGGCGGTCAGGTGGTGCTGTTCGCACCGCATATCCACGAGGTCAGTGTCACCCATCCCCGGGTCCAAACGATCGGGTATCACTGCCGTGACTACTTCGTCGGGCAGTGGGAACGGTTCCGGGACGAGCCCTGGGGGGACCTCGCCCACTCCACCCACCTGCGGGGCTCAGGTACCTACGATCCCGTGCGCGGGGAGCACGATCGGCTGGTGGTGACACTCGCCACCGGCATTCCCGAAGACGTGACCCGGTCGATGAACCTTGACTATCTCGATCCGTCCGGGGTCGATCCGGCCGCGTGGGCGTCGGACCCGGACACGCTGGTCGTTCCCGATGCCGGCGAGGTCCTCTACCGGCTTCCTTGATCGGCCGGGCTCAGCACGCCGCGGATCCACGGACTGAGTGCCCCGAGTGCGGTGTCGGCGATGCCGTGACCGCCGGGGTCTCGGGCCGCCGTCGTCTTCGCACCGGCCGGGCCGGTGAGGTAGTGCCAGGTGCGGTCGAGGAGAACCCGCGGGATCACCTCGTCGTGGTCTCCCTGGGCCACGAAGACGGGCACCCCCTCGAGGCGGCCCTCGTCGGTGGGAACACCGGCGTCGAAGGGGAGGGTGCCGGCGAGGACGGCGACGCCGGCGTAGCGACGGGGCCGGTCGAGGAGCAGGCCCCCGGCGAAGGCGGCGCCCCCACTGAACCCCACGAGCACCACTTGTCGACCCGGGGGCGCCTGCTCGTCCAACCACGTTGTGAACCAGCCCATGGTGGCGGCCAGCGAAGAAGTCACCGGTCGCCCGATGCCCCGGTTGGCGAACCAGGCGTAGCCGCTGCCTTCGGCGATCGGTGCTCGGACGGCTGCGTAGGCCAGGCCCGATGGGAGCACCTCGGCCAGGGTGGCGATGGCGTGGGCGTCCGAGCCGCGGCCGTGAAAGAGCACCACAAGTGGCGCCTTCGGGTCGGTCGAACCCTCCCAGACCACCACTGGTTCGCCGAGCTCCGCACTGGTGTGCATCGGGCCATCCAGGCTGACCGCGCCTGGGGCCGTGTCTGGCTGGTCGGTCCCGCTGGTCGGTGCGGCATGGAGCCCGTGAGCGGTCCGGACACCACTCCATCGTTCGACCTCTGCGTCCAGGTCGAGCCGCTCGACCGGCGCGGCGTCACGGTAGGCACCCCACGCGCTCCGGGGGAGCATCCACATCACCTCGAACTCGTTGCCATCGGGGTCGGCTCCGTAGATGCTCTTCGTCGCACCGTGGCTCGATTCGCCGGTAGAGGCGCCCGAGTCGACCAGGGCGGTGCGGGCTTCGACGAGCTCGTCGACGGTGTCGACCTGCCAGGCCAGGTGGTAGAGACCGACTGTGCCGGCGATGCGCGGACCGCCCGCGCTCCCCACCCCGAACAGCCCGAGGTCGTGGTGGTTCCCTGACGCCGGAAGCCGCAAGAACGCGGCGCGCGCCCGCGGTTCCCGGGCGATCACCTCCATCCCGAAGACGCCGGAGTAGAACGTCACCGAGCGCTCGAGGTCGGCGACGAACAACACCGCGTGGTTGAGGCGTACCGGAGAAAATGACATGGCGCTCCTTCGTAGCTCCGTCAGGTCAACATAGTTGCGAAGACAACTATTCCCGTGACCGATGCCACGTTGTCCGCCGTCTGAGCGGACCGGGCTTTGCCGCCGTCGTTAGGGCGCGGCAAAGGCGTAGATCGGCATCCCGTTGTAGTCCGGCGAGAACGCCGGTAGGTACGGCCCGTTGATGATGACCGCCAGCGATCCGACCGGAGCCGGACCGGCGTCGCCTTCGATGGTGACGATGGCGCCATCCGGCCACCGCTGTGCGACCAGGCCCACATGGAGCGAGGTGGCCGTACTCCAAGGTCCCGTCCCGTAGAGAACGGCATCACCGGGCTGCGGGGCGCCGGATGGTGGGATCAGCGCAGTGTTCGATGCTGCCCAGTTGTAGATGTCACCGGTGAAAGCGTAGGAGGGGATGGGTATCCCCGCCCGGCCCCAGACCCAGGTGGCGAAGAGGGCGCACCATGCCTCGCACGGTCCGTACGGATTGCAGAATGATCCGGGAGAGGGGTCGCTCGCTACTTGGGTATCGGCGATGGAGACGATCGATGCGGCCAGTGGGGTCGGTGGGCCGCCCGCCGCGCCGGTGAACGAGTAGTTCCAGCCGTCGGGTTCGAGCAGCCAGTAGCCGGTTCCATTCTGAGTGAGCGTGAGTGCCGTCACGGGGGGTACGTCGGCAGGGTTTCCGCCGAGCCCGTGGCCCAGCGAACCGTAGTAGTTGAAGCCGCCGAATCCGAAGATGCCTCCGTCGGTGCTCACCAGCAAGTAACCGCTGTCTCCGCGGCTGGGGGCGATCCCGACCACCGGAGCGTTCAGAACCTGCCCACCCATCGATCCATAGAACCGGGCATCACCGAAGGCGAACACGCCGCCGTCCCCAGCCACCATCCAGTAGCCGCTCCCATTGTCAGTCGCTGCCATGCCACTGATCGGGGACACCAAGGGGGTGCCGCCCATTGAACCCTTGAACGCCGCATCGCCGAACGCGAAGATGCCCCCGTCCGAGGCGACCAACCAATATCCCTGACCGTTCGCTGTCGCCGCCATCCCTACGATCGGACGGTTCAGCGGGTGACCGCCCATGGAACCGTAAAAGTTGGCGTCCCCGAAGGCGAACACGCCACCGTCGAGCGCCACCAGCCAGTAGCCGTTGCCGTCCGGGGTAGCGGCCATCCCCACAATCGGTCCCTGGAGGGCGAGCGATCCGAGCGACCCGTAGAACCGGGCATCACCGTAGGCGAAGACGCCACCATCGGCGGTGACCAGCCAATATCCCTGTGAGCCGGCGACCGGATCGACCGCCTGGGCCACCACCACCGAGTTGAGCGGAGCCACTGATGCCGTTGCGTACGTCGGCGCGGCGCCGAAGGCGATCACCCCGCCTCCCGCATAGACATGGCTTTTGGGGGCTACGAGCGACGAAGCGCCAGCGTGCCCGGCGGTCAACGTGCCGACTGCCAGTGCCAACAGAAACGCGACTCCCAGGCGCCGTGCTCCCTGTGCGATCGAAGGGAACCTGCCGAGACCCGTCACCGTCGCAATGGTATCCCTCGAGATCACATGCTGCAGTTTGACCACTCGCCGACGAGTGAGTTCCCTGGCTCCTTGACTCTGCGTTGGCGTTCGAGGTCCATTCTCAGTGGTCGCACGTCCCGATGGCTCGATCCACGGGCCTCGGGGCCCCGAGACACCACCGTGCAAAAGGGTATGGCTGTGGAACCGCTGACAGGATACCCTGGGGCAATACGTTGAGGTTCTTCATGCTGAAGATTCAGCACGCAGAGTGGGGGAGGCACCACGATGAGTGACACCGCACTGGGGCCAGGATGGTGGAAAGCTGCCGACGGAAGGTGGCATCCGCCTGAGCTGCGCCCGCCGGGTGTAGGGCGGGCCGACGCGTCCGACGCCGGAGAGAGCGAAGACGTTGGCCTTTTGACTCCTGATGGTGGCCTGACACCGGTTGGCGGGCCAACTCCTGATGGTGATGTTCACGATGCGGGCGGAGCCGAGACGGTCGCTGAGCGCGGATGGGAACCGGGCTCAGCAGAACACGGCGGGACCTTTGAGCAGGGTGGCCCGGTGGTCGACCCTCCGGTCTCGGATGGGCCCAGCGCTCCCATTGCCTCGGTGTCACCTCTGGCCAGCACGCCGGTGGCGCCCGTGGTGTCGCCCGCTCCGGTCGAAGACGTCGAACCGGTCGAAGACGTCGAACCGGTCCAAGACGCCAGACCGCAAGACGCCAAACCAAAACCAGTGGTCTCAGCGTCGTCGATGCTCCTCCGCCCGGTGGCCGACCAGAGGGCGTCCCCACCGTACGTGAGCGAAGTCGACCTACCGGCCCACCTCATGAAACCCATCCCTCCGTTCGCTCCCGCCGCTGCCGGATCGGCCGGGGCTGGTGATGGGGCTTCTGGTCAACCTTGGACCCCGACGCTTGTCCCACCACCGGTCGAGCCTGAGGAGACCGGTGAATTGGCGGCGGAGGGACCGGTCGCGGACGAGGTGCCTGTACCACCAGTGGCGGCAACATTCGAAGTAGCGCCGGTTGGCGGACACGAAGGGACGGCAGTCGGCGACTCGGCAGTCGCACAGGCTCCGAGGTCAGCGTTGCGAGACGGGACCGAACCGGAGGTGGAACTTGATCACCACCCGGACCATGCCGTCATCGACGGCGGGCCTGCGGGTCTCGACCTTCCTTCCCCGGGTCCGCAGCCCGAAGGGCTTTCTGAAGCCGCCGCCGGTTCCGAACCACCGGTCGTCGGCGTCGAGTCGTCAGAGCCGTCGATCGTCAATGACGAGAGTCTGCCTTCCACCGGACCGGATTCCTTCACACCGATCGCCACGTCCGGGTTTGACGAGACGGACGAGATCTCGGAGTTCGACGACGATGGGCCGATCTCACTTCACTCGCTCGTGTTCCAGGCCAGTACCCCAGCACCTGCGTCCGAGGTCGCCCCTGAACCGCTCGAAGCGGCGACACCGCCGCCGGAGCCAGCGCCGAGTCCCGTAGCGACGACTGTCGCCGCACCGGAGCCAGCGCCGGAGCCAGCGCCAGCACCGGTGGTGGCGATCGCTCCGGCACCGGAGCCCGAGCCCGAGCCTGAACCCGCACCGCTGGTGGCGGTCGCTCCGGCACCCGAGCCCGAGCCCGACCCGAACCTGAGCCCGCACCAGCACCGGTGGCGGCCGCGGCACCCGAACCTGAGCCCGCACCAGCACCGGTGGCACCACCGGTGCCTGAGCCCGCACCGGTGGTGGCTGCCTCGTCGGAGCCCACCCCGGTGAAGCCTGCTCCAACCCGGAATCCGGGCCTTTCGCCCGCAGTGGCGGCAAAGAACGCCGAGTTGTTCAAGGGCGGTCCCGAGTTCCCAGACATCTTCCAGCTGGCTCTCAAGGGATCGTCGCTGGCTGACGAAGTGAAGGTCCAGTACGACGCCAACAGTCAGCGCAAAGCAGACATCGCCGCCGGGGTGACGCCGGCGAAGAACGGCCAGACATCAGACGACAAGTCAGGAAAGCGCTGGCGGAAGAAGGGTCGCTGAGCGCCTTCTGTGCGGGAGCCGCCCGCCCCGGGGCTCCGGACACGTCGGAGAGGGTCGCAGCACCCGGTTAGTGTCCCCATTCGTGTCGGACACGGTGCGCAGTGCAAAGCGGGGAGCGACCAGCGGCGCCCATCCGGGTGCCAAACGGGCTGCTCGGCGGCCGCTGCGACCCGAGTCGTTTCTCGAGGGGCTCAACGAACGCCAGCGCGAGGCGGTGGTCCATGGCCGGGGGCCGCTGTTGGTGCTCGCCGGAGCCGGGTCGGGGAAGACGAAAGTGCTCACGAGCCGGATCGGCTACCTCGTGGCGTCAGGGGTGGTCGCGCCGCAGAGCGTCCTTGCCATAACGTTCACCAACAAGGCCGCCCGGGAGATGAAGGAGCGCTTGGCCGCGTCACTCGGGGAGATCGCCTCGGAGATGTGGGTGTCCACGTTCCACAGCGCCTGCGTGAAACTGCTTCGGCCCTACGCCGACCGGGTGGGTCTGACCCGGCGATTCACCATCCTCTCCGAGGACGACTGCAAGCGCCTGCTCCGCGATATCGCCGACGACCTCGACATCGACGTGAAGATGATGCCGGTCGGCGGGGCCAAGGCGGCGATCAGCGCGGCCAAGAACCGTCTGGTCGATCCCCGCCGCTTCTCGTTGGACGCGGCCGATGCCCGCGCCAACGCACAGGCGCGCCTCTACCGCGAGTACCAGTTGCGGATGGTGGCCTCGGACTGCGTCGACTTCGACGACCTGCTGGTCCACACGGTGACCCTGCTGCGCGAGCACACCGACGTGCGCGACCGCTACCGGGACCGGTTCCGCCAGGTGCTCGTCGACGAGTACCAGGACACCAACCGAGCCCAGAGCGACCTGGTCGAGCTCCTTGCCGGGGGCCATCTCGACCTCTGCTGCGTCGGTGACGCCGACCAGTCGATCTACGGGTTTCGGGCCGCAGACGTCGGGAACATCCTCTCCTTCGCGGAGACGTACCCGGGTGCCACCACGGTGCTGCTCGACCAGAATTTCCGCTCCACGGGGACCATTCTCGAAGCGGCCAACGCGGTGATCTCGCGCAACGCGGCCCGGCCCGAAAAGCACTTGTGGACGGACGCCGGCGAAGGGAGTCCGATCTCGTTGCGGGTCGCCGACGATGCCGAGGACGAAGCATGGTGGGTCGCGGACGAGGTGGCAGCGATGGTGGCCGCCGGTGGTCGAGCCGGGGACATCGCGATCCTCTGCCGTGCCAAGGCCTTGGCCCGTCCGATCGAGGCAGAGATCGTCCGCCGCGGCATCGCGTGCCGGACGGTCGGCGGCATTCCCTTCTTCGAACGGCGGGAGATCCGGGACCTGACCGCCTACTTGAAGCTCGCAGTCAATCCGAACGACGAGCTCTCGTTCCGGCGCTGCGTCAACGTACCCCGTCGGGCGATCGGTGACTCCAGTGTCAAACGGATCCGCTCCTTTGCCCAGCGCTACGCCTTACCCCTCGGGGAGGTCCTTGACCGTCGGTCAGAGATCGACGGTCTGCCGGTGCTGGCTGCCGCGGGCCTCGACCAGTTCGTCGACCTTCTCGATCGTATCCGGGACGCATCGGCCACCGAAGGTGCGCTGGGAGCGATCGATGCGGTTCTGGCCGACGGCGCCTACCTCCGCCAGTTGCTCGAAGCGGCGGTCGACGACGAGGAAGGGCGCTACCGGGAGGAGAGCATCGACCAGCTGCGGACGATCGCCGGCGACCATGGAACGATCGAATCACTTCTCGACATGGCCGGCCTGGTCACCGAGAGCGATGACCTGGGCGACGACCCGTCTCGGGTCGTGCTCATGACCATCCACGCCGCCAAGGGACTGGAATTCCCGACCGTGTTCGTGGTGGGGATGGAAGAAGGTGTCTTCCCGGACCGACGTTGTTTGGAAGGCGAACAACTCGAGGAAGAGCGCCGCTTGGCCTATGTGGCCATCACCCGGGCGGAACGCCGACTCTTCCTTTCGTACGCACGGCGCCGGCGGTTGGCTGATCAGGTGGTCGAGCACGACCGGAGCCGCTTTCTCGACGAGATCCCTGAAGCACTGCTGGCCGATCTCGACCTCCCATCGGACCCGACCATCGGTGCAGCCGATCGCTTCGCCGCTCTGCGAGCCAACCTCGGTGCGTGAGCCTTCAGATCGATACACGACCGACGGCCCGGTCCGAGGATTGACACCGATTCCCCATGCGAGGTGGCTAACGTTCGGAACATCCATGCGAACGTCCCGACCGAACCAATGGGCGGGGAAGCTGCTGAAGAAGAGAACGGCCACCCTGTCCAGAGCAGGGCACGAGCCTGCGCATAGCAGCTGGCGCTGGCTGCTAATTGTCGGAGTCTCGCTGACCACTGCGGGCTGCTCCCTCGTGACCACACCCCGGAACCCGGTGCTTTCCGGGCCGAGCTTTGCCCCGCCGGGAGAGATCGCGTACGCAGTCTGCCCGTCCGCCGTGACACCGGTCGAGTTGTCCACCGGAACAGCCGAGGCGAACATCCCGCTTCCGGTCACCGGGACCCCGGGGATCGGTGCCGCCAGCATCGCCACCTCTCCCGGCGGACATTGGGCTTACGTGGTGACGACCGAGGGGGTGCCGCCGGGAAGCCACCCGATCAGCTCGGTGCCGGTCACCACCGGGGTGACGCCTCAACCGTCCGGCTCGTCCGGGCAGAACGTGGTGATACCGGTCAACCTGGTCACCCAGCAGGCGGGCCGTCCCATCGATCTGCCCGGCTCCGGCCCGACCCACGGCATCGTGGTGCTCCCCGGAGGCCACACAGCGATCGCGGCCAGTGGAACGTCGGTGGTGCCGATCGACCTGACTCGTGATCGGGTGGGGACACCGCTCAATTTGGGGACTGGGCACACCATCTTCGGTATGGCGCTCAACCCCGCGGGGACCTCGCTGTACGTGCTGGTGGCCGGCGGGGTGATTCCGGTGAACACAGTGGCCGCCACTGCGGGTGCCCCGATCGTGACCGGTCTCTCCGTTTCCTCGGTCTACTCACCTCACGGGATCGTGGTGTCGCCGGACGGAACGACCGTCTACGTGATCGGTCAAGGCGGTACCGACTACGGGGGTCGGGTGCTGCCCATCACTGCGGCCACCGGTGCGTTGCAACCCGAAGCCTCGTTCGATCGGTTCGGCATCGCCGATCCGGCGGCCGTGGCCATCACCCCTGACGGATCGACGCTCTACGTGGTGGATGCGGCCGACAATTGGATCAATCCTCTGCCGATCGCTTCGTTCGCTTCGCCTCCCGCCCCGATCCGCCTGCCGGTCCAAAGTGGCGGTCCCGCCGGCACCCAGCACCCGAGTGACATCGTCCTCGCTCCGGGCGGCGCGACTGCCTATCTCATCGACGGGTTTGCCGATCTGGTGCCGTTCACCGTGGCCACCCACTCCTTCGGCCAACCGATCCCGGTCTGTTCGGGGGCGTCGTCGATGGCGATCGCTCCCGCACCCTGACCGGGACCCCCATGGGTCCTGAGGTCGTGGTTCCTGCGGTGCAGTTGCGCACCGCCTGTTGTACTGGGCGACAGCCGCGCGCACCCACTGCCGACCGCGCTCAGTCGTCAGCGCTCAGTCGTCAGTGGCGCTTAGGTCCCCGCAGTCGGACACCAGCGCGGCGCGGCGCGCCTCCTCGTTCCGATAGGTCGCAGGTTCCAACTGGGCGGCGGCCAGCAGTTCGTCCAGGGCCAGGGGGATGGCGCCGGCGAACTCCCAGACCTTCGGGATCGACTCGGGGCAGGCCATGATCCCCCAGTACATTGCCCCGCGGTAGCTCATGATGGTGACGTTGAGCCCCATCCCTTCCATGACCGGTCCGAGGGGGAAGCCGGCCTGCATCTCGGCTCCAGCCAGGTAGAGGGGGAAGTCGGGACCGGGGACGTTCGAGACGACCAGGTTTGCGACGGGACGGTGGCGGTCGGCCAGGTGCATACGGCTGTAGAGGCGGGCGGCATTGGCGAACAGGTTCGGTGTGGCGTGCTCGGCCCAGTTGAGCAAGGTGTCGGCCCCGAGGGCATGGTGCTCTTCCTTGGCACCGAGCGTGCCCGCTCGGATGGCTCCCAGGCGCTCGATCGGATCGTCGATCTGGGTGGGCAACTGCACGAACATCGAAGACACCTTGTTCGACCCGTAGGCGTTCGGCCCGGTGGACGCGACCGACACCGGCACCACCGCCACCAGCGGCTTGTCCGGGAGCTCTTCCCCGTCGACCAGGAACGAGCGCAGGGCGCCGGTGCACACCGCCAGCACCACGTCGTTGACAGTGGAACCGGTCGCCGATTTGAGCCGCTTGACGTCGGCGAGCCCGATGGCGCTGAACGCCACCGAGCGGTGCTTGGTCAGTGACCGGTTGAAGGAGGTACGCGGTGCCGACAACGGGAGCGCGGCCTTCCCCCGGCCGGGTCGGTCCTCGGACACGCTCCGGACCTTGCGGACATCGAGGATCCGCTGGCTGGTCCGCAGCACGTCCTTGGTGATCTCGAACGGGCGGAGCGTGCGTGCCACCAGGGCCTGGGCCATGAGGTCGAGCCCTGACGGGAGCGGGCGGTCGGAGCCTTCGGGCTGCCAGGGCGGGGTGATGGGCGGGGGGTCGGCTTCGAGGTCGAAGAGGACCGACAGCAGGGCGGCGCCCGACACCCCGTCGATGGTGGAGTGGTGCATCTTGATGATGCAGGCGATCCTCCCGCCGGCCAGTCCTTCGACGACCCGCATCTCCCACAGGGGTTTGGACCGGTCGATCTGCTGACCGCCGAATTCGCCGGCCAGCTCCGCCAGCTCCCGCAGGCCGCCCGGACGGGGGAGCGCGGCCAGGCGCACGTGGTAGTCGATGTCGAACGCCGGGTCGTCGACCCACACCGGATGGCCGAGGTGGAACGGGACCTCGAGGAGGCGTCGCTGGAACACCGGCGCCTGCGGAACGCGCTCCGCGATCGACCCCTTGATCCGGGTGAACGAGTAGCCACCGGGAATGGTCGTGGGATCGAAGGTCATCGTCATCGCTACGTGCATGTGGAGGCACGGTGCTTCGAGGTAGAGGAAGCTCGCGTCGAGCCCGCTCAGCCGTTCCACGGGTTCTCCCACCGTCCCATCGCCCACCGGTCTTTCGTCGTCCGAGTCATCTGCTCACGATTGCCACTGCTCACGATTGCCACCCGGCACCGACCCGGTGTTTCATAGTGCGGTGCCGTGGGTCTTTCTCGCAGTCAGCATGGTCGGTGGACTCTGCACGGTCAACGCCTTTCTCCCGATCCGTCGCGAGCCGTACACGGTGGCGAGCTTCGTGCTGGCATGGGCCCCTGGGGAACTCCCGTTGCAGGTGCTGGCCGTCCAGGTGGCCGGCACGCTGATCTTTGCCCACTTCGGCGCGTTCTCCCACTGGCCCGGTTGGACCGGCCTTGCCGTCGCCGTGCTGTCGTGGATCGGGCTGGTCTGGTTGGCCGTAGTCGCACACCGGGCGGGGGCGTTGGTCGAAGACGCGCTCGCCCGGGGGGCGGGCGGAGCCTCGCCGCCCCCCGGGTTCCGGCCGGGTCCGGTCTGGAACACCTGGTGGCGGCTGAGCATTGCCGTGCCCTTCCGGTTTCGCCGAATCCAGCGGATCCGGAACATCGACTACTGGGGGGACGGGATCGCCCGGCACCGGCTCGACGTGATCCGGCTTCGGAGAGGATCGTCGGGACCGGAACTGCGCCCGGTCATGGTCTACATCCACGGTGGTGCCTGGGTGATCGGCGACAAGCGTCAGCAGGGCCTTCCGCTGTTGCACGAGCTGGCCGCTCGGGGGTGGGTGTGCGTTGCCATCAACTACCGGCTCTCCCCGAAGGCGGTCTGGCCGAGCCATATCGTCGACTCGAAGCGGGCGGTGGCATGGGTGAAGGAGCACATCGCCGACTACGGAGGGGACCCCGGGTTCGTTGCCGTCTCCGGTGGCTCCGCCGGCGGGCAACTCGCCTCGCTGGTGGCCCTCACCCCCGGCGCAGCCGAGTGGCAACCCGGCTTCGAGGATGCCGACACCTCCGTGGACGCCGCTGTCTGTTTCTACGGCGCTGCCGACCTGACCGGCGATCCGGAGCTCTCCGGGTCGTTCGGACCGGGGTTCCTACGTCTCGTCGAACGCTATGTGATGCAGCAGCCGATCACGTCGGATCGGGAGCGCTTCGTCAGAGCGTCCCCCATCGAACGGGTGGGACTCGATGCACCCCCGATGTTCGTGCTGCACGGCAGCAACGACACCCTGGTGTCGGTCGCGGTCGCCCGAAGGTTCGTGGTTCGTCTGCGCGAGGTCTCGCGGGCGCCGGTCGTCTCCGTCGAGCTTCCCCTCGCGCAACACGCCTTCGACATCCTGGCGTCGATCCGTTGCCGTCACACCACGATGGGTGTCGTCCGCTTTCTCGAAGGTGTTCGCGTCGGGACGACTCCGGAGTTCCGCGTCGGCCCGCCGGAGTGCTAGACAGACCCGGGAGTTTCTGACGTAGAGTCACATCACGGTGGACGAGGTCCGGGGAGGGTCCCGACCGGTCGCCGTCTGACGCCGAGCGCAAGGGGGAAGTGTGGTCTCAGCATCGCGAAGGATGCGGATGGCGGCGGTAGGGGCGGCCCTCCTGGTCGCCGTCGTCGGCACGGCGTGCAGCTCTACCAACTCGTCCACGACCGCCACCACGGCCGCCGGTGGTTCGGCGAAGATCCCGGCGAGTGCCTTCAGCGACCGAACTGGGATCACCCGCACCACCGTCCAGGTCGGGAACATCTCGACCCTCAACATCGGCGGCCTCTTCAAAGGGGCACTGGTCGGCACCCAGGCCTACGCCGCCTACGTCAACTCCACTGGCGGGATCAACGGCCGGAAGATCGTCGTGAGCAGCGGAGCCGACCAGTTCAACAACGGCGCGCTGAACAAGGCGCTCCCCCAGACGGCGATCCAGAACGACTTCGCGCTGGTTGGGGGCTTCAGCCTCAACGACGGCTACGGCGGTGCCGTCCTGGCCCAGAACCCGGGAATGCCCGATGTGTCGGTGGTCCTCGATCCGGCGACCAACAAGCTCCCCAACGTCTTCAGCCCGGTGCCGGAGAACACCGGCTGGGAGACCGGGCCGCTCCAGTACTTCAAGGACAAGTACCCCACCGAGGTCAAGGCGGTCGGCACCCTGGTGGCCACGTCCCCGTCGGCAGTCACCGACTGGAACGGTGAGAAGGCGGCCATGGAGCACCTGGGCTACAAGGTCGTTTACCAGCCCCAGTACCCGGTCACCCAGACCGATTTCACCCAGTACGTGATCGCGATGCGGAACGCCGGGGTGAAGATGCTGTTCCTCGACCAGATGCCCGCGAATTACGCCTCGGCGGTGATCAAGGCCCTGAACGACCAGAACTACCACCCGGTAGTGGTCTTCGGTGCGGCCACCTACAGCTCCAACCTCGTGCACGACTCCGGTGGGGCGGCCGCAGTCCAGGGGATGTACCTCGAGCAGAACGCCTCCCTCTACCTCGGCGAGGACCGGAACCTGATCCCCGCGGTGGGAACGTTCCTCCACTGGGTCGCGGTGGCGTCGCCCGGGTTCAAGCCGGATCTGTTCACCATGTACGGCTGGGTGTCGGCCGAGCTGTTCAGCCAGGCCCTGAAGAACGCCGGCTCCAATCCCAGCCGGGGCTCGCTGTTGCAGGCTCTGTCGAAGATCACCACGTTCAACGCCAACAACCTGATCTCCACCACCAACCCGGCGGCCAAGACCAACGGGTCCTGTTACCTCCTGGCCCGGATCAACAACGGCCAGTTCCAACGGCTGGCGGATCCTCCGGTCTCGAGCAGCACCGGGGGCTACCGGTGCAACGGCACCTACTACCTGCACACCAAAGCGTGAGCGGGTCGGAAGGTGGCAACGACGCCTGAGGTGCGGCGACGGTGATGGGATCGGGAGGGTGATCCGATGACCGCGTTCCTCCAGTACACCGTGTTCGGGGTGATCCTCGGGGCAGGGTTCGCGATCGCCGCCACCGGGCTGGTGGTCACCTACACGACGTCGGGGGTCTTCAACTTCGCCCAGGGAGCGGTCGGGATGATCGCCGCCTTCAGCTACTGGGAGCTGGTGGTCGGTCATCACGTGCCGGTGCTGGCGGCGATGGCGATCATCTTGTTGGTCGGTGCTCCCATCGCAGGTGCGCTGGTCGAGCGGGTGCTGATGCGCCGCCTGCACGGGGCGACCGCGGAGCGGCCGATCATGGTGACGCTCGGCCTCACGGTCATCCTCACCGGTGTCGCCACCATCGTGTGGCCACCGTCGAACCAGTACCAGCTCGACCCGATCGTATCGGGGACGTTCCGGCTGGTGGGAATCAACCTCCAGTACCAACAGCTCCTGACCATCGGCATTGCCGTCGTGCTGGTGGTGGGACTGCGCTTCCTCTTCTACTCGACCCGTACCGGGGTCGGGCTCCGAGCGGTGGTGGACGACCCGGGCCTGCTGGCCATGTCGGGAGCGTCTCCCAACATGATGAGCCAGTACGGCTGGATCCTCGGCTTCATGATGGCGGCGCTGGCCGGCGTCCTCCTCGCCCTCACCCAGGAGCAGTCGGGGATCAGCATCACCGCGATGACGCTGCTGGTGGTCAACGGGTACGCCGCCGCGGTCGTCGGCCGCCTCAAGAGCATTCCGGTGACCTTCGTGGCGGCCATCGTCATCGGTTTGGCCGAGGAGTACATCATCTACTACGCGTTGCCCCATGTGTCCCAGGGCCTCGCTTCGGACATCACCCTGGCACTGCCGATGGTGTTCCTCTTCGTCGCCTTGGTCATGCTCCCTTCGGTCCGCCTGCGTGCGGCCGGCCGGCTCAGCACGGTCCGGGTGCCCCGCATCCCGAGCGGTCGGGAGTCCCTGGCCGGTGGGGCGGCCTTCGTGGTGGTCGGAGTGATCTTCGCCCTCGTGTTCGCCACCACCGCGGTCAAGGGCATCCCCATGCTCCAGCTCGGTGGGGACACCATGACCCTCGGCATGGTGGCGTTGTCGCTGGTGCTGCTCATCGGCTACTCGGGACAGGTGTCGCTCTGCCAGTTCTCGTTCATGGGGATCGGCGCCTTCCTGATGGGCAAGGTGGCCGGCGGAGGATCGCTGCTCGGCTTGGTGGCGGCGGCCGCGGTGTGTGCCCTGCTCGGCGCGCTGGTGGCGCTGCCCACCATCCGGCTGCGCGACCTGTACTTCGCCCTGGCGACGTTCGCGTTCGCCGACGCGGTGGACCAGGGCTTCTTCGGCGACGCCCGGGTCTACGGGGGCCCGGGGGTGAACGTCGGCCGGATCGTGCTGCCCGGCATCTCGTTCGGCGGGGACCGGGCGGAGTTTCTGCTGGTGACCGTGTTCTTCGTGCTGGCCGCGCTCCTGGTCCTGGCCATCCGGAGGAGCCTGTTCGGGAGGCGGCTGGTGGCGATGAGCGACTCCCCGGCCGCGTATGCCACCGTCGGGCTCAACCTCGGGTTCACCAAGGTGGCGGTGTTCGCCATCGCCGCGGCGATGGCGGGTATCGCCGGCGGGCTCTACGCCACGGTCAACCAGACCGTCGGCACCTCCGACTTCGGCTTCTTCTCCGGCATCATCTTCGTCCTCTTCGTGACCGTGTGGAGCGTCAGGACGGTGTCGGGTGCGTTCCTCGCCGCGCTGACCTATGTGGTGCTCTACAACTTCTGGCAGACCGGGCTGGGGCTGGTGGCCGGCATCGGGATCATCCTGATCGGCCGGGCGGCAAGTGGGATCCTGGGCATCGAGTGGCTCACCAACGCCGTCCGGCTGCCGTGGGTCAAGCGCCCGGCCGACGGGGACGCGGGCGCCGCGGTGACCGGGAGCGATCCCTCCACGATCGGGGGTGAGGCCCGTGTCGCCGGGTGACGGGCTGCCGGCTCTCCGGGTGTCGGAGGTGTCGGTGCACTTTGGCGGGGTGGCGGCGCTCAACTCGGTGGACCTCGAGGTCTGGCCCGGCACGGTCACCGGGCTGATCGGGCCGAACGGGGCCGGGAAGACCACCCTGTTCAACGTGATCAGCGGCCTCCAGGATCCGGACCGGGGAACAGTCCACTTCTTCGCCACCGAGGTGACCTCGATGAAGCCCCACCGTCGGGCACGGCTCGGACTGGCTCGGAC
>DAHXOD010000030.1 GCA_027365055.1 bacterium
GTGCGCTGGTGCACGACGGGCCCTTTCAGCTCCTCGCGGCCACCATTCTGTCGGCACAGTGCACCGATACCCGGGTCAACCAGGTGACGCCGGCGCTGTTCGCCCGCTACCCCGACGCGTCGGCGCTGGCCGCGGCCGACCCCGCGTCCGTCGAGGCGATCATCCACTCGACCGGGTTCTTCCGGGCCAAGGCTCGGAACCTGATCGGCATGGCACAGGATGTCCTGGTGCGATTCGACGGTGAGGTTCCGAGCCGCCGAGAGGAGCTGGTCACGTTGCCCGGGGTCGGGCGCAAGACGGCGAACGTGGTCCGCAGCGTCGCATTCGGCCTGCCCGGGCTCCCCGTGGACACGCATGTGGGCCGGCTGGTGCGGCGCCTCGGGCTCACGACGGCGACCGACCCGGTGGCCGTCGAACGCGAGCTGGTCGGCCTGCTCCCCGCCCGTGAGCACGGTGCCTTCAGCCTGCGGTTGATTCTGCACGGACGCCGGACCTGCACCTCGCGTGCCCCGCACTGTGGGACCTGCGTCCTCGCCGACTTCTGCCCGTCCTCGTCGCTCGGGGTTTCCCCGGCGGCGAGGACGGCACCCTGAGCACCGGTTCGTGCGCATCGATCCTTCAGGGAACGAAAAAATCTTCGGGGTGACTGGAACAAAGCGGCGGCAGGTGCTGTTGTAGGTGGTACTCGGAACCGGTTCCCGCCACCTGGTTCCGTGGAGCGGTGCCCGGGATCCGCCGCCCGGCCCGCTCGCGCGAAGGCGCCCTCAGGGGCGCCTTCGCCGCGTCCGGGGTCGAATGGAACGGGTACGGTCGCACGGGTCGGCTCAGCCGTGCCGTGCATGGAACGGGTACGGTCGCACGGGTCGGCTCAGCCGTGCCGTGCTCAGCGCCGTCCCAGGCTCGCCGTGAGCCGTGAGAGCCGCCGGCTGGCTCCGAGCAACGCCCGCTCGATGGCGAACAACTCGGTGGCCGCTTCGTCGTCTCCGCCGCGGTCAGCGGACTCGGCGTGCACGGTCACCCTCCGGGTGATGTCTTCGAGTGCGGTGGTCAGCGACGACAGTTCAGCGGTGCTGGGGGCCATACGCCGATCATCCCACCACCAGGCCGGTCACCGGGCACGCAGCAGATGACCACGCCCTGCCCCGCCGGGAGAGGTCCCGGGTAGTCTCTGGTCATCATGTTGCTCCAACGTCTCGATTTCCGCGGCTTCACCGGTGACCGGGCAGCACTCCGGAGCGCGTTGCCGCGTCCGGCTGACGAGCAGCAACGGTCCTCCGACACGGTGGCGGCCATTCTCGGCGAGGTGCGTTCCGGTGGCGACGCCGCGGTCCGTGACCTGACCGAGCGGTTCGACGGGGTGGCTATCGATGCGCTCCAGGTGCCGACCGGCGACGTGCAGGCGGCGCTGGATCGGATCCCGGCGACGCTGCGCGGCGCCCTGACCGTCGCACGCGACCGCATCGCCGCCTATCACGCGCACGAGGCCGCCGCCTCGGTGGAACGGTTCGAGTCGGGGGGCATCGCCGTCGACCACCTGGTCCGGCCGGTCCGCCGTGCCGGCTGCTACGCCCCGGGAGGGCGTGCCCGCTACCCGTCGACCGTGCTGATGTGCGCGGTGGCGGCCCGCGTCGCCGGGGTCGACCAGGTCATCCTGTGTGTGCCGCCGGGGCCGGACGGCGCGGTGGACGACGCTTCGCTGGCCGCCGCGGCATTGGCCGGCGTCGACGAGGTCTACCGGATCGGAGGGGCCCAGGCGGTGGCGGCCATGGCGTACGGGACCGAGTCGGTCGAGGCGGTGGACGTGATCGTCGGACCCGGCAATCGCTTCGTCGCCGAGGCGAAGCGCCAGGTGTCCGGGGTGGTGGGCGTGGCATCCGCCTTTGCCGGTCCGTCCGAGGTGGTGGTGGTGGCCGACGCGGCGACCCCACCCGATCTGGCCGCCATCGACCTGGTGGTCCAGGCGGAGCACGGCCCGGACGGGTTGGCCTGGCTGATCACCTGGTCTCCCGCGGTGGCCGACGCGGTGGACGGTGAGGTCGACCGGATCGTCGAGGCGTCCCCGCGCCGAGCGGACCTCGAAGCGACGCTCGGATCCGGTGGCTACTCGGTGGTCGTCGACGGACCGGAGCAGGCCTTCGCCATCTCGAACATCGTCGCACCCGAGCATCTGGAGATTCTGACCGGGGATGCGGCAGCACTGCTGGGGTTGGTCGAGTCCGCCGGCGCCGTCTTCGTCGGTCCGCTCTCCCCGGCGAGCGTGGGCGACTACCTGGCCGGACCCAATCACGTGCTTCCCACCAACCGGACCGCCCGCTTCTCGAGTGCGCTCCGGGTGGACGATTTCCGTCGCCACCTGCATGCGGTGACGGTGACCGAGAGCGCGTTGGCTGAGCTGGGGCCGGCGGTGGTGACCCTGGCGGAGATCGAGGGGCTGCCGGCCCACGCCGAGTCGGTGCGCCGTCGATGGAACCGCTGACCGGGGGGCGATCGACGGTGGCGGAGGATCGGGAGGTCGGGGTGCCAGGGGACGGTGCGGCGGGGGCCGGGGGCGTGCCCCCCTCGGTCCGGCCCGACCTGGTCGCGCTCACCGGCTACCACTCGCCGCAAGTCGACGTGGAGGTCAGGCTCAACACGAACGAGTCACCGCTCCCGCCGCCGGCGGCATGGCTCGACGCGTTCCGGTCCGAGCTGTCCGGGCTCGACTTCAACCGCTATCCCGACCGGGCGGCGACCGGTCTGAGGGCTGCACTCGCCGAGGCCCACGGAGTCGATCAGGCCCAGGTGTTCTGCGCCAACGGATCGAACGAGGTGCTCCAATGCCTGCTGCTCGCCTACGGGGGGCCAGGCCGCAGTGCCGCGCTGTTCGAGCCGACCTACACCATGCACGCCCAGATCGCCCGGACCACCGGGACGGCGGTGGCTGTCGGGAGGCGGACCGACGAGTTTCTGCTCGACCTGGAGGAGGTGTCACGCGTCCTGGCCGCCACCGCCCCGGTCGTCACCTTCCTCTGCTCGCCGAACAACCCGACCGGGCGGATCGAGCCTCCCCGGACGGTCGAGGCGGTGATCGAGCGGGCCCCTGGTCTGGTGGTGATCGACGAGGCCTATGCGCAGTTCGCCCGCTCCACCTCGCTCGACCTGGTCCGAGGCGGCACCCCAGGGGCTGACCGCACGGTGGTGGTCCGGACCTTCTCGAAGACCTGGTCGATGGCGGGAGTCCGCCTCGGATACCTGGTCGGCTCTCCCGAGGTCGTGGCCGCCTGCGAGCTGGTCGCCCTCCCGTACCATCTCGACGCGATCAAGCAGCTGGCCGGACGACTCGCGCTCCGCTATGTGGACGAGATGGAGCTCCGTGTCGCCGAGGTGACCGAGGAACGCGGGCGGATCGCCGCCGGGCTGGCACAGCTTCCGGTGGACACCTGGCCGTCGGACGCCAACTTCATCCTGTTCCGCCCCCAGGACCGCCCCGCCGGTGAGGTGTGGTCGGAGCTCGTCGCCCGCTCGGTGCTCGTGCGAGACTGCTCCTCGTGGCCCGGTCTGACCGGGTGCCTCCGGGTCACCGTGGGACTCCCCGGTGAGAACGACCGATTCCTCGATGCGCTGAACGAGAGCCTCCGATGACCACCCCGACCCCCCGACCAGCCGATGAGCGCGCCGACCGGCCGACCCTCGCCCGCCACCGGACCGGATCGCTCACCCGGGCGACCAAGGAGACGTCGATCGCCATCCAGGTCGATCTCGACGGCGAGGGTCGAACGGAGGTGTCGACCGGGCTTCCCTTCTTCGACCACATGGTCAGTCAGCTCGGTCGTCACGGCGGGTTCGACCTGGTGGTGCGAGCCGAGGGCGACCTGGCGGTCGACACCCACCACACCGTCGAGGATGTCGGCATCACCCTCGGCGAGGCGCTGGCCGAGGCGCTGGGGGACAAGGCCGGGATCCGCCGGTTCGGGTCCCTCGCCCTGCCGCTCGACGAGGCCTTGGTCGAGGTGGCGCTCGACCTGTCGGGCCGGCCCTACCTCGCCTACGACCTCGAGTTCGCTCCCGATGTGCTGCCGCTCGGAACACCGGCGTTCGACCCCCAGCTGGCCGAGGAGTTCTGGCGCGCCTTCGTGACGTCGGCGGGCATCACCCTCCATGTGCGGCTTCGTTCGGGGAAGAACACCCACCACATCCTCGAGGCGTCGTTCAAGGGGGTGGCCAGGGCGTTGCGCGATGCGGTGCGGGTCGAAGGCGGCGGCATCCCTTCCACCAAGGGGACCCTGTGAACGGCGTCGCCGGGCGTCCGCGGCGCGCGGAACTCCCCGGCCGACCGCCGCCGTGTTGCGCTGGTCGCGGGTCGAGCATTCGATGATCGCGGTGCTCGACTACGGCATCGGCAACCTGCGCTCGGCGGAGAAGGCGCTCCAGCGGGTCGGAGGGGATGCGGTCCTGGTGACCGATCCCGACCGGGCGGCGGGTGCCGACGGTGTGGTGCTTCCGGGGGTCGGGGCGTTCGGCTGCTGTGCGCGCGCCCTGGCCGACCGGGGGTTCGACACCCTGGTCCGGGACGTGGTCGGGCGCGGCGTGCCGTTCCTCGGGATCTGCGTCGGATTTCAACTCCTCTACGAGGGCTCCGACGAGGACCCTGGCGTGGACGGGCTGGGCATCTTCACCGGCCGTGTCCGTTCGCTGGCGGCCGGGGTCAAGCGTCCCCAGATGCAGTGGAACGTGCTCCGCCGTCGTGCGGCTGATCGCGTGGCGACCCCGGGGTCGATCAGCCTGCTCGACGACGTGCCCGAGCCGGCCTGGGTGTACTTCGTCCACTCCTTCGCCCCCGAGGTCACCAGCGAAACGTCGTCGACCTGCGAGTACGGGGGGGAGGTCGCCGCGTCTGCGGAGCGGGGCTCCTTGTGGGGGACCCAGTTCCACCCGGAGAAGTCCGGCACCACCGGACTGCGGATTCTCCAGAATTTCGTCGCTTCGGTGCCCGGCGGAGCACCCTGATGGACCTTTACGCAGCCATCGATCTGCGGGGCGGGCAGGCGGTTCGCCTGCGTCAGGGCGATTTCTCCCGCCAGACCGGCTACGGCGATCCGATCGCCTTGGCCCGGTCGTTCGTCGCCGGTGGCGCACCGTGGCTTCACCTGGTGGACCTCGACGCGGCCCGCACCGGCACCCCGGCCAACCGCAGCACGATCCTGGCGATCGCCCAAGAGCTCGCTGTGCCGGTCGAGGCCGGTGGGGGGGTGCGCACCGAGGCGGACATCGACGAGCTGCTGTCGGGCGGGGTGTCACGAGTGATCGTGGGAACGGTGGTCCACGAGGATCCGGCGGCGGTGCGGCGGGCAGCGGCGCGCCACCCCGGCCGTGTCGCCATCGGCCTCGACTACCGGCTCGGTGCCGGAGGGGAGACCGAGGTGGCGGTGCACGGATGGGAGCGGGGGAGCGGTCGGACCGTCTCCGAGGTGCTCGGCGATGTGGCCGGTGCCGACCTGGCGGCGGTGATCGTGACGGCGATCGAGCGCGACGGGATGCTGGCGGGTCCGGACGTCGCCGGGCTCACCGCGGTGCTGGGTGAGTGCTCGTTCCCGGTCATCGCCTCGGGCGGGGTCGGCTCGTTGGAGGACCTGGCCACCCTGGCCCTCCTCGGGTCCGGTGGGTCCGGTGGGACCGGTGGGACCGGTGGCGGGGTGGTCCGGCCCCTGGCCGGGGTCATCGCCGGCCGGGCTCTGGTCGACGGCCGATTCAGCGTGAGCGAAGGAGTGGCCGCGTGCGCAGCATCCGGGTGATCCCCTGCCTGGATGTGGACGCGGGGCGAGTGGTCAAGGGCGTCCAGTTCACCGACCTGTTCGATGCCGGCGATCCGGTGGAGCTGGCCGCCCGCTACGACGCCCAAGGTGCCGACGAGTTGGTGTTCTTGGACATCACTGCCTCGTCCGACCACCGTTCGACCATGGTCGAGGTGGTGTCGCGCACCGCCGACGTGGTGTTCATCCCTTTCACGGTGGGGGGAGGGGTGCGCTCGGTCGAAGATGCCCGGCGCCTGCTCCGTGCCGGTGCCGACAAGGTGGGGGTGAACACCGCGGCGGTCGAACGGCCGGGACTGGTGGGAGAGCTTGCCGCCGAGTTCGGGTCTCAGTGTGTGGTGGTGGCCATCGACGCCCGGCGCACCCCGGCGACCGGGGCGCCGCCGACGTGGGAGGTGTTCACCCACGGCGGCCGGACCCCGACAGGGCTCGACGTTCTGGCATGGTCCGAGCAGTGTGTCGAGCAGGGGGCGGGGGAGATCCTGCTCACCTCAATGGATCGTGACGGCACCCGGGACGGCTTCGATCTGGCGCTGACCCGGCAGGTGTCGGATCGCTGTCCCGTGCCCCTGATCGCCTCGGGGGGGGTGGGCACGCTCGATCACCTGGTGGAGGGAGCGATCGAGGGGGCCGCGGATGCGGTCCTCGCTGCGTCGATCTTCCACCTTGGGGAATTCACCGTGGCGGAGGCGAAGGCGCGGCTCACCCAGGCCGGTCTGGCGGTCCGGCCCGCCTGACGGCGCTGGTGCCCCTGGTTGGTAGCCTGTCCTGGTGCCCGCCGCCTCACCTGTGCAGTCCAACGCCCGTCGAGACGAGGCGGGAGAGGCGCTTCCGATCACCGTGCTGGCCGACCGGGTGTTGGTCCAGATGGCACTGGCGGAGGGGGAGCGCCGTTCGAGGGCCGGCATCCTCATTCCGGCAACCGCGCAGGTCTCGCGGCGCCTGGCCTGGGCCGAGGCGGTGGCGGTCGGTCCTCACGTCCGGATGGTGAAGGTCGGCGATACCGTGCTGTTCAACCCCGAGGATCGCTTCGAAGTCGAGGTCCAAGGTGACGAGTACGTGATCTTGAGGGAACGGGACATCCACGCGGTGGCCGCCACCCGGGTCGGCGGCGGCACCGGCCTGTACCTCTGAACCCTCGCCGCGATCAACCAACTTGATCAACCAGACTAGATTCGTCAGACCAGATTCGTCAGACCCAGGGAGGGTCCGTGCAGAACCCCGAACACAGTGTCCCCGACGCCACCCCGATCGATGTCGACGAGGAGCAGCTCACCCACGTTGCCTTCAACGCCGATGGCCTGGTGCCGGCGATCGTCCAGGACGTCTCCGACCGTGAGGTCCTGATGCTGGCCTGGATGAACGAGTCCTCGCTCCGCCGAACGCTGGAGACCGGCCGTACCTGGTTTTGGAGCCGTAGCCGCAACGAGCTCTGGTGCAAGGGGGAGACCTCCGGTGATCGCCAGTACGTCCGGTGGCTCCGGTACGACTGTGACGGTGACACGCTGCTGGTCGGTGTGGACCAGGTCGGAAAAGGGGCGTGCCACACCGGCAACCGGACGTGCTTCTACCGGTCCTTCGGCACCCAGCCACGCCCGGCCACCGGTCCGTGATGCCGGCCCGCGTCGCCGATCCGGATCGGGAGCGGTTCCGCCACCAGGCAGAAAAGCACCGGGTGGTGCCGGTGTGGCGCGAAGTCACTGCCGACACCATCACGCCGGTGGGAACGTTTCTGCGGATCGTCGGCGACGGCGACACGGGGTTTCTGCTCGAATCGGTGGAGGGCGGCGAGCGGTGGGGTCGTTACTCGTTCGTCGGACGCAACCCGTTGACCACCATCACGGCCACGGGAAGGGTGGTCTCTTCGACCGGGTCGTTCGACCTCCAGGCCGTTACCGGTGGCCGGGTCGATGGCGAGGCGGGGGGGCTGGCGGCGCTCGAGGCGATCCTGGCCGCGCTCGATGCGCCGGATCTGCCCGATCTCCCCCCGCTCCACGGCGGCCTGGTGGGCTACCTGGGCTACGACGTGGTGCGCGAGATCGAGGATCTGCCAGGGGGGCCCAGCGACGACCTGGGGTACCCGGACGCCGTCCTGGTCGTGATCGGCCAGCTCGCCGCCTTCGACCACTGGCGCCAGCGAGTCGTGCTCATCGACAACGTGGTGGTGGAGCCCGCGTGGGACGCAGCGGCGGTTGACCAGGCCTATGCCGCGGCCCAGGAGCGTCTCGACCGCCTGGCCGACGACTGCTTCCGTTCCTGGGACGAACCACCCCGTCCCCTGCCGGAGCCCGGGGGCGCCCCGGACGACGTCGTGGCCTCCCTGTCGCCGGATCGCTACCGCGACGCGGTAGCGGTGGCCAAGGAGTATGTGACCGCCGGTGACATCTTTCAGGTCGTGCTGTCGCAACGGTTCGACTTGGCCGAGCTGGGCGTGCACCCGTTCGACGTCTATCGCGTCCTCCGCCTGGTCAACCCGAGTCCGTACCTCTACTATCTGCGGTTCCCCCAGGTCACCGTGGTGGGTGCGTCGCCGGAGCCCATGGTGCGCCTGCGGGACGGCATCGTCACGTCACGACCCATCGCCGGCTCCCGGCCGAGAGGGAAGTCAGCGACGGACGACCAGCGCCTCGAAGCGGAGCTGGTGGAGGATCCGAAGGAGGTCGCCGAGCACGTGATGCTGGTCGACCTGGCTCGCAACGACGTCGGACGGGTGGTGTCGTTCGGCTCCGAGCGGATCGACGAGATGATGGTCGTCGAGCGCTACAGCCACATCATGCACCTGACCTCACAGGTCTCGGGCTCCCTCGCCGAGGGGTTGGGACCGATCGACGTGCTGCGGGCCACGTTGCCCGCCGGAACGCTCTCCGGCGCGCCCAAGGTGCGGGCGATGGAGATCATCGACGAGCTCGAGCCGACCAAGCGCGGGATCTATGGTGGGGTGATCGGGTATCTCGACTTCTCCGGCAACCTCGACACGGCCATCGCCATCCGAACCATGACCGTGGGACCGGACGGCCGAGCGTCGGTGCAGGCCGGCGCGGGGATCGTGGCCGACAGCGACCCGACGAGCGAGCACGACGAGTGCCGGCACAAGGCGGCGGCGCTCCTCTCCGCGGTGGCTGCGGCCCGGGACCTGGACCGCCGGGTGACCGGGTGATCGGGTACGACGAACTCCGACGCGACGCGGCTGCGGTGGCGCTCCCTCGGGACGTGGTGGCGATCACCGGTGCCGACGCGGCGAGCTATCTCCAGGGGCAGTGCAGCCAGGACATCGAGTCCCTGGAGCCTGCCCAGCCGGCCGATGCGTTGCTGCTCAGCCCACAAGGGAAGGTCGACGCGTTCGTCCGGGTGACGCGGACCGCGCCCGATGCCTTCGTGGTGGACACCGACCAGGGCTGGGGGGAACTGGTGATCGAGCGGCTGGCTCGCTTCCGGCTCCGGGTGAAGGTGGAATTTGAGACCCTGCCTTGGAGCTGCGTGGCCGTACGCGGTCCCCGCTCCGGCCCGGGGATGGTGACCGGCGGGGTGGGCACCCCGGCCGGGGGCACCCCGACCGGAGGCACCCCGGCCGGGGGCACCGAAGACCATGCCCGGGCACCGGGCGCCGGTGAGATCCTGATGCTGTCGGTGGCGTGGCCAGGGTGGACCGGGTTCGATCTCCTCGGTCCCACCCCATCGGAGGGATCGGCGCTCGACGCGTGGATCGGCGCCGACGTGGTCCGCAGTGACGCAGACGCGTGGGAGGCGGTCCGGATCGAAGCGGGCGTGCCGGTGAACGGCAGGGAGATCACCCGAGACACCATCCCCGCCGAGGTAGGCCTGGTCGAACGGACCGTGTCGTTCACCAAGGGGTGTTACACCGGCCAGGAGCTGGTGGCCCGCCTCGATGCCCGGGGCTCAAGGGTGGCCCGGTCGTTGGGTGCGGTGGTGACGGAGCACGGGACCGCTGCTCCGGTTCGACCCGGGGTCGACACTCCACCGGTGGGTGCCACCGTGTGGACGGCGGACGGTGCCCATCAGGTGGGTCAGCTCAGTTCGGTCGCCTGGTCGCCTGGTGTCGGGGCGACCGTCGCGCTGGCACTGCTCCACCGCCGGGTCTCCCCGCCCGAGCCGGTTCTGGTCCGCTGGGGCGAAGGAGGCGACGCTCGTCAGGTGCCCGCGGTGTCGACCCCCGTGCCGCTCGGGGGCTGAGCGGGGAACACCACGAGCATCCGTGTCCCGTGTCCGCCGGACACCGGCGACTCGGCATGGACCGACGCGTCCATCGCCGCCGCCAGCTCCGCCACGATGGCCAGACCGAGTCCCGAACCCGAACGGCGCCCGTGCGAGCGGTCGGAGGTGTAATGCCGTTCGAAGACCCGGCCGAGCGCGGTCTCGGGTATTCCTGGCCCGTCGTCGACCACCCAGAGCAGTGGGTGTCCCCCGGCGACCGCGGTGCCCACCTCCACGTGACGGGCCGCGAACGCAGCGGCGTTCTCGACCAGGTTGGCCACCACCTGGGCCAGTCGGTCCCGGTCGGCTCGCACCCACAGCGGGGTCTCGGCTTCCGGCAACACGGTCAGCGCCAGCCGGCGACGTTGGAGATCCGGTCCGAACCCCTCGGCCACGGACCGGACGACATGGTTGCAGTCGACCGGTTCGAGCGCGAGGGCGAAGCGGTCGGCGTCCATGCGCGCCAGGTCGAGGAGATCCTGGACGAGCCGTTCGAGCCGGCCGGCTTCCGCTTCGATCACCGTCGCAGCGGCGACGGGATCCTCGGCGGCCCCGTCGGTGATGGCCTCGGCGTAGCCGCGGATCGACGTGAGCGGTGTCCGGAGCTCGTGGGAGACGGATAGGAGGAACTGGCGTTCTTGGTCGCGGGCCCGAGCCAAGGTGGCGGCCATGGTGTTGATCGAAGATGCCAGCTGGGTGAACTCGCGGTCGTCGTGGGGATGGGTGGTGACCCGGGCGTCGAGCTCGCCGCGGGCGATCCGGCCGGTGGTGTCGGCCGCGGCGAACAGGGGTCGGGTGAACCTGCGGGTCAGTGCCAGCGCGACCAGACCGGCCACGACCAGCGCGGCGGCACCGATGACGGCGAAGTAGCCCAACCCGTTGGCCGGGTTGTGGGCGCGGCGGGTGATCACCAGTATCGGCACGGAGTTGGCGGTGGCCAGGGACGGAATGGGCACTGCGGTGTAGACGAGCAGGCCGGGGGTGTGGCCGACCGTCTGTGTGCCGTTGGCAAGGAGGTGGACGTGGAGCTGGTTCCTACTCAGCCCGGAAGGGAGCTGTCCGACCAGTGTCCCGTCCGGACGGAGGTGGACGACCCGCACGGCCGCGAAGTTGCCGGTCTGGCGGATGAGCTCGAGCTCCCGGTTCCCCCTGCTCGACAGGGGTGCGATGCTCTGTTCCGCCGCCCGACCGATGGCCCGGCCCTGTCCGGCCAGCTCTTGCTGGGCGGTGGAGATGGCAGCAGCCCGGATGAAGTAGTAGCTGCCGATCCCGGTGACGACCAGGGTGGAGGCCACCAGGATCAGCATGGCGACGGTCAGGCGGCGTCTCATCCCAACCGGTACCCGACGCCCCAGACCGTGGCCAACGGGAGGGCGTCGGCGAGCTTTTTGCGGAGCTGGCGCACGTGGACGTCGACGGTCCGCTCGTCCCCGTACCAGTCGTCGCCCCAGACCGCGTCGAGGAGCTGGCGCCGGGACAGGGCGAGCCCCGGGTGGGATGCCAGGTACGCCAGCAGGTCGAACTCGCGAGCGGTGAAGGCCACCGTCTCGCCGCAGGAGCGGACCTCGCGCCGGTCGAGGTCGACCTCGACCGCGCCCACCGTCAGCACGGATCCGGTGACCGGTCCAGGTGCCGGGTTCGACCGTCGGAGAATGGCGTGCACCCGGGCGACCAGCTCCCGGGCGGAGAACGGCTTGGTGACGTAGTCGTCGGCACCGAGCTCGAGTCCCAGCACCCGGTCGAGCTCGTCATCCCGGGCGCTGAGGAGGACGATGGCCGTCTCGGCGACCGGGCTCCCGCTCTGCCCGCCGGGCCGCGCCGCTCCGCCGCCGGCGGCGGCCGGTCCGGCGGTCCCACCGGAGCGGATCCGCCGGCAGAGGTCGAAGCCGTCGAGCTCGCCGGGCAGGCCGATGTCGACGATCACCAACCGGGGTCGCTCGCTCAGGATCAGTGCGAGGCCGGACTCCCCATCGTCCGCCTGGCGGACCCGGAAACCGTCACGCCTGAGGTAGAGCGCGACCAGATCGGAGATGTGATGGTCGTCCTCGACGATCACCACCAGCGTCTCACTCTTGCCAACCATGCCCGACAGCCTGCCATCCCGGCTGCGCCGGCCGGTGCACCAGGGGGAACGGTGCGGATGGTCGCCTCCCTGGTGGACGTGCGCCGGTAGTCTCTAGTCGCCATGCCTTCCTACCTCGCCTCGATCGTCGACGCCCACCGGGCGATGGCGTCCGAAGATCGGCGCGACCTCGACGGGTTGATCCGCCAGGCCGAGGCGGTGCCGGCTCCCCGGGCGTTCGCCGAGTCCCTCTCCGGGCACGCCGCGGCGGCCGGCATGGCGGTGATCTCGGAGATCAAACGGCGTTCGCCGTCGAAGGGTGCCCTGGACGAGGACCTCGACCCGGCCGCCGTGGCAGCCGACTACCAGGCGGGTGGTGCGGCGTGCCTGTCGGTCCTCACCGATCGCCGGTTCTTCGGGGGCTCACCGGACGATCTGGTGGTCGCCCGCCGTGCGTGCGATCTCCCGGTCTTGCGCAAGGACTTCACCGTGTCGCTCGCCGACGTCTGTGACGCCCGCCTGATGGGTGCCGACGCGGTCCTGCTCATCGTGGCTGCGCTCTCCGATGCCGAGCTGTCTGCATTCCGCGAGCTCGCGGAGCATCTGCAGATGACCGCGCTGGTGGAGATCCACGATGCCGTGGAGCTGGAGCGGGCGCTGGTCGCTGGTGCCACCACCATCGGCATCAACCAGCGCAACCTGTCCACGTTCGAGGTGGACCGTGCCCTCGCTCGATCGCTGGCGGCGGACCTGCCGACCGGGACGCTGAGGATTGCCGAGTCGGGGATCCGGGACGCCACCGACGTTGCCGAGCTGGCCGCTGCCGGCTTCGATGCGGTCCTCGTGGGGGAGAGCCTGATTCGTGCCGGCGATCGCCGGGCGGCGGTGGCCGGACTGGGAGGAGCGGGCCGATGATCACCTCGGAGTCCGAGAACGGTTCCAACGGGGTGGATGGCGTGTTCGTCAAAATCTGCGGCATCACCTCCGAGGCGGACGCGCTGCTCGCCGCCGGGTTCGGGGCGGCGGCCGTCGGGTTCATCTTCGCTCCCTCCCCCCGGCAGATGCGCCCGGCGGACGTGGCCGACATCGTGAAGCGCCTCCCCTTGGAGACGGTGACCGTCGGGGTGTTCCGGGACGAGGCGCCTCAGCGGGTGGTGGAGATCGCCAACCATGCCGGGTTGCGAGCGGTCCAGCTCCACGGGATGGAGTCGGCTGAGGACACCCAGTGGATACGTCAGCGGGTCGGGGCGACGATCAAGGCCTTTCCGGCCGGACATCGCAACATCGCCCGGTTCGACGAGTACGGAGCCCAGTTCCTCCTCATCGACGGGGAGAACCCCGGATCGGGCGAGCTGTTCGACTGGCGCCTGGCGGAAGGGGTGGACGACCCCTCCCGCCTGATCGTCTCCGGTGGCCTGAAGCCCGGAAACGTCGGTCAGGCCATCGCCCACCTGCGGCCCTGGGGTGTCGACGTGGCGAGTGGGGTCGAGTCGTCCCCGGGCGTCAAGGATCCCGGAAAGCTGCGCGACTTCGTCGCCGCGGTCCGTGCCGCCGAAGTCGAGCTGGCGGCCGCCACCGGTGCCGTGGGGGAGGCGCTTGCGCATACCACCGTTCCCCGGCGGGCACGGGAGCGGGCTCCCGACCTCTTCGACTGGCAGAACGAATGACGCAGCGTGGCGCACCGGACCGCGAGGTTCCTCCGGCCGCCCCGTTGATGGGCGATCCCGGACCGACCGGCCGCTTCGGCGAGTTCGGTGGTCGTTTCGTCCCCGAGTCCCTGGTCCCTGCCTGCCTCGAGTTGGAAGCGGCGTTCCGTGACGCCTGGGGCGATCCGTCCTTCCGGGCTGAGCTCGACGGCATCCTCCACTCCTTCGGGGGCCGCCCGACCCCGGTGACCGAGTGCGTCCGATTGTCTGGCGAGCTCGGCGTGCGGGTCCTGTTGAAGCGCGAGGACCTCGCCCATACCGGGTCCCACAAGATCAACAACGTGGTGGGTCAAGGCCTGCTTGCCCGCCGGATGGGAAAGCACCGCTTGATCGCCGAGACCGGTGCGGGTCAGCACGGCGTGGCCACCGCCACTGCTGCGGCCCTGTTCGGCATGGACTGCGTGGTCTACATGGGAGAGGTGGACACGCGACGCCAAGAGCTGAACGTGTTCCGGATGGAGCTGCTGGGAGCGGAGGTCCGCCCCGTGAGCAGTGGGAGCCGCACCCTGAAGGACGCGGTCAACGAGGCACTGCGCGACTGGGTGGCCAGCGTCGGCGATACGCACTACTGCCTCGGGTCGGTGATGGGTCCCCATCCGTACCCGTGGATGGTGCGCGAGCTGCAGCGGGTGGTCGGCGACGAGGCCCGGGAGCAGTGCCGAACCTTGCTGGGTGGACGCGACCCCGACGTGGTGGTCGCCTGCGCCGGCGGCGGTTCGAATGCCGCCGGGACGTTCGCCGGGTTCGCCGACCGGACGGCGTCGGCCTTGGTGGGCGTCGAGGCGGCCGGAGGCGCTGCGCTCACCGTCGGGGTCCCCGGTGTGCTGCACGGGATGCGGTCGATTCTGATGCAGGACGAAGAAGGCCAGATCCTCGAGGCGGAGTCGATCTCGGCCGGATTGGACTACCCGGGGATCGGCCCCGAGCACGCCCACCTGGCGGCCATCGGTCGGGCTCGCTACGAGTCGGCCGGCGACGAGGAGGTGGTCGAGGCGTTCGGGCGGCTGGCCCGTTCGGAAGGCATCATCCCCGCGCTCGAGTCGGCCCACGCACTGGCCTGGGTGCTGCGAGCGGCCGGCACCCCGGCATTGCCCACCGGCTCGACCGTGCTGGTGACGCTGTCCGGACGGGGTGACAAAGATGTCGGGCAGGTCCGGGACATCCTGCGGGCGACGACCTCCGGCTCTCGCCGATGACCACCGCCGCTCAGCCGGCGGGCGCCACCGCTGCTCAGCCGGCGGGCGCCACCGCCGCGATCGGTCACCTCGAGGAGAGGCTCCGGCAGATGCGGGACGGCGGGCGCAAGCTCCTGGTTCCCTACGTGACCGGCGGTCTCGACGACGAGTGGCTGCTGACCGTGGAGGGCCTGGCCAGCGCCGGTGCCGATGCGATCGAGATCGGGATCCCCTTCTCGGACCCGATGATCGACGGCCCGACCATCCAAGAGGCATCACTCCGGGCGCTCCGGCGGGGCACGACCCCGGAGGGGATCCTGGCCGATCTGGCACGCCTCGACACCGGCACGCCCCTGGTGGTGATGACCTACTACAACCTGATCGCGCACAACGGTCCCCGGCGGATGGCGGGGATCATCGCCGAAGCAGGCGTCTCGGGGGTGATCGTTCCCGACCTGCCGCTCGAGGAGTTGGGCCCGTGGGCTGACGCTGCCGACGAGGCGGGCCTAGCCACCGTCCTGCTGGTGGCGCCCTCGACCCCACCGGGACGGATCGCGGCGATCGCGGACCGGTCCCGGGGGTTCGTCTACGGGGTGGGGCGGATGGGGGTGACCGGCGAGCAGGCGGAGCTGGCGGACTCGGCCCGCGAAGTAGCCGTTCGGGTGACGGCGGTCACCGACCTCCCCGTGTGCATCGGCATCGGGGTCTCGACCCCGGATCAGGCGGTCGAGGTCTGCGGTGTCGCCGACGGAGTGGTGGTCGGCTCGGCGCTGGTCCGCCGACTCCTCGATGGCGAAGGACCGCTCGGCGCCGCCCGGTTCGTCCGGTCACTCCGCCAAGCGCTCGACGGGGGTCGCACCAGGCGGTAGAGCGTGCGGAGCCGCGGTGCTGGTCGAGCGACGTGACGGTGCTGGCGCATGCGGTTGCGGATGAGTTCGCGCCGCTCCTGCAGGTCCCGGAAGGTGACTCCCCCCTCCTCCCCGGCGAACCCCATGGCGGCACGGTAGCCCTCGAGGTCCACCAGGCCACCGGAGAGATCCGCACCGACATCGCGGGCGATCTGCTCGCCGTGCTGTTCGGTGAAGTAGGTGACGACGGCCACGATCTCGCCGAGAATATCGACCTCGGGTGCCATGGTGGCCATCGCTCCGTTGAGGAACAGCATGTCCTTGACGAACAACATCAGCTCTTTGGGGAGCTTGGCTCCGTACCCGAGGAGCGCCTTGGTCACGTTGCGGAGCTCGCTGATCATCTCCTCGGCCGTGAGCGTCGTCGGGTCCAAGGGAGGGCGCTCGAGTCCGAGATCGTCGATGACGGCGCGGATGTCGGTATCGGCGGGCAGCGCCCCGAGGTCCCGGAGGGCTTCGATCTGGGGAACGATCGCATTGGAGGTCGCACCCACCTGAAGGCGGAGGAACGCCAACCGCTTGCGCTCGTCGAGTCGTCCGGTGATCCCGAAGTCGAGGAGTGCCACGGTGCCGTCCGCCATGACCAGCAGGTTCCCGCCGTGGAGGTCCCCGTGGAAGACACCGGCAAGGAGCGCTCCCTCGAGGAAGGCGATCAGGCTGGCCCGCAACACCGCCGCGGTGTCGATGCCGGCCGCGCGCATGGCTTCGGCGTCGCCCCAGGCGTAGCCGTGGAGCTGTTCCATCACCAGCACCCGCTTGGTGACCAGCTCCGGATGGGGCCGGGGCACCACGACCGGACGCTGAGTGTTGGTGGCGAGCACGGCGGCGATGTCGAGCATGTTCTGGGCCTCGAGACGGAAGTCGAGCTCCTCGACGATGGTCTCTGCGAAGAGCTCGACCAGCGCCGGTGGGTTGGCCAGGGCGGCGACGGGAATCCGCCCGACCAGCCACGGCGCGATCCACGACATGGCGGCGATGTCCTTGCGCACCAGCCGATCGACGGTGGAGCGCTGGACCTTGACCACGACCCGCTCCCCGCTGCGCAAGGTGGCTGCGTGGACCTGGGCGATCGACGCGGACGCGACGGGAACCGGGTCGAAGGAGAGGAACAGGTCGGCGAGGGTCCCGCCCAGCTCTGCTTCGACCGTGCGCCTGACCGCGGCGAAGGACTCCGGGGGGACACGGTCCCGGAGCAGTGCGAACTCCGAGACCAGCTCCTCGGGAAAGATCCCTTCGCCCGACGAGATGATCTGGCCCAGCTTGATGTAGGTGGGACCCAGTCGTTCGAATGCGGGCCGGAGCCGTCGTGACAGCCCGCCTCGCGAATCGGGCGTGCCTCGCTCGGCCAGGGACCAGCTTCCGAGTGCCCTGGTCAGCCGGGACCCGACCGCGACGACCCGACCGAGAGGAGGGAGGCGACCGCGACGCACCAGCCGGAGTGCCGCCGCTGCCGTCTCGGCCCGGAGCTGGGTGATGTCCCCGCCGGCATCCACCGGACGGCGCCAGGGCATCGACTCCGGTTCGACCAGCCACGGGCCGCCTGCGGTGAAGGCACCGATCGAGAGGTCGCGGGTGTCGGTGGGCATCGCACCACGAACGTAGCCGCCTGCGGTGCCGGACCGTCCGTCGTCAGGCTGTCCGGCGTCAGGCTGTCCGGCTGTCCGTCGTCAGGCTGTCCGGCGTCAG
>DAHXOD010000031.1 GCA_027365055.1 bacterium
CCGGTGGGGGAGCCGTTCGATGAGCGAGCCGACCGCCACCGCCACCGCCACGTGGACGGTGAACGCGGCCACCGCGCCGAGCCAGACCCACAGGGGGCGGTTCCGACTGCCCATGATGATCATGGCGATCATGGTCTTGTCGGGGACTTCGGCCACCAGGATCAGGGCGAACACCGCCAGCGTGACGCCCAGTTCCATCGGACCAGGTTAGGGCGGGTCCCGTCCCCGCTCGATCGGCGGAGTGGCGGTCAGCCGGTGCCGGTACCGAGCTGCTCGCGCAGCAGGTCGGCCAGTCCCCCTCCTTCGCGCTGGCCGAAGGCGACGTTGACCGCCAGGCGTTCGAGGATCTGCTCCACCGTCCGGCCTCCGGACGGTAGGGGGTGGCCCTCGACGAACGCGATGACCTCGTCGGCCAGCGACGGTGGGTTGCACAGGGTGCGCACCCCGTCGAGCATGCGCGGCACGATGTTGGCCGGGAACCGTTCCACCACGTCGTCCCAGTCGTCGGTGATCCACTGCCATACCGCCGGGCCGGTCCGCCGGTTGGCGACCAGCGACTGGAGGACGAACGGAGCGTTCTGGGTGCGGACCTCGTGCAGGGCGAGATCGAACGCCCGGTGGGCCAGCTCCGGGTCGTCGAAGGACGCCAGGGCGTAGAGGTAGCGGTTCTCCTCCTGCGGGGTGGCCGGGGACCGGTAGCGGGCGAGGTAGGCGTCGAACTCGACCCTTCCGCCGGCCGCCGCCACGATGTCGAGCACCGCTGCGGCAGTGTCCGCCTGCAGGGGAACCGTTCCGTCTTCGGCCAGGGCGAAGCGTCTGGCGGCCTCGGACCGGACGTCGGAGTCGGCGCCGACGGTGCCCAGGGTCCGCAGGACGGAGGCGCGTAGCATCGGGGTCCGTTCGGTGTCCTCGCGGCGGGGATCCCACCCGAGGGCGACAGCGAGCGGTCCGAGGAGGGATCGGATCGCCGTCGCCAGTACCGAACGGTCGCCATCGGGGATCACCCGGTCCCACAGTCCGATGGCTCCGAGGACCACCGACCAGACGCTGGGATCGCCTTCACCGGACGTCACGAGGGCGCGGGCGATCCGGAGAAGGTCTCCCAGGGGACCCTGGCCGGAGAGTGCCGCGGCCCAGGTGTCGGACACCAGGTTGTATCGCTCCAGGGGAGCCAGCGTCCCGATCGAGCTGGCCAGTTGCTCCACGAACGCTGCCGGGTAGGCCACCCGGTAGAAGCCGGAACCGCCGGCATTGACCAGCCGGTCTGCGGCGGTTCCGGCCGGCGATCCGTCGGCACCGTCGAGCAGCAGTGACTCGGGCAACGTGTCGTCGCTTCGCAGGCTGCGGGTGAGGACCGGCACCTTCCACGCCGTGCCGATCGCGCCTCCGGCCGGATCACGGTAGGAGAACGGAACCTGGGTGAGGCTCCCGTCCTCGCCCACCCGGACCAAGGGATACCCTCCCTGGTCGATCCAGGTCGTCATGATGTTGCGAACGGGTCGGCCACTGGCCGCTTCGAGCGCGTCCCACAGATCGGTGGTCTCCGTGTTGGCATGGCTGTGGGTGGTGAGGGACGAGCGGATCCCGTCGCGGAACACGTCTGGGCCGAGGAACTGCTCGAGCATCCGCAGTACGCTCCCGCCCTTCTGGTAGGTGAGCACGTCGAACATGCCCTGTGCCTCCTCGGGCCGCCCGACCGGGAACTCCACCGGCCGGGTGGCGTGGAGCCCGTCGACCGCCATGGCCGCCTCGCGTTCCACCCCGAAGCTGACCCACCGGTGCCACTCGGGCCGGAAGGCGTCGACCGCCAGGACCTCCATGAACGTGGCGAACGCCTCGTTGAGCCAGATCCCGTTCCACCACTTCATCGTGACCAGATCCCCGAACCACATGTGAGCGATCTCGTGGCAGACCACGTCGGCCACCCGCTCGAGCTCGGTGCGCGATGCCTGCGCCGGGTCGACCAGCAGCACGGACTCGCGGAACGTCACGCATCCCAGGTTCTCCATCGCTCCGAAGGCGAAGTCGGGGATCGCCACCAGGTCGAGCTTGTCGGCCGGGTAGGGCAGCGCGAAGTACTCGGTGAAGAAGCGCAGTGCGTGGGCGCCCACCTCGAGGGCGAACGGAGTGAGGCCGGCCTTGCCGGGTGCATGCACGATCCGGAGGGGGACCCCGTCCACGTCCACCGGCTCGGTGGCCTCCAAGGGGCCGACCACGAATGCCACCAGATAGGTGGACATCTTCATCGTGGGTCCGAACCGAACCCGTCGCCCCCCGCCGGGTTCGGGGGTGTCCTCGACCGCGGGCCCGTTCGAATAGGCGGCGAGGCCCTCGCCGACCACCAGGGTGATGTCGAAGGTCGCCTTGCGGTCCGGCTCGTCCCAGCAAGGGAACGCCCGTCGGGCGTCGGTCGCCTCCATCTGGGTGGTGGCGATCACGTGCTCGGTGCCGGCCTCGTCGGTGAAGGTGGACCGGTAGAAGCCGTGGAGCTTGTCGTTGAGGACGCCGCTGAATTCGAGGTGCAGGGTGGCTGGCCCGGTCGGGAGGGGTTGGCTGAAGGTCAGCGTGACCCGTTCCTCTGCTTCGTCGAAGGCGATCGAGACCGGCGTCCGTGGCGATCCGTCGTCCTCGGTGCTCAGTGCTGCGACCGGGATGTCGAGCTCGGCGGCGTTCAAGGTGAGGGAACCGACCGCCTCGGTCACGTCGATGTCGATGTCGACTTCGCCACTGAACGTGGCAGACCCGAGGTCAGGGGTCAGCACCAGCCGGTAGTGGATCGGGACGATCTCGGGCGGGAGTCGGTAGGCGGGCACTCCGCTGTCACCAGGGCCGACGGACGCGGGCAAGCGTTCGGCGTCGAGGTCGGCGGCGGGGTCGGTGTGCGGAGTGATCATGCGGGGCAGGCTACCGTCGCACCGTGCAGAACGAACACGCAGGTGCGACGGACCGTGCGACCGGTGACCTCCTGGGCGAGGGTGGTCCTCGCGGAGAGGAGCAGCAGCCGGAACCCCGCTTCGACGTGGTGGCAGTGGGGAACGCGCTGGTCGACGTCCTGGCATCGGCGACCGACGGGGACCTCGAACGACTCGGCCTGGTCAAGGGCACCATGGCCCTGGTCGATCAGGAGCGATCGAAGGTGATCTCGGCTGCCATGGGGGAGTCGACGGAGGCATCCGGCGGGTCGGCCGCGAACACCGTGGCCGGGGTGGCCGCGCTGGGGGGCCGCGCCGCTTTCGTCGGCCGGATCGCCGATGATCCGCTGGGTCGATCGTTCACCCACGGCATCCGCTCGATCGGCGTCGCGTTCGACCCGGTCCCGGCGGCTCCTGCACCGGGAGGCCCGGGGACCGGCCACTGCCTGGTGCTGGTCACGGAGGATGCCGAGCGCACCATGGCCACCCACCTCGGGGTGTCGTCCGAGCTGGGCCCATCGGACCTCCAGCGCGCCCAGCTCCGATCGGCCCAGGTGGTCTACCTCGAGGGGTACCTGTGGGAGCAGCCGACCGCGATGGCAGCCATGCGGGAGGCGATCGAGATCGCGCACGCCGGCGCCGCCTCGGTCGCGCTCACTCTCTCCGACCCGTTCTGCGTCCAGGGGCACCGTGACGAGTTCGCGGCCTTGGTGGACGACGAACTCGAGCTGCTGTTCGCCAACGAGGACGAGATCAAGCTTCTGTTCGGGGTGGACGAGTTCGATGCCGCGGTCGATGCGGTGGCGGAGACCGGGGTGCTGGCCGTGCTCACCCGGGGCGCCCTGGGGAGCGTGGTGGTGGCGGCATCGGGGCCGATCGCGATCCCGGCCGAACCGGTTGACCGGGTGGTGGACACGACCGGCGCCGGTGACCTCTTCGCCGCCGGGTTCCTCTACGGCATCACCAACGGACTGGCGCCGGAGGAGTCCGCACGGCTGGGGGGGATCTGCGCGGCGGAGATCATCTCGCATGTCGGGGCGCGCCCCGAGGCGGACCTCCGCCAGCGTGCGGTAGAGGTCGGGTTGTTCGGCTGAGGGTCCGCCCTGTCAGGTCGGCTGTACCTCGAGGACCCGCATGATGCTGGCGACTGCCGGCCATCCTCGGAGGCCGGTCGAGGCCAGACCCACCAGCTCGACTGCGGTCACCCCCCGGTCGACCCCGGGGCAGTGGCAGCGGAGCACGTCCGCCACCTCGCGCTCAAGTTGGCCGAGCACCCCGATCCCCACCTTCGGATGCCCGGTGCGGGCGAGCTCCGCGGCCCCGGGAAGTGACTCGACGACATCGCGCAGCCGCCGGAGCAGGCCGAAGATCATGGCCAGCTCGGTGGCGGCCGTCGATCCGACCGACCGATCGAGCTCGTGCCGGTCGACCAGAGAGCCTCCGCCGAGCACCCGGGTCCACACCACGCTGTCAGCCAGATCCGCCACCGAGGGGAACAGCGACCGTGCCGCCTCCCGGGCCACGCCGGCCCCGGCCGCCGTGGAATCCACGGTCCTCGCCGACGGATGGTCCCACGACCGGGAGGCCTCCTCGATCAGGGCGTCGAACATCGACGATCCGCCGGGATCGTCAGGCCGCCGGGGGTCGCTGAGGGCGCCGTCCTCGGAGAAGGCAATGGCCAGGGCGTAGACTGCCTCCCCGACCAACCGGCTGTCGAAGATGTCGGGTTCGATATAGCGGCGGAGCACGGCACCGTCGATCATCGAGTGCATGAGGGCCAACAGCTGCAACGGGTCCATGCCCCGGCGGGGTCGCCGGCCGATCATGGACATGGTGCCGATCATGAACTGGAGGAGGTCCTCCGACATCTGGTGGTAGAAGTCGGCACGGATCCGGAGGAGCGCCTCCCCGAGTCGGCGGTCGGACTCGTCGGGGACCGGTTCCCCCTGCCAGGCCGGGCTGGAGGTGATGGCGACCGCGTGGAGGAGCCAGCCGATCGGTCCCCCCGGCGACCGGAACTGCACCTCGACGTTGGCCGCCATCGCGTCGATGATCGCCTGGTCCATCGGACACTCGCGCTCGATGGCCTCGAGAAAGGTACGGGCGATCTCGTCGGAGCTGTCCTCGAAACCGCTCCACGCCGGATCGGAGGCGCCCTCGGCCACCGCCCGGATGATGGCGTCGCACGACGATCCGTCGCCGTCCCGGAACAGCCGGTAGGCGGTGTCCCGCGAGAGTCCGGCCTCGTTGCTCAGCGAGGAGGCGTTGAGCATCGAGCGGAGGAGGCCGATCGACCCTCCGAACAGTCTGGCCAGTCCGGCGTCCACGATGGCTCGACGCTTGGCATCTCGATTGTCGTCCCGCTGCACCACGGCCAAGTGCCCCGTCCCACGCGTCGCCCCGGTCCGGAACGCTGTCCGGACCACTGATCTCACGCACCGCGGTCGTCCCCGTCCGTCGCGCGCCGATCCGATCTCTCAACAGGGAAAAACGTACCACCTGTCGCAGAATTCGAGGAAGTTGCTACTTCACGTCGGCCGTTCCGGTCCATAGATTGCAATCAGATGGGCGGTGGGCCTGTCCCTTGCGGCGACGGAGGACTCGACGACATGAACCGACCGAGAGGCACCGGGGGACCGGTACGGCGAGGGGAGGGCGGGCGACGTCGACCGTCGGTCGGCCCGCAGACATCGCCGCTCAGAGCGGGGCCTCGGTGGTCCTTCCCCTCCACCGCAGCCCGTTGGTTCGCTCCTCGTTGATCCCCGCCCTCGAGGGCAGACCGGGGATCCGACCATGCGAGCCACTCGGCTACTTCGACTTCCTTGCCACGCTGGCCGATGCCGACCTGCTCATCACGGACTCGGGGGGTGCCCTCGAGGAAGCAGCATCCCTCGGTGTGCCCGCGTCGGTCTGTCGGGAGACCACCGAGCGGCCCGAAGCCCTCTGGGCCGGAGCAGCTCGCCCGGTCAGGACCGACGGTTCGCGAGTCGCCCGGGAAGCGGTGGGCCTGCTGTGCAACCCGGATCGGACGCGATCTGAGCGGTCAGTGTCAGGACGTGGCCACGGTCGTGCCGGCTGGCGGCGCCGTGCCGGCTTGAACCGCGAGGTGCCGGCAACCGGTCGGAGCCGGGCGCTCAGTCCTCGGTGGGCTCGAGCGGGCGGAAGGCGAAGGGCAGGTCCGCTACCCGCACCAGGATCGAGGCCACCGAGCGTCCGACCGGAGCGAGTGCCTCGTCGAGGCGGCTCGGGTCGTCGAGCAGGCCCTCGTCCATCTGGCACGACCCCTCGTAGGACACCTCGATGGCGAACTCGGTCTCACCCTGGAGGTTTCCCGGCTCCAGCACCTGCTCAATGGTGGTGGAGCCACGGTGGAGGTCCTGGTCCCCGAGGAACGGCAACCGGTCGGGCAGCACGGCCAAGAGCGTGCCCGGGTCAGGCAACGAGTCGAGACCTTGCACCCGGAACGCGATCTCCACCAACAGCTCGGGCAGCTCGTCCGGTTCTTCGCCGATGGACCAGCTGCGATAGGAGGTCTGACTCCAGGTCGGCCAGTCGAGACTGGTGTCCACCCGGATCCTCGCTGGCCTCTGCTCGCCGGGCAGGCTGTAGGAGGTCTCGAAGCTGACGTCTCCGAGGAACACGTCCACCTGGAACCGCTCTTCCACCGCCTGGCGTTGCAGGAGGGCCGACTCGAACGACCGGCGATGGGAGATGACGAGCTGAGTGAAGACATGGTCGAGCATGACGAGCCAGAGGCTACCGTTCTTCTGTGACTAGCTTTTCCGATCCCGCCCGCCCCAACCCATGGATCGGGGGAGGGGTGATCGCCTATGCCCACCAGGGTGGTGCGTGGGAATCGCCCTCGTCCACCCTCCATGCCATCCGGGCGGCGCTGGCCGCGGGGGCGGACGCCATCGAGCTCGACGTGCACGCCTCTGCCGACGGCGAGCTGGTGGTGAGCCATGACGCCACCGTCGATCGCACCACCAACGGGTCGGGTGCCATCGCCTCGCTCACCCTGGCCGAGCTCACGGCACTCGACAATGCCTATTGGTGGGCACCCGGGGCAGATGTCTCACCCGGTCTGGACGCCTCGAGCTATCCATTCCGGGGTCGGGCACCGGAGGAGCGGTCGTTCGGCATCGCCACGCTCGAAGAGGTACTCGACGAATTCCCCGGAGTGGTGCTCAACCTCGACATCAAACAGACCACTCCGGCCGTCGTTCCCTACGAGGAGACGCTGGCCCGTACGCTCCGACGCTTCGGCCGACGGGACGACGTGATCGTGGCGTCCTTCCTTGACGCAGCGACCGACGCGTTCTCAGCGTGCGCTCCCGAGATCCCCACCTCGGCCGGTACGTCGGCCGTGGCGGCGTTCTACCAAGCGATCCGGGCCGGCGACCAACCCCCCCCGATGCGCCACGTCGCGTTGCAAGTCCCTCTACGGTTCGGGGACCTGCCGGTGGTCGACGAGCGGTTCGTCGAGGTGGCTCATCGCTCTGGTCTGGCGGTCCACGTGTGGACGATCGAGGAGGAGAACGAGATGGGGCAACTCTGCGACCTCGGGGTCGACGGCATCATCACCGACCTCCCCACGGTGCTGGTCAGGGTGCTCGACGCCCGCGGGGTCCGCTGGTCAGCGGGGGACCACACCTGATGCGGCCCGGAGCGTCAGCCGCGACCGCAGTTCGGCTTTTTGCCGTGGTTGGCCTTCTTCTTCGCCCGGAGCTTGCGCTTGTTGGTTCGTTTCGACACAGTGGCCCCAGGTTACTCGGAACTCGGGGCCCACAGCCAATGGGGGACCGGTGACGGTTGGATGGCTGCTCCGCGACGGCGACGTGCTCGCCGCGGCGGAGGTGGCCTCCACCGCGGCACTCCGGGCCAAGGGGTTGCTCGGACGGTCCGGTTACGACGGGGCGATGGTGTTGCCGCGGGTGCGAGCCGTCCACACCTTGGGGATGCGCTTTGCCATCGACGTCGCGTTCTGTGACCGGGACATGGTGGTGGTCGACACCACCACCATGCGCCCCTGGAGGATGGGCGTCCCCCGCCGCCGGGGACGATCAGTGATCGAGGCCCAGGCGGGAGCGTTCGACCGGTGGGGACTGCGGGTCGGGGACCACCTGGAGCTGCGTTGAGCGGATCGACGGGGCATGGCGGGGGCCTGGTGCTGGTGGGCACCCCGATCGGCAATCTCGGGGATCTGTCTCCGCGTGCGGTCTCCACCCTGCGTGAGGCCGACGTGCTCTACTGCGAGGACACTCGCCACTCCCGCAAGCTGCTCTCCCACGCCGGGGTGTCGGGCGTACCGCTGCGATCGCTCCACGAGCACAACGAGTCCGAGCGGATCCCGGTCATCGTCGATGCGGTGGCGACCGGGAAGACCGTGGCCCTGGTCAGCGACGCCGGGATGCCGGGCATCTCCGATCCGGGCAGCCGCCTGGTCGCCGCGGTGGCCGGTGCGGGCCTGCGGGTGTCGGTGGTCCCCGGTCCCACCGCCGCCATCGCGGCTCTGGTCGCCAGTGGGCTGGCGACCGGACGGTTCTGCTTCGAGGGATTCCTCCCCCGATCCGGCCAGGAGCGGAGCGCTCGCCTCGGCGCCGTCGCCGAGGAGTCACGCACCGTGGTCCTGTTCGAGGCACCCGGGCGCACGGCGGCAACCTTGAAGGACCTGGCCCGGGTGTGTGGTTCCGATCGCCCGGTGGCGGTGGCCCGGGAGCTGACCAAGCTCCACGAGGAGATCTGGCGGGGCACCGCGGCCGCGGCGGCGGCCTGGGCGGCGGAGGACCCGGTCCGGGGCGAGGTGGTGGTCATCGTCGGTGGTGCACCGGTCGGAGCGGTGTCGATGGTGACCGACGCCGATCTGCGCGCCGCGCTCGATGTCCGCCGCTCGGGTGGGGAGCGGACCCGCGGTGCGGTCGATGCGGTGGCCGCCGAGTTCGGCGTGGGACGTCGGCGGGTCTACGAGCTGGCCATTTCGCCTCCCCAAGGACCGGCGGACCTGTTGCCGGGACCGGGTGGAGCATCCGCAGGCCCGCAATCCGGCCGGATGGAGGAATGACCTGAGGTCCGCGGGGGTTGTGCACCGTGGTGGCGGGAATGCATCACGATGCGGAGGGGGAGCCCGTGTGGTCCGCCTCCGCCAAGGAAGGTGGACATGTTCGGACGCAGTGTGGAGGATTCGACCCAGGCGCCGGGGATCGGCGTGGACGAGGTGCCCGAGGGACTCGAACGGGCAGCATTCGGCGCCGGTTGCTTCTGGGGGGTGGAGGAGTTCTTTCGGGCGATCCCCGGAGTGCTGACGGCGGTCTCGGGTTACGAGGGAGGCGAGGTCGCGCATCCGACCTATGAGCAGGTCTGCTCGGGCCGTACCGGGCACGCGGAGGCGGTGCTGGTCACGTTCGACCCCTCGCTGGTGCCCTTCGAGCACCTGGTGGAGGAGTTTTTCCGTCATCACGACCCGACCACCCCCAACCGTCAGGGACCCGACCGTGGCACGCAGTACCGGTCGGTGATCTTCACCCACAGTGACGCCCAGCAGGCGGCAGCGCGAGAGGCGCTGGAGCGGTACCAGGCACGGTTCGCCCGTCCGATCGTGACCGAGGTGGTCGCCGCCACCACGTTCTGGCCGGCCGAGGCCTATCACCAGCGCTTCACCGAACGGACCGGTCGGGGCGGCTGTCACGTGGCGAACTGGTAGCAGGCACGGGCTGACGGCATCCACGTCGGCGACCGGCTGACGGATCGGTACGCTACCGGGCAGTGTCCCGCTTCTACATCACCACACCCATCTACTACGTGAACGACGCGCCACACGTCGGCCACGCCTACGCGACGGTCAACGCCGACGCGCTGGCCCGATGGCACCGCCTGACCGGCGACGAGGTGTTCTTCCTGACCGGCACCGACGAACATGGGCAGAAGGTCGCTCGTGCCGCCGAGACGAACGGGGTCACCCCTCAAACGTGGACCGATCGGCTCGCCCCGCGATTCCAGGGTGCGTGGGCCGATCTGGCCATCTCCAACGACGACTTCATCCGCACGACCGAGCCCCGGCACCGGAGGGCCGTCCAGCAGTTCCTGGAACGCATCTACCACAACGGCTGGATCACCAAGGGGACGTATCGGGGTCTCTACTGCGTCCCCTGCGAGCAGTACTACACGGAGGACGAGCTGGTCGAGGGCACGCTCTGCCCGGTGCACCGCCGTCCGGTCGAGCTGCTCGAGGAGGAGAACTACTTCTTCCGCCTGAGCGCTTTCGAGCAGCGGCTTCTCGATTGGTACGCGGCCAACCCCGATGCCATCCGACCCGAATCGAAGCGCAACGAGGCGCTCAGCTTCGTCAGGGGGGGTCTGAAGGACATCTCCATCACCCGCACATCGATCGACTGGGGCATCCCGGTTCCCTGGGACGATCGTCACGTCTTCTACGTCTGGTACGACGCATTGGTCAACTACCTGACCGCAATCGGTTACGGCGAGGACGACGACCGCTTCGAGGCGTGGTGGCCTGCCGCACACCACCTGATCGGCAAGGAGATCATCCGGTTCCACTGTGTCTGGTGGCCGGCGATGTGCATGGCGGCAGGGATCGAGCCACCGGCCCACATCCAGGTGCACGGGTGGCTCCTGGTGGGAGGGGAGAAGATGTCAAAGTCGAGCCTCAACCAGATCGCGCCCGGGGATCTCACGGCCGACTACGGGGTGGATCCGGTGCGCTACCACCTGCTGCGTGACACCCCGCTCGGTTCCGACGGTGAGTTCTCCGCCGAGGGTATGACGGCGCGCTACAACGCCGACTTGGCCAACACCCTGGGCAACTTGGTGTCCCGGGTGGCCACGGTGGTGGGATCGAAATGCGGTGGCATCGGGCCGTCCCCGGATCCGAACAGCAGGTTGTCAGCCGTGGCGGCCGCCGTGGTGTCCGAAGCGGTGGCCGGGTGGGAGGCAGGTCAGCCGAACCTGGCGCTGGAGGCGACGTGGCGGTTGTTGAGGGAGACCAACGCCGAACTCGAGGCGGTGGAGCCCTGGAAGGCCGAGCCCGGGCCGGCGGTGCAGGCCGTTCTCGGCAGTGCGCTCGAAGTGCTCCGGATCGTGTCCTTGCTCGCCCTGCCTGCGATCCCGGCCACCGCCGAGGAGATCTGGCGGCGGATCGGGATGGACACCTCACCGGCTGATGCCCGGCTTCCCGCCGCACTGGCCTGGGGCGCTTACCCGGGTAGTCGCCCCGTCCTCAAGGAGCCGCCATTGTTCCCCCGGCGGAAGTGAGCGGTGGGTTGAGCGATCGACCGGTACAGAGCGATCGACCGGTACAGAGCGATCGACCGGTACGGAGCGATCGGCCGGCATCCGCCGGTGCCGGTCCGGCTGAGCACGGCGCAGCGGGGCCGGTGGTGGAGTGGTTCGACTCGCACTGCCATCTTCAGGATCGTTACCTGGCGGACAGCACGATCGGGACGGACAGCGCGACCGGGACGGACAGCGCGACCGGGGCGGAGGACTCCGAGCGCGCCCTCGAGGGAGTGCTTGCCCGGGCATCCGAGGCCGGAGTGACCCGCATGGTCTGTGTGGGCACGGACGCCGGCACCTCTGCCCAGGCGGTGGCGCTCGCTCGTTCGATGCGCCGCCCGGATGCGTCGGCCACCGCGGAGGGGGTCCGCATGTGGGCCACGATCGGTCTGCATCCCCACGATGCCGTGCACGGCGTAGCGTCCCTCGATGCACTGCTCGCCACGGAGTGTTCGCCGTCCGTATTGGGTCCAACCGAGTCCGATGTCGTCGTCGGCATAGGGGAGTGTGGACTCGATTATCACTACGACCATTCACCCCGGAGCGTCCAGCGCGACGTGTTCGCCGCCCAGATCGAGCTGGCCAAGGCGCACCGGTTGGCACTGGTCGTCCACACCCGGGACGCCTGGGACGACACGGTGGACCTGCTGCGGTCGTGCGGGGTGCCGGACCGTACCGTCATCCACTGTTTCACCGGTGGCCCGGCCGAGGCGCGGCGCTGCCTCGATCTCGGGGCGATGCTCTCCTTCAGTGGGGTCGTCACCTTCAAGAACGCCGGTGAGGTGCGTGAGGCGGCGGCCCTGTGCCCTCTCGACCTGCTCCTGGTCGAGACCGACTCGCCCTTTCTGACACCGGTCCCGCACCGGGGATCGTCCAACGAACCGGCGCGGGTGGCACTGGTCGGGGCGGCAATCGCCGAGGCGCGCCGGATGGATAGCACGGAAGTAGCGGCCCACGCAACCGAGAACGCCCGGCGCCTGTTCGCCTTGTGAATTCGAGCACAAAAAGCTACTGTTAGTAACCAATTCCTGTCGCCGAGTTTGCCTGGCGACCGAGTTCGTGCCTAGCCTGTTGTGACGACCGCTACCGAAGGTGGTCGTTTTCCTATCTATCGGCTTGGAGGAGACGATGGATAAGAGCCTGCACGGTAGGTGAGTCAAGACGGCATCTGATTGATGACCGTTGATTGATGACCGTTTCTGCCTTGCGACATTGTCCCCAGTGGAAGGTGGAGTTCTGAGGACCTCGAACCGAAGGGGTGGCCGGCCCGGTGCCGCGTTGCTCCTCTGCGGAGCGCTACTCGTCGTACCGCTCGTGATGATCCAAGACGGCACAACGTCGGCATCGGCGTCCCCGCACCAGGGGACCGGATCGTCGAGTGCGCCAAGCCGATGGAAGGGCACCCCGCCGCCCTGGGAACTGGCCGTGGCCCGGAGCAGTGGGCCGACCGGCCAGTCGGACGGGCACCAGCCGGTCGGAGCGTCAGTGACCCAGTCTGCGGTCCCGGCCACTCCCCATCCGGCTCCGGTGCCGACCACCACCGTCGCCACGGCGCCGCCCACCCGTGCGCAGCCGGCTTCGTCCACCACACCGACGACCGCTGTCCAACCCCGGTTCGTCGCCGCACCGGTGGCGACCACGGTACCGGCGCCGGTTGCCCCGGTGGCAGTCCCGTCGCCGTCCCCGGGTGGGGCGTACAGCCGGCTGGGCGTGGTGACCTACTACGGTGCCGCGCCCGGCACCTGCGCCAGTCCGACCCTGGTCTTCGGCACGGTGGTGACGGTGACCAATCCGGCGAACGGGGCTTCGGTGCGCTGCATCGTCGACGACCGCGAGGCGGACACCGCCCGTCAGATCGACCTGTCCACCGCCACATTCGCCCAGATCGCTCCGCTGTCCCAGGGTGTCATCCCCGATGCCGAGCTCAGCTGGTGAGCGACACGTGCTCCGGATGCACGCCACACTGACCGGGTGACCCACAGTCGGGCGGACCTGCATGGCTTACTGGATGCCCATGGGCTCAGCCCGAGCCGGGCGCTCGGGCAGAACTTCGTCGGTGACGCCAATACGGTCCGCCGGATCGTGCGCCTGGCCGGGATCGAGCCGTCGGGTCGGGTGGTGGAGATCGGTGCCGGCCTTGGTTCCCTGACCCTGGCCCTGGCGGAGACCGGGGCGACGGTGGTGGCGGTGGAGATCGACCGTCGGGTCGTGCCCGTACTGCGTTCCCTGGTGGAGCCCGCTGGGGTTCGGGTGGTGGAGGCCGACGCGCTGACCGTCGACTGGGATGCGCTGCTCGCCGATCCAGCCCCGTCGGATGGCTCGTGGTCGCTGGTGGCCAACCTGCCCTACAACGTGGCCGTGCCGCTCGTGGTCCGGGTGCTCGAAGAGGCTCCACGGATCGTCTCCGCCCTGGTGATGGTTCAGCGGGAGGTAGGGGAGCGCCTGGCCGCCGCTCCGGGCGATCCCGCCTACGGTGCCGTCTCGGTGAAGGTGGCCTATTGGGCGCACGCCAAGATCGTGGGTCGGGTGCCCGCGTCGGTGTTCGTGCCACGACCGAAGGTCGAGTCGGTGCTGGTCCGGTTCGATCGGCATCCGGTACCTGGCGCTGGACTGGCCGACGTGCCCTACGCAGAGCTGTTCGGGCTGGTCCGTGCCGGCTTCGCCCACCGCCGCAAAATGCTCCGCCGCTCCCTCGACGGCCTGGTGCCCGCCGGGGCGTTCGAGGCTGCGGGCATCGCCCCCACCGCCCGGCCGGAGGAGCTGGCCCTCGACGCGTGGGCGAGGCTGGCCGATACTGTTCGCCCGGTACCCTGAACGCCATGGGGACCACGGTCCAGGCGCCGGCCAAGTTGACGTTGACCCTGCGGGTGACCGGCGTGCGTCCCGACGGCTACCACCAGCTCGAAGCAGAGATGGTGACGGTCGACCTGGTCGACACCCTGGTGTTCGACGAAAGCATCAGGGGGATCGAGGTGCTGGCCGGCGAACCGGCCGACTGGGCCTCGAGGAGCGAGGGGGAACCGCGGTCAGGGCTCCACTCCAGCGGCGGGCCGGGGCCCCGGTGGCTGGCCGAGGTGCCGACCGGGCCTGACAATCTGGTGGTGCGGGCATTGCAGGCGGTGGACCGTCGGTCCGGTGTGCGGCTGGTCAAGCGGATCCCCGCCGGGGCCGGTCTCGGCGGCGGCTCCGCCGACGCTGCGGCCGTGCTCCGATGGGCGGGGTGCGACGACCGGGAGAAGGCCGCATCTTTGGGTGCCGACGTGCCATTCTGCCTGGTTGGCGGCCACGCATCGATCGGCGGCATCGGTGACATGGTGCGCATCCTCCCCCCGGTCGACCACACCTACACCCTGCTGCTGGCACCGTTCGGGATGGACACGGCCGCTGTCTACCGGGCGTGGGATCATTTGCACGGGCACGGGCACGAGCCCCCCGACCCCGGTGCCGCCGGAACCAACGACCTCGAGGCGGCGGCGACCAGCATCGAACCGAGGTTGCTCCACTGGCGGGACGCGTTCTCCGACGCCACCGGTCTGAGACCTCGGCTGGCCGGGAGCGGTTCCACCTGGTTCGTCGAAGGCAGCCTCGAGGGGGTGGGGCTCGGTGACCGGACCAGCCTCACCGTCGGGCACGAGCAGGCTCGTCTGGTCGAGGTACGGACGGTCCCCGGGTTCGGCCCTCTTCCGGCGGTCGTCGCCTGACGATCCGGTCGGCGTTGGCGGCCGGGGAACGGTCGGGATCGCCTACTTGCCCGCCCGCCGTTGCCAGCGGGTGGCCTTCAGCATCTTTTTGTGCTTCTTCTTACGCATGCGCTTGCGGCGCTTTTTGATCAGGGATCCCATGTCGGCGGACAGGTTAGCCGCCAGCGGGCTGCGGCGCCATGTGACCCTGTCGGCCCTTCCTCGGGATCGGGTCCAGTGCGGCGATCGACCCGGTGGCCGGGCCCTTCACTCTTCGTCGTCGTGGAGCGTCGGGTGTTCGATCTCGGGGAGCAGCAGCCGGAACACCGCTCCACCGCCCGGTGCGTTCTCCGCCACCACCGTGCCACCCTCCTCCCGTGCCACCTGGGCCACGATCGAGAGGCCGAGCCCGGAGCCAGGCAGGCCGCGGGCGGCCGGCGCCCGGTAGAAGCGGTCGAAGAGATGATCGATGTCCGCGGGGTCGATCCCCGGGCCGTGGTCACGCACCACCACGGTCCCGGCCCGGCAGTAGACCTCCACCACCCCTCCGTCGGGGCTCCACTTGAGCGCGTTGTCGACCAAGTTGCCAATCGCCCGCTCGATGCGGGGGCGCACCCCGAGCACCCAGCACGGCGCGATCGAAGTCTCGATGACGATGCCCCGGCTCCGTCCGTGCGTGGTGGCCACTGCCGCCACCTCTTCGACCGCCGAATCGAGACGCACCGGGCCGGCGGTCTGGTCGGGTTCCTCTCCCCGAGCCAATTCGGCCAGGTCGGCGACCACCGTGGTCAGCTCGTCGAGTTGGGTGAGCACGTCACCCACCAGTACTTCGCGGTCTTCGGCGGTCAGCTCGTCGATCCGCCTGGTCACCTCCATGTTGGTGCGCAGGCTGGTGAGCGGGGTGCGGAGCTCGTGGGAGGCGTCCAGCACCAGCTGGCGCTGGGCGTCACGAGAGCGGTCCAGGGCCTCGAGGAGCCGGTTGAATGCCCGGCGCAGGCGTCCCAGCTCGTCGCGACCCCCGGCGTCGAGCCTCCGGGAGACGTCGGTGGTCTCGGCCAGCTCCTCGACGGTGGTGGTGAGGTTGTTGAGCGGGCTGAGCACCGCCCGGCCCAGCCCGAGCCCGAGCAGCACGGCCAGTGCGACCCCGAGCAGGCCGATGATCCCCAGGGCCAGCGCCAGGTGGTGCAGCTCGTCGTCGACCCCGCTCAAGGGGATGGTGAGCTGGAGCGCTCCTCCCTGGTAGAGCACCACGGGCTGCGTGTTGGAGCGGTAGGCGAAGCCGGGCCTCAACGCCAGCGCCACCTCCCGCACGTCGACGGTGGTGCCGTTGATGGTGACCGCACTCGAGCTGAACACCGGGGGGCTGTTGCCCTGGGACGACGCGACCTGTTGGACCGGGGGGGTGATTGGGAGCACGCTCGGGTCGGCCGGGTTCACCGTCCCGGCGCTGGTCACCACCTGGACGCACTGGTCGACGGTGACGTAGCAGTAGTTGGGGATCGGGCTGGACCCGGCCAGGGCCACGATGGACTGGGCGGTCTGCTCCAGGCCGGTGTCGGTGGAGCCGATCAGCGAGTTGTAGGCCACCACGTAGGCGGCAGCAGAACCGAGCACGACCACGACCACCACGGCCACGGTGGTGGCCACCACCAGCCGGTAGCGGAAGGTCATCGGTGAGCGTGCCTGTCCCGGTGGGCCGGTGTCATGGCTCGCGCAAGACGTACCCCACGCCGCGAGCGGTGTGAATCAAGCGGGGCTCTCCGTCCTCCTCGGTCTTGCGCCGGAGGTAGCCGATGTAGACCGCCAGCGAGTTGGTGCCCGAGTCGAACGTGTAGCCCCACACCCGGTCGAGGATCACCTCGCGGGTCAGGACCTGGCGAGGATGGCGCAGCAACAGTTCGAGCAGGTCGTACTCGATCCGGGTCAGCGTGAACGTGCGCTCGCCGCGGCTGGCTTCGCGGGTGGCCGGGTCGAGGTGGAGGTCGGCGAAGGACAGCGTCTCCGCCGGGTCGTCGTGGCGGCGACGGAGCAGGGCCCGCAGCCGGGCCAGCAGCTCCGCCAGGGCGAAGGGCTTGACCAGGTAGTCGTCGGCCCCGGCATCGAGGCCCTGCACCCGGTCCTCGATCGCGTCCCGGGCGGTGAGCATCAGCACCGGTGTGTCGTCGCCCGCGGCCCGTAGGCGGCGGCACACCTCCAGTCCGTCGATGCCCGGAAGTCCGATGTCGAGCACCAGGGCGTCCGGGGGCCGCACCGCCATCGCCTCGAGGGCGCGGGGGCCGTCCCCGGCGACGGTCACGTCGTATCCCTCGAGGCGCAACGCCCGGTTGAGGGCGCCGCTCACCGCGGCATCGTCGTCGACCACCAGGACCCGGAGTGCGGTTGCCATCAGGCCGGGAGCCTACTGGGGGATGGATCGCCCATCGCGGCAGGGTGGTGGTGACCGGATCGAGCGCCGGCCGCCGGTGGCCTAGCCTGTCGGCGCGGGGCGCGGCGAGCGACCCGTCGTTCCGAGGTAGTTCAATCGGCAGAACGCTGGCCTTTGGAGCCAGATGTTGGAGGTTCGAGCCCTCCCCTCGGAGCCCCGGTCGCCAGGGCGCCGGAGTCGCCGG
>DAHXOD010000032.1 GCA_027365055.1 bacterium
TCGAGGGTCCAGCAGAGCCAGACGTCCTTCTCGGGAATCTTGGGCGGTAGACCGGTGCCGGGGCCAGCCACGGCGTACAGGGCGCGGCGCTCGTCGGGTTCGGCGAGCAAGAACTGTTCAGGCATCCGCCGGCTCTCTGACCGCCTGGCGCTCCGAGGATCTGGACGAAGGGTGCTCGTAGCGGTAGCACTCGTCGCTCAGCAAGCCCGGCATCGCGTTGGTCTCCCCACGCAGTGCCTTGAACTCCGCGACGGGCAGCGCTCCCCGCACCTGGGCGATGACCGCGGGGGTCACCTGCTCGGGCCCGGGGTAGCGCAGCGCACACAGGGCCTCGCCGGCTGGGGTACCCGCCAGCACCAGCTCCTTGGGGGCAGCGTGGCGGAGCCGCACCCTGACCTGACCTGAGCTGACCTGACTGGACGGTCCGGCGACGGCCGGAGGTGAGGCGTTCATTCGGCACCCCTGTCGGTCGGGGTTGACGTGGCCGGTCCCATCGTCGAGTACGGATCCAACGGCTCGCTGGGCTCCCGAGGTCTCAAGTGCGGACCCGGACGCAGCGCTCCGATTCCGTCGTCCTCGCGTGGGCCCCGCCGCGTCCGCTGGGCGCGGGAGGGGAGACGCAGCGGATCGTCGTCAGCGGCGAGGACGGCGATCGGGGGCTCGTGTGCCGGTGGGCTCTCGAATCCGACTATCGGCCCGGAGGCATCCCTGACGGTCGGTGGTGCGGCATGGAACTGGTCGATCGTGAAGGAGTTCATGTCTGCCACGATGACGGTCGGGGCTCACAGATCCCCTCATCAAATGGCCCGACACATCGCGAAGCCACCGTCCGGTTGCGTCCGAGATGTACGCTCCGCATCCGGAAGGGAAAGGGATTCACCCCAGCGTTTGGCGCTGTTTCCCCCGGTCGGCGACGACGACTTTCACACAAACTAGGGCAAGCGCTAGAGCAGACATCGCAGAGAACTCGTAAAAGTCCAGGTCAGACCCTACGGGGCAGTAGCTCAGTGGTCAGAGCAGGGGACTCATAATCCCTCGGTCGCAGGTTCGATCCCTGCCTGCCCCACCCGACCCACCGGTGGTGCTCCACCTGCATCCGGTGTGAGTGCGAGTGCGGAAACGGATGGGTCGAAGAGGAGCTCGTCCTGGTGCCGGCAGGCTAACGTCGGCCGAGGGTTGCCCTCGGGGACCGGGTTCCGAGATGGCGACAGGCCGAGGGAACGGGAGTCACATGGACATCGAAGAGTTCTACAGCGCGGACGAGCGACGGCGGCAGTCGCCGGAGATCGAGCTCGGCACCGAGTGGTTCGACGCCAAGGGGAACCGCTACGAGCTGAGCTGGGTCGAGGACACCGGAGAGCTGTATGCCATGCTCGAGCTGGCACCCGAAGCCGGCTCGTGGACGCCGTTCGGCGACATCGAGGTCGAGTCCGTGCCCGTCGACCGGTTGGTGGTCAAGGTGATCGGTTCCGTACCGACCCACGAGGCGCTCGAGGAGATACTGGCCGGCTGGCAACAGCAGATGACCCATCCCGACGGTGTGGCGTGGGTGGCCGAGCGCTTGCGTGCGGCCGGGTCCTCGTCGACCACGGTCTGAACCGTGCTGGAGATCGTGGTCGACTTCGAACGCGCACAGGCGACCCCGGTCGCCGGGCCGGACTTCGATCGTCCGAGGGTCAGGGTTGGGCCCGGCATCCCGGCCTTGCCACCGGAGCCGGTCTCCGGAGCCCGCAGGGGACGGGGGGACCTCTGATGCGGTTCTCCTATGCGGAGTCGATGGTCGATCCCAGCTACTACCTTCCGCTGGCGCAGGCCGCCGAGGAGGCGGGCTATCACTCCATGGTGGTCCCGGACAGCATCTGCTACCCGCGGGAGTCGGACTCGACCTATCCGTTCTCGCCCGACCACTCCCGGGAGTTCTTGGAGGACAAGCCGTTCCTCGAGCCGTTCGCGCTCATCCCGGCGATGGGGGCGGTGACCCGTTCGATCCGGTTCGTCACCTTCGTCCTGAAGCTGCCGACGCGCCATCCGCTGCTGGTGGCCAAGCAAGTGACCTCGGTGGCGGTGCTGACCGGCAACCGCCTGTCCCTCGGAGTGGGCACCAGTCCGTGGCCCGACGACTACGCCCTCTGTGGCATCCCGTGGGCCGGTCGGGGTCGTCGGATGGATGAGGCGCTGGCCATCGTGGAAGGGCTGTCGGCGGGTGGCTATTTCGAGTTCCACGGTGAGGTCTTCGACCTCCCCCCGGTCAAGATCGCGCCGGTCCCCAGCGAACGCATTCCGATCCTGGTCGGGGGACATGCGCCTGCCGCCCTGCGCCGGGCCGCTCGGGCCGACGGCTGGCTCCACGGTGGAGGGGACCCGGAGGATCTGCCAGGGCTTCTGGCCAACCTGGATCAGATCCGCAGTGAAGTGGGCACCGCTGACAAGCCCTTCGAGGTCCACGTGATCTCCGCAGACGCCTACTCGGTCGACGGGGTGCGAAGGCTCGAAGCCCAAGGGGTCACCGACGTGATCGTCGGGTTCCGCTGGCCTTACGACGTGGGACCCGATGCCGAGGCACTTGGAACAAAGCTCGACAATCTCCGTCGCTTCGCAGACAGTGTGATGGGAAAGGTGAACGCATGACGAGGACGGCAAGGGATCTGGGCCGGGAATCGATGGAGGCGGTCGAGGCCCACGACCGGGCAGCGTGGCTGGCGTTGTTCACTGAGGACTCGGTGGTCGAGGACCCGATCGGTCCTTCCCTGCTCGATCCCGAAGGCAAGGGCCATCGAGGCCTCGAGGCGATCGCCGCGTTCTACGACAACGTGATCGCCACCAACGAGTCGATCCGATTCACCATCCACCAGTCGTTCCTCTGCGGCGACGAGGTCGCCAACGTCGGCATCATCCGGATTGCGTTCGGTGGTGGCACTGTCGTCGAGGTGGATGGCGTCTACACCTACCGTCGTTCGGCCGACGGCCACCTGGCCGCACTGCGGGCCTACTGGGAGGCCGACGCCATCCGCACGGTGTCCTAGCCGAATCCCTTTTGGCGGTTGGTGCACACCTGACGGCCGGCGGTGTGAGGGGCCGAGTCAGCCCCCGCCGGTCAGCGTCTCCCGGTGTGCCCGCGGTGAGCGGACCGCCCGGTGGCACTATTCTTAGTGCTAAATGAACGAGCAGCGCCCGGAAAGCCGAACCGACAGGGGCACCGTGACGCTCACCGAGGCTGCCGAAGCACTCGGCGTGCACTACATGACCGCCTACCGCTACGTCCGCACCGGGCGTCTGGCCGCCACCAAGGTGTCGGGCGAGTGGCGGGTGTCCACCGACGACATGAGCCGACTGACCCCGGGTGTGGTCGGATCCCGTGTCGGGCAAGGACCCGGCGTCCCCCGTCAGGTTCCCGGACGGGGACGGACGGCACGGTCCCAGGCGGGGGCGCGACTCGAAGAGCGGTTGGTCGCCGGTGACGAGGCCGGTGCCTGGGCATTGATCGAGGCCACCCAAGCTGGGGGAGCGGGTCCCGACGAGATCTATCTGGATCTCCTGGTCCCGGCATTGCGGTCGCTCGGCGACCGCTGGGCGTCCGGCAACCTGACGGTCGCCGACGAGCACCGCGCCTCCGGGGTGGCTCTGCGCCTGATCGGCCGCCTCGGCCCGCGTTTCGCCCGACCGGGGCGGAAGCGGGGGACCATCGTCCTCGGTGCGCCGTCGGGCGAGCGTCACGCCATCCCGGTGGCCGTGGTGGCCGACCTGTTACGTCAGGTCGGGTTCGAGGTGGTCGATCTCGGTCCGGACACGCCGCCCTCTTCGTTTGCCGAAGCGGCAGAACAGGCCGCCGTCGCCGGGCAGCTGGTGGCGGTGCTCATCGGTGTCACCGTGCCGGGGAGCTTGGCATCGGCCCGAGCGGCGGCCGCCGCCGTGGCGGAAGTCTCCGACCGGCTCGCTGCGGGTTCCGAGGCAGGCCCTGGGCAGTCGACGCTCCCGGCGATCCCGGTGCTGGTAGGGGGTGCGGCAGTGGCCGACGCCTCTGCAGCGGAGCAGCTGGGGGCGCACTGCTACACCGGGACGAGCGGGGCCGATGCGGTCTCCGCGGTCGAGCGCCTGATGGAGGTCAGGTCCGCCGCGTCGTGAGCGGAGCCTGCCACCCGGGCATCGCCATCACCAGCTGGACGTCGCTGATGTGACGGGAAAGGAACGCGCCTTCGCAGTAGGCCAGGTAGAGGTCCCACAGCCGCACGAACGGGACATCGAGCCCGAGTGACGCGATGGCCGCACGGTGTGCCGTCACGTTCTGCCTCCACCGTCGCAAGGTCTCCGCGTAGTGCCTGCCGATGTCCTCGAGGTCGACCACCACCATCGGGGTGGCCCGCCGGAGCGATCGCGTCAGTGCCTCCACCGACGGGATGCATCCGCCGGGGAAGATCAACTCCGTGACGAAGTCCGAGGTGTTCTTGGCCCGTTCGTAGCTCCGGTCGTCGATGGTGATCGCCTGGAGCGCCATCAATCCCCCGGGTCGCAGCAGCCGGGCGCAGGTGGCGAAGAAGCGGTCGTGGAGCCGCCAGTCAACCGCCTCGATCATCTCGACCGAGACCAGTTTGTCGTAGGTGCCGGTGAGGTTCCGGTAGTCATCAGAGAGGACAGTGACCCGGTCGGCCAGCCCTGCCTCGGCCACTCGCTTCGAGGCCAGCTCGAACTGTGCACTCGAGATGGTGGTGGTGGTCACCCGGCACCCGTAGTGGCGGGCGGCGTGGATGGCCAGCCCACCCCAACCGGTACCGATCTCGACCAGGTGGTCGTGGGGGCCGAGGTCGAGTTTGGTGCAGAGCCGATCGAGCTTGGCTCGCTGGGCGTCGGCCAGGCTCATGCCCGAATCCTCGAACACGGCGGCGGAATAGAGCATGGTCTCGTCGAGCATCAGTGCGAAGAACTCGTTCGACAGGTCATAGTGAGCACTGATGTTGCGTCGGTCGGCCGACGGTGCGGGCGGGCGGAGGCGACGCCACCAGTCGGCGGTCCGCGCCGAGGCGAGACCGATCCGGTCCTGGAGGGCCGTCACCGGCTCCAGGGCGTCCGTGAGCAGGCCGACCAGGCCGACCAGATCGTCGCAGTCCCAACCGCCGCTGGCGTAGGTCTCGGCGAATCCGATCGAGCCGCGTCGCAGCACTGCGGGGTACACCGCCGGGTCATGGACCTGCACGGTGATCTCGGGCTGGCCGGTTCCACAGCGGTGGGTCCCCCGGTCGTCGATGAGCACGAGGGTGCCGCCGCGGAGGCGGCGGGTCAGTGCCATCAGGAGTCGGGTCGACGGCTCGTCGAGCCACCTCGTCATCGAGACCTCCCGTTCCCACTTCCGGTGCTGTTCCTGTCCCCTCCCCGATCCGGATGCGGGTGGAAGGGGACGCCCTTCAGTCGCAGGTGCATTGCCTGACGATAGATTCCGAGGGACACCCGCACGGTCATCAGGGGGAACCTCCACAGCACGCGACCCAGCTCGCGTCGACTGGCGGTCACCCTCGTCAACCGCAGGGTGGCGGCGAACACGGTCCGATCGCCACATTGGTCGTCGGCGCCCAGCACCAGCGTGGTCCCGGGCTGACCCACCACGAACCGATGCTTGAGCTCCATGGGGAGGAAGGGCGAGACGTGCATGGCCTTGTCCACGACGTGGGTGCCCGCTCCGGGGAGCACGTAGGCGACCCGTTCGTGCCAGGGGGTGTTGGTGACCTCGATCACCACTGATTCGACGGTGTCGCCCTCGGGAGCGAAGCAGTAGTAGACGCTGATCGGGTTGAACAGCCATCCCCAGGTGCGCAGATGGGTGAGCAGGCCGATCGCGCCCGCTGGGCGCTGCCCCGTCCGGTCCTCGACCAGATCGCGCATGGCGGTGTCGAGGGGGATGTCGGGGTCCCCCCAAAAGTCCCGGCGCCGGAACGAGACCGCGTTGGCCCGTTCGACCGACCAGAGTGGGTGGCGCCGACACAGGGCGTCGACCTCGGAGAGATCGACGTAGGTCATCACAATCCGGTAGCGGAACCGGTGCTCGACTGGCTCGAAGCGATGATGGGTCACCACTCCCTCGTACAGCGCGGACCGGAGGGACCCGGCCTGGCGTACCGGCGGCGCATGCTCCGGTGGTGCGACCGGGAGCTCGAGTGTCACAACGTCTCTCCGGCCAGCCGGGAGCACACCCGCACCGCGCTCTGCACGCCGTCTTCGTGGAAGCCGTAGCCCCAGTAGGCGCCGCAGTACCAGGTCCGACGCTCACCGTTCAGCTCGTGCTGGCGCCGTTGTGCGGCGATGGCCCCAGCGTCGAACACCGGGTGGGCGTAGTCGAACCGGGCGATCACCTGCTCGTCGCGGATCGCGTCGTCGCGGTTGAGCGTGACCAGAAGCTCATCGCGGCTCTGGATGCCTTGGAGACTGCGCAACCGGTAGGTGAGGGTGGCGAGCTCCGGCTGTTCGATCAGGCGATGGTAGTTCCAGCTGGCCCAGGCCCGGCGGTTCCGGGGGAGCAGCCGCTCGTCGGTGTGGAGGGTCGCACGGTTGGATTGATAGCGGATGGCGCCGAGCAGGTCCCGCTCGAGTCGGGAGGGATCCGACAGCAGGGACAGTGCCTGGTCGCTGTGGGTGGCTACCACCACGTGGTCGAACCGCTCGAGGCCCACCGCGGAGAGCAGCTCGACGCCGTTGTCGCGGCGGGTGATCTTTCCGACCGGCGACGAGAGCCGCACCCGGTCGCCGAGAGGAGCGAGGATGGCCTCGACGTACCGGCGCGATCCGCCGTCCACCGTCCGCCACGACGGCTGGTCCCCGTAGGAGAGCAGGCCGTGGTTTTCGAAGAAGCGGGCAAAGGTCACCGCCGGCATGTCCATGAAGGTGGTGGGGTCGGCCGACCAGATGGAAGAACCCATGGGAATCAAGTACCACTCGACGAACTGGGGGGACCAACGGCCTTGACGGAGGAGCTCGGCCAAAGACAGCGTCAGGTCGGGGTCGGGGTGCTGCAGCAGCTCCCTGGCCTTGCGGTTGAATCGCACCACATCGGCCAGCATCCGCAGGAACGCCGGCCGGGCGACATTGCGACGTTGAGCGAACAGCGTCGAGAGTGACGTCCCCTTCCACTCGACGCCGGTGGCGTCGTCGGACACGCTGAAGCTCATGTCGCTCGGCTTGGTGGCCGTCCCCAGCTCCGCGAAGAGCTTGACCAGCCCGGGGTAGTTCCGTTCGTTGTAGACCAGGAATCCGGTGTCGACGTCGTGGGTCTCGTCGGCCAGGTCGACCCGGACGGTGTGGGCGTGGCCACCCGGGCGCGGATCCGCCTCGAAGACGGTCACCTCGTGGCGCCGTCCGAGCAGGTGGGTGCAGGTGAGCCCGGCCACGCCGGTTCCCACGATCGCGATGCGCATGGCTGTGGTCGACTCCTCACTCGGTCCGGCGGATACGGCCTGCACCGGAGCCACTCGACCGTCACCGTTGCGACGGTGGCGGCTTCACCGCGAAGCCGACGTTCCGTTCCTGTTCGTGGCCGATGGCCGGTGTGGATGTCCGGGATCGTCCGGAGGCCCGAACGCACGGCGGCCCACGGCGACTATATTTACTACTAAATATAGTCGGGTCGTCCGGCTGATCGTCCGGCTGGTCGTCCGGTTGGTCGTCCGGTTGGTCGTCCGGTTGGTCGTCCAGTTGGTCGTCCGCAGGGCAGCCACAGGTCGTCCGCAGGGCAGCCGCAGGGCAGCCACAGGGCAGCCGCAGGTCGGCCGCAGGGCATCCGGGCCGCAGGGAATCTCGACAAGGAGGCGAATGACGATGGCTCGTTACCGGGGAACGGTCGCGACGGGACTCGAGCGCGAGGCGGTCTTCGACTACCTCGCCGAGTTCTCGAACGCGGCGGCGTGGGACCCGGGCGTGGTCGGGGCCGAGCGGCTCGACCAGGGGCCCGTGCGGTTGGGCAGCGCGTTCCGTCTCGACGTGCGAACCGGGTTGCGCACCACGCCGTTCGAGTACCGGATCGTCGAGTACCGACGGCCCGAGCGGGTCGTGCTGCTCGGGACCTGCGGAGCGATGCGCTCTGAGGATACGGTGACGATCGTGGCCCGCGAGCAGGGAGGTTCGATCCTCACCTACGACGCCGACTTCCGGTTCACGGGGCCGGCCTCGGTGGGCAACCTGTTCCTCGCGCTCCCGTTCCGCCGGATCGCCGACCGAGGGCTGGCCGGGCTCGATGCCGCCTTGTCGGCCCGGGCCGAGCAAGGCCCCCTCCTCGGCGGCGATCAAGTACCGGTTGAGGATCGCGTGCCGAAGGATGAACGGGCATCGTGACCGAGCACGCGGGCGCCCGGTTGGTCGACGAGCTGCTCGAAGCCACGGTAGTGGGGAGTTTCTCGAAGATCGGTCCGTCGGTCCGGCGCCGCACGGCGCAGTGGAGCGAGCCGGCGTCTCTCGAGGGACAGACGGTGTTGATCACCGGGGGGACGTCGGGGATCGGCCTGGCCACCGCGATCGGCGTGGCTCGGGCCGGCGCCAGGGTGCGCTTCACGGCGCGCACCGCAGAACGGGGCAATCAGGCCTCCTCCCGCATCACCGCCGAGGTGCCCGGGGCGGACGTCGGGTTCCTCTTGGCCGACCTGAGCGATCTCGAACAGGTCCGAAGGCTGGCCGCCGACTTCGGGCGAGATCACGATCGGCTCGACGTGCTGGTCAACAACGCCGGCGCGTTGACCCGCGAGTATCGCACCGGCCCGGCGGGGACCGAGGTGACGGTGACGGCGCAGTTGCTGGCGCCCTTTCTGCTGACCGGATTGCTGCTGGCGACGTTGGAGGCCGCAGGCCGGGCGCGAGTGCTCCAGGTCTCGTCCGGGGGGATGTACACCCAACGGTTCGATCTGGGCACGCTCGAGATGGGTCCGTCCGACTACGACGGCACGGTCGCCTATGCCCGGGTGAAGCGTGCCCAGCTGGTGCTGTTGCACGAGTGGGCCCGCCGGCTGGTCCGGACCGGGGTGGTGGTGCACGCCATGCATCCCGGCTGGGCCGATACGCCTGGTATCCGGGCCGGGCTTCCCGGGTTCGCCCGGCTGATGCAGCCGTTCCTCCGCTCCGAGGACGAAGGTGCCGACACGTTGGTCTGGCTGGCTTCGTCGACCCACGGGGGTGCGAGCACCGGTCGGTTCTGGCTGGATCGCCGGCCCCGCTGGGAGCACAAGGTGCCGTGGACCCGACTCGACCACCCCAGCTTCGTGGCTGCCGGTTCGGCGCTGTGGGAGTGGTGTGCCGAGCGAGCGGGTTGGGACGGACTGGATCCGGTGGGCCCAGGGGCTGCTACTCCCAGCCGGTGAACCCGTACTGCTCGTGCGGTCCCATGACCGCACACTCGAACATCCCGTAGCCGACCTCGCCGTTGCTGGTGAAGCGGGCGGCGTACTCGGTCAGACCCCAGTTCATGTAGGACGTGTCGGCTGGAGGGATCTGCTGTCCCTGGACGACCAGGTCTCCCTGGTACATCCCGTGCTTCCAGTCCGGTTCGAGGCCGTAGCCGGTCCCGAGCAGCAGGGGAAAGGCCAGCAGCGTCTCGACCTCGACCTCGGCCGTCTGCTTCCCGTGGGGACCGAAGTACGACAGGGTGGCCCCGGTCACCTTGCGGGTCCCGGGCGCGAACCGGAGCTGGTGCTCGGGTCGCCCCAACCACTCGGGGGCGCGCCCGGAGCCGGCCGGGAAGGCGCGATGGGCGTCTTGGAGAATCCGCTCGCCGTCAGGTCGCTCCTGCACAATGGTCACCAGCGCGTGGTCGGCGAAGCGGGCCGGTGCGTAGATCCAGAAGAACCCCGATCCGGACTCGGTCGCCCGGATACCGGGAGGTTCCGCCTCTCCGACCGGACGGATTCCCCACGATCTGTCCCGCGAGCCCCACCAGCGGTCGGCGGTCAACTGCTGCTCGCGCCCACCGACCTTGAGGGTGCCCGTCCACGATCCCAGCTGCGCGAAGCGGGTGGAGTCGAACGTGACCCGGCTGAACTGCCGGTCGAAGTGGCGTGACTCGAGGAGGGCTTCGGAAAAGCCGTCGTAGACCGCGTCGAGCTCGATCCCGTGTTCGTTCGGCTCCACCACCACCCGCACCCGGCGCAGGCCTTCGAGCACCTCGACCCGGATCGGTCCGACCGAGGCGTCCATCCGGTCGGCCCCGAGGGTGCGGGAGGAGCGGACCACACGGTGGTCGTCGCCCCACAGCACCGAGACGAACGCGTCCGCCACCGACAGGTTGGGGTACTGGCCCACACCGATCACCGCGAACAGTTCGTCCTCGGTCCCGTGCACACCGTCGGCCCCATGGATGTTGAAGTAGTAGCGGTCGTAGAAGTTGCGGTCCGACGTACCGACGTGCCGGATGGGCTCAGAGATCTGATGGATGGGATAGTCGTCGAGGGGGGAGAGCACGGTACCTCCTTGGTGGCGGAGCACCGCCGTCATTCCGTCGAGGGTCGCCGGGGAGGCCGGCGGCCCGAGCGTACCGGTAGCGCCGGCCGGGGGCGACTCCGGGCCAGCGTCACCGCGTGGTGCCGGCCTGGCACCCCGGTTGTCGCTGCGGGCCCAGGGGTGGCTACCATCAGTGCACCGAAGGAGAACAGGTTCTTCTTCGCCGAGGGAGGCTCCATGCGTGCGTATGACCAGCTGTTCATCGGAGGGGAGTGGGCGCCGCCTTCCTCCACCGCCACGTTCGACGTGGTGTCGCCGTCGACGGAGGAGTTGGTGGGGCGGGTACCCGAAGGGCGCGAGGCCGACATCGACCGGGCGGTGGCTGCCGCCCGGGACGCCTTCGACCACGGTCCGTGGCCCCGGATGGCACCGGTGGAGCGCGCCGCGGTGCTGGCCAAGGTGGCAGATGCCATTCGCAACGACCTGCAGGGCATCTCCGAGCTGATCTCCAACGAGATGGGATCCCCGGTCTCGTGGGGCACCCTGGCCCAGGTGCTCGCCCCGACGATGATCCTCGACTACTACTCCGGTCTCGGGTCGACGTTCGCGTTCGACACCGTCAAGGACGGCTTGCTCGGACCGGTCATGGTCACCAAGGAGCCGGTCGGTGTGGTGGCTGCGATCACTCCTTGGAACGTGCCGCTGTTCTTGGCCGCGGCCAAGCTGTCGCCGGCGTTGCTGGCCGGCTGCACGGTGGTGTTCAAGCCGGCCCCGGAGACGCCGCTCGATGCCAATCGCCTGGCCGAGATCTTCGTGGATGCCGGCCTGCCGGCCGGTGTGCTGAGCGTGGTGCCCGCCGGGCGCGAAGTCGGCGAGTACCTGGTCAACCATCCCGGGGTGGACAAGGTGTCGTTCACGGGTTCCACGGTCGCCGGTCGCACCATCGGTGCAGCGTGCGGGGCCAACCTCAAGCGGTGCAGCCTCGAGCTCGGCGGAAAGTCGGCGGCCATTCTGCTCGACGACGTGGACCTCGCCGCCACGTTGCCGATGATGCTGCCCAACGCGATCATGAACAACGGCGAAGCGTGCATCTCCCTGACCCGGATCCTCGCTCCGAGGGACCGCTATGCAGAAGTGACCGATGCCCTGGTCGAGCAGGTCCGCGCTCTCAAGGTGGGCGACGCGTTGGACCCCGAGACGGAGGTCGGCCCGCTGGTGGCGGAGCGCCAGCGCGATCGGGTGGAGGGATACATCCGCATCGGGCAGGACGAGGGCGCAAAAGTGGTCGTCGGTGGCGGCCGCCCGGCGGGACTCGACCGCGGGTGGTTCGTGGAGCCGACCGTGTTCGTCGACGTCGACAACCGCATGCGGATCGCCCAAGAGGAGATCTTCGGACCGGTCCTTTCCGTGATCCCCTACGACGACGAGGCCGACGCGGTGCGGATCGCCAACGACTCCGACTACGGCCTCTGCGGAGCGGTCTTTACCGCCGACAACGATCGGGGGGTGAAGGTGGCACGTCAGGTGCGCACCGGCACTTACATGGTGAACTCGAACATCCCCATCGACTTCTCCTCCCCCTTCGGCGGTTACAAGGCGTCCGGCGTGGGCCGGGAGTTCGGGGAGGACGGGCTCGAGCTCTTTCTCGAAAAGAAGACCATCAACCTCCCCGCGGGGTACGCACCGCCCGTGTGAGCCGGTGACGGTGGGGTCACGCGGGCTCGACGCGTCACCGCCCGCCCTCGTCGTTCTGCGACAATGACGGGGTGACGATGCCGGCTCCGTGGTGGCAGGGTTCCCACCTGTTCGCTGAGGGTCAGGGTCGCTCGGTGACGGGTGCCGGGAGCCGATCGTCCCGATGACCCGGGCAGCACACGCCGCCTCCAGGTCGACCCCGCCCGGCACCGGAGGGACCGCCCGGCGGGGCCGGCCCGTCGTCTTCGGCTTCATCCCCGCGTTGGACGGGCTACGGGCACTGGCGGTCCTCGGGGTGATGATGTACCACGGTGGCGCCCCGATTCTGAGCGGCGGCTTCCTCACCATCGACGTGTTCTTCGTGCTGTCCGGGTTCCTGATCACGTCGCTGTTGATCGGGGAGTGGCGGAAGAAGCGGACCATCCGGCTCGGGCAGTTCTGGGCCCGACGGGCTCGGCGGCTGCTCCCGGCCCTCCTGGTGATGCTGGTCGGGGTCGCCCTGTACGCCAAGTTCCTGGCCACTCCGGGCGAGTTCGTCAACCTGCGGCTCGACGTGCTGTCCACGCTCTTCTACGTGGCGAACTGGCACTTCATCTTCGCCGGCACCAACTACTTCAACCTGACCGCCCACACCTCTCCCCTGCAGCACATGTGGTCGCTCTCCATCGAGGAGCAGTTCTACCTGGTCTGGCCCCCGGTGGTGCTCGCCATGCTCTGGGTGGGCAACCGCCTGCGACCTGCACGCCGCCTCTGGCCGGTGATGGCCGCTGCCTGTGTGGGAGCGGTGGCCTCGGCAGTCGACATGGCGCTCCTGTACGACGGCCCGTCATCGGTGATGCGGGTCTACGAGGGGACCGACACCCGTGCTCAGGATCTGCTGGTCGGTGCGGCGCTGGCGGTCGGCATGGCCATCTGGGCCGACCGGCGGGCTCCGCTGGCCGTGGCGGGTGATCGGGTTCCCGCGGCCCGCACCGCTCGTGCCCATCCCGCGGCGGGGACCGCCGGGATGGTCGGCCCTCCTCCGCACCGGCGTGACCTGCACCGCCGCCGGGGCTCGGCGCTCAAACCGATCACCGCCTGGGAGATCACCCCCCGCAGGTGGCGGCTCGCGTTGCAGGTGCTCGGATGGTCGGCGATCGCCGTGTTCGCCTACCTGTGGTCGCATCTCAGCGTCCCGACCGCGATCTTCTACCGAGGTGGGTACTTCCTGGTGGCGGTGGGCGTGGCCGTGGTGATCTTCACTGCGGTGACCAATCAGCTGGGCAGTGTTTCCCGAGCCCTGTCGAATCCGGTGTTCCTCTACGTCGGAAAGATCTCCTACGGTACCTACCTCTGGCACTTCCCCCTCTTCGCTGCACTGTCGGCGTCGCGGCTCCACCTGTACGGCTACCCGTTGCTGGTGATCCGCATGGCGGTGACCCTGGCGGTGGCGACCGCTTCGTTCTACCTGGTGGAGGAGCCGATCCGCCGTGGCCGGATGCGGACGTTGACCGAGTGGCGAGCGTGGCTGGCCACGTCGGGGGCGTTCTTGGCCGTGGTGCTGGTCACGGTGGTGGCGACGCTTCCCTCAGTGGCCGACGCCGCGCCGGTACCGATCGGCAGGCAGGTGGGGGCCCAGTACCAAGGGCCTCCGGTCAAGTTGGCCATCTTCGGTGACTCGGTGGCTTCGCGGCTCGGGTTGGCCATGCTGCTGACCGACCCCCAGCAGGGCTACGACGTGCAGATCGACAACGGCGCCATCGTCGGTTGCGGGGTGGTTCGCAGTACCGAATACCTGGGCCATGGCGTGCCAGAGACGATGACACCGGCATGCAATTCGAACACGCCGGCGGCACAGCAGTGGCCGGCCCAGTGGGCTGGCGACCTACGCCAGTTCCATCCGAACGTTTCCATCGTGCTGGTCGGGCGTTGGGAGATCACCGATCGGCTCATCAACGGCCACTGGATGCACATCGGACAGCCTGCCTACGACGCGGTGCTGAAGCAGTCGCTCGAACAGGCGGTGGCCACCGCCTCGTCGACGGGGGCACTGGTGCTGTTTTTGAATGCTCCCTGCTACAGCTCAGGGGAGCAGCCCAACGGGCAGCCGTGGCCCGAGGACTCACCGGTGCGGTTGGCCGAGTACAACGCCATGGTCGACCAGGTTGCCGCCCAGCACCCGACCACGGTGAAGGTGTTCAATCTCGACGCCCTGCTCTGCCCCGGGGGCAAGTTCTCGCTGTCCCTTGACGGGGTCCAGATCCGCGACGCCGACGGTGTGCACATCGTGCCGACAGCCGCGGCCGGTCAGTGGCTCGCCGCCCGCATCCTCCCCGAAGTGGTGCAGATGGGTCGCCTTCAGATGGCGAGCCACCTGCTGACGCCGCCAGCGGGTGGATCCCTGGTGAACGCGGTCCCTCCCCCGTCTCAATCCCGTGTGAGCGCTGGCGTATCGAAAGCGGGCACCAACCGCAACGGAGGGTGACCGAGATCCGGGGAGTGAGCGAGGATCTCTGCTCGCCCGCAATCGTCGTCGATCGTCGGCGATCGGCTACGAGCCGGACGGCCCGGTTGCCGGCGGGGGAACCGACGACGGTGGCGGGGGGAGCCCGGGATTGCTGCTGTTCGCTACCGCGCACTGGGCGGTGAGCGCGGTCAACAGGTCGTGTTCGGGAACCCGGTTGCTCTCGGAGATCGTCGTCATCAGGGCCTGCCACTGGCCGTTCTGGGATGCGGCGAGAGCGGCAAGGGGGAGAGCCTGGCGGAGTTCAACGTAAGCCTGTTGGTTCAGTGAGGAGGATCGGGTCGGATTGGCGGTGCGGGCACTTTGGTCGAGGAGCGCGATCGACCGATCCACGTGAGCGCATGCCTGGCGGGCCAGCGACACACCACCGTTGCCGCAGGCGGCCAACACGGAACCGCCGCCGAGGATCGCGACCAGGCACAGGCCGGAGCGTGCCGTTGCCCGGTGGAGCCCGCCCCGGTTCACCCCAACCAGCTGCCGGACGAGTCGAGCAAAAACCGGCTCACCGCCAGGCAACGGTCGAAGACGTCGCACATCATCTCCTCGCCGGAGAGGATCCGAGTGAGCGACACCGGCGTGCGGGCGACCACAGTGAGGCGTCGCTCGGCTGCGTCGGTGGCCGAGGCGTACGAGTCGATGGCGGAGACCTCGAGGGGGAGCTCGATGCCCCCGATGCCGGCCAGGTCGATGGCCAGTCGGAGCAGGTCCGGTCCTTGCGGGAGCGGCGGAAGCGCCCAGGTGAAGTTGAGTGGGAAGTGAAACTCGTCGGGGGGTTCCTCGTCATCGGGCAACCCGAAGACAGCATCCTCGAACGCAAGCAGTGTTCGGGGATCGACCTCCAAGGCCAGGTGGAGGTCCAAGGGGCCGCCACAGCCATCCTCGGGGTGGAGCTCGACCTCCCAGACCTGGCGCAGCGAGTAGGTCTCCACGAAGTGACGTTCGTCGTGGACATGGAAGCCGTGATCGACGGAGTGATCCTTGAGGTCGGCCACGTATCCGGCAACGTCGATGACAGCCACAGGAGCGTCAGCCTATCGGTCACCGGTCGTGCTCGGTGACGCCGGCCCACGTTCGGTAACGTCGGCCCGTGGACGAAGCGCACGTACTGACAGTGCTGCACCGGGCCGCCTCCGCGGTGGCGGAGGTGCTCACCTCACTCGAGGATTGGGGACTGGCGGGGACCCGAACCGGGCAGTATCGATCTGATCTCGCCGCGGACGACGTGGCGGTGGAGGTCCTGCTGGATGCCGGGTTTGGGGTGCTTTCCGAGGAGTCGGGGCTCAGCGAAGGCGGGCGCGATCTCCTGGTGGTCCTTGATCCGGTCGACGGTTCGACCAATGCTGCCCGCGGCATCCCCTGGTTCGCCACCAGCCTCTGCGCGGTCGACGGCGATGGTCCGCTCGCTGCGGTGGTGGTCAACCAGGCGTCGGGGATCCGCTACGAGGCAACCAGAGGCGGAGGGGCGCGGCGCGACGGGGTGATGATCCGGCCGTCCGGGTGCCGGGCGATCCACGAGGCGATCGTCGGATTTTCGGGCTATCCGCCCCGGCACCTGGGTTGGGCGCAGTACCGGGGGCTGGGAGCCGCAGCACTCGATCTCTGTGCGGTGGCCGAAGGTGTCCTGGACGCCTACGCGGTGCTTGGGGGGTCGACCCTGGGCAGCTGGGACTACCTCGGGGGCATGCTTGTCTGCACCGAAGCCGGAGCGGTGATCGCCGAAGCCAGTGATCGAGAACTGGTGACGAGGGAACACGGGGACCGCCGTGCGCCCGTCGCAGCGTCGAGCCCAGAACTGTTGGGGGAGCTGCTGGCCGCACTGGGCGGTAGCGTTGACTGTTCGGGCGTTTAGCTCAGTTGGTTAGAGCAGCTGCCTTACAAGCAGCAGGTCGTGGGTTCGAGTCCCGCAGCGCCCACCACCCGTGACCTGCACGTTCGAGATGCTGATCGGGACAGTGCGCGAACCGCTGACGACGATCTGTACAAGTTGATATAGCTCTTGTACAATAGACCTCATGGCAAGGATGGCGGTGAGTGAAGCTCGAGAACGACTCTCCGAGGCGGTGGAGACGGCCCACACCGAAGCGGTGTTCCTGGAGCGCTACGGAAGACCCGCCGCGGTGCTGGTCAGCCCGGAACGGTACGAGGAGCTGATCGAGGCACTCGAGGATGCAGAGGACGCCCAGGCCTTCGACGCGGCAATGGCGGAGGAAGGTCCGAATATCCCCTGGGATGAGGTGAAGGCAGACCTGGGCTGGAAGTGACGACCTTCCGCATTGAGCTGCGTCCCGCTGCGGTCACTGCCCTTCGGACGCTCGACCCGGCGGTTCGCTTTCGAATGCAAGGAGCCATCGCGCTCCTCGCCGACGATCCGCGGCCCCCAGCGTCCCGACCCCTCCGAGGGCGACCCGGCTATCGGGTGCGCGTGGGCGACTACCGCATCATCTATACCGTTGCCGATGACGTGCTCTTGATCGTGGTCGTGACCCTTGGGCATCGTCGCGAGGTCTACGACCGGTAGGCACTGACCGACGACCTGAGCGTCGACAGGTGGCGATCGCTGTCGTCAGATGCGGAGGTCTGGGCCGGCCGCTGAAGGTGTTGGGTTCGTATTGTGTGACCCAAGGCCCTTAAAAACGAGTTGCGCGAACCGGTGCAGATGGGCAGCCATCGGCATGACGGTCAGGTCAGAGTTGCAGAGAGCGTCGGATGTCTTTCACGAGG
>DAHXOD010000033.1 GCA_027365055.1 bacterium
GTCGACGTCTTCCACGTCCCGAGCGTCGACGCTGACGTCGCTGACGTCGCTGACGCAACTCCACCCAAAAGCGGAGTGACGGCCAGAACACCCGAGAGTGCCAACACAGCGGACAACATCATGACAATGGATCTGCGCAACACGAGTGCCTCCGTATCGAGCCCCACCGGGGAGCCGGAAATTGCTTTCACTGCCCCTGGAAGAACCATCGGTCCGAGCAGCGGCTACGAGGTACTGAAACACGGTCTCGCACCGGACTCAAATCTCGCCACGAGCACCGCTTCTATCACCACGAAGAGTGGTACTTTGCTCCTGGTAAGGGATTTCCTCCCCGTCGGAGGCGTCAGCTGCACCCGTTCAGACACCGACCCGTTCAGACACCGACCTGCTCAGATCGGTGCTGGGTCGTCACCCCCCTGATGCAGGCACGCCGACCGGCGGGAGCCGGTCAGGGCGGCGATCCACCTGCTGCGCTCGCCTTCGCTGGTGTCGCTGCTCGCGACAAGATCACGAACAGCCGCTGGTCGTTCCGCAGCTCCCGCACACGTAGCACGAGCCTGCCCGCTGCATGGCGTTCCCGCACTGGTAGCAGTAGGGAGCGTCGCGCTGCTCCGCACGGGCGAGCGGCTGGCCCGTCGCCGGGAGCGGTGCGGGAGGAGCGGGCGGCGTAAGCGCGAGCGGGGGGGACGACGTCCCCGGACCCGCCTCGACACCGGCAGGCCCTTGCGCTCCCAGTCCGGACGCCCGATCACCGTCGACCGGGCCCGCTTCAACCACTCCTGACGACTCAGTGGCCGTCTCCTCCACGCCCGGCAGCGTCGGCTGCATCCGCTCCGCGGTCGAAAGGACCCCCATCTCGGCGCGCTCCTCGACCGGCAGATAGTCGACTGCCAGACGCCGGAAGATGTAATCGACCAGGCTCGAGGCGATCCGGAGATCGGGGTCGTCGGTGATGCCCGCCGGCTCGAACCGCATGTTGCCGTACTTGCGCACGTACGTCGCCAACGGGACGCCGTGCTGAAGGCCCAGGCTGACCGAGATCGAGAACGCATCCATAATTCCGGCGAGGGTCGAGCCCTGCTTCGACACTTTCATAAACACTTCGCCGGGCCGGCCATCCTCGTACTCACCGACCGTGACGTATCCTTCGCAGTCGGCGACCCGGAACGAGAACGTCGACGACTTGCGGCGACGGGGCAGGCGTTCGCGGACTGCGCCCACCACCACCGTGTCGGCGACCCGAGACTGCTCGTGGGCGAGCGCCCGCTCGAGCAGGGCGATCTTGTCGTTCAGCTCACGGGCGTGGGCCTCGGGCGCTGACCCCGCCGGAGCGTCCCCGCCTCCCACGTCGGTTGACCCGTCCTTCTTGGTCGTGGACAGAGGCTGTCCCACCTTGCAGTTGTCACGATAGACGGCGACAGCCTTCACCCCCATGCGCCAGGCGTCGATGTGGAGCTGCTCGACGTCTTCGACTGTCACCTCCTCGGGCAGGTTGACCGTCTTCGAGATGGCTCCGGAGATGAACGGCTGGACTGCTCCCATCATGCGGACGTGCCCGAGGTAGTGAATGGTGTTGTCCCCCATCGAGCAGGCAAACACCGGCAGGTGCTCGGCGCGGAGGTACGGCGCTCCGACAATGGTCATGTGCTCGTCGATGAAGGCGACGATCTCGTCCACCTCGTCGGGGGAGTAGCCGAGACGCTTGAGGGCGCGAGGCACCGTCTGATTGACGATCGACATCGTTCCACCGCCGACCAGCTTCTTCGTCTTCACCAATCCGAGGTCGGGCTCGACCCCGGTGGTGTCGCAGTCCATCAACAGCCCGATGGTGCCGGTCGGGGCGAGCACGCTGGCCTGCGAGTTTCGCACGCCGTAGCGCTCACCGAGCTCGACCGCCTGGTCCCAGGACTCTTGTGCCGCCGAGAGTAGCTCGGTGGGCACCTGCTCCTCGTCGATCGCCGCCACCGCGTCACGGTGCATCCGGAGCACACCCAGCATCGGTTCGGTGTTGGCGTGGTACCCGGCGAACGGCCCCATGCGCGCCGCGGTGCGAGCCGACGTGGCATAGGCATGGCCGGTCATCAGCGCGGTGATCGCTGCGGCCCACGCCCGCCCTTCGTCGGAGTCGTACGGCAGTCCCTGCGCCATCAACAGCGCGCCGAGATTGGCGTACCCGATTCCCAGCTCGCGGAACCGTCGCGAGTTCTCCGTGATCTTCTCTGTCGGGTAATCGGCATTGCCCACGATGATCTCCTGCGCCGTGAAGACGACCTCGACGGCCGCCCGGTAGGAGTCGACGTCGAACGACGAATCCTCCCGGAGGAAGTGCATCAGGTTGAGACTGGCCAGGTTGCACGCCGAGTTGTCGAGGTGCATGTACTCCGAACACGGGTTCGAGCCGTTGATCCGTCCGGTGTTGGAAGCGGTGTGCCACCGGTTGATGGTGGTATCGAACTGCATCCCCGGGTCGGCACACTCCCAGGCGGCCTGGGCGATCTGTCGGAACAGCTCTCGTGCGGGCACGGTCCGGACCACGTCGCTCCCACCCCGGGTGACGAGCGACCAATCAGCCCCGTCCACCACCGCCTGCATGAACTCGTCGGTGACCCGCACCGAGTTGTTGGCGTTCTGGTACTGCAGGCTGATCGAGTCCTTGCCGTCGAGGTCCATGTCGAACCCGGCGTCGCGCAGCACCCGGGCCTTGCGCTCCTCGATCGCCTTGCACCAGATGAAGTCCTCGATGTCCGGGTGATCGACGTCGAGGATCACCATCTTCGCCGCCCGGCGCGTTTTGCCGCCAGACTTGATGGTCCCAGCCGACGAGTCGGCTCCCCGCATGAAGCTCACCGGACCCGAGGCGGTCCCCCCGCCCTTCAGTAGCTCGTGGGACGAGCGGATGCGCGACAGGTTGACACCTGCCCCCGAGCCCCCTTTGAAGATCACCCCTTCCTCGGTGTACCAGTTGAGGATGGAGTCCATCGAGTCCTCCACCGACAGGATGAAGCAGGCCGATCCCTGCTGGGGAACGCCGGCCACGCCGATGTTGAACCACACCGGCGAGTTGAACGCCGCCTTCTGGTGGACCACCAGGTGCTTCAGCTCGGCCCGGAACGTCTCGGCCTCCTCGTCGTCGACGAAGTAGCCGTCCTTCACACCCCACGCGGTGATGGTGTCGACCACCCGGTCCGCCACCTGCCGCAGGGACCACTCGCGCTCGGCGGTCCCCGGCGTGCCGCGGAAGTACTTCTGCGCCAGGATATTGGTGGCGTTGAAGCTCCAGCGCTCGGGCACCTCCACCCCGAGCTGCTCGAACGCCACCGCACCGTCGCGGTAGTTGGTGATGCGGGCGTCACGCCGTTCCCAGACCACCTCGTCGTAGGGGTCGACGCCCGGGGACGTGAAGTGCCGTTGGATGCCGATTCCGAGCCTCTGGGGTGCGATGGCCATGGGGGAACTACCTCTTTCTGGGATGCTGCTCGGCTAGTTGTGGGATGTTGGTGCTGCTCTGTTCCGTTGCCACACGACTGCTGCTGCACGATTGTCGATTCGGGACTGCTCGACCCGGGTGACCGCTGAGACCCAGCAAAAGGGCCAAGCCGACCGGCGTCAACCACCAAAACACAATATCTTGTGGTTGTTCCTCCCCCGAGGTACGAGATAGTGGGTTCATTACAGCAGCGTAGTTACACCTCTGTCAATGGATTCTCGCGAAATCGGTCCGGATCCCACCCCCGAATTGCCTGTTCGGAGGGCGTTCGCGAAGGTTTGCGGAAAAATGCCGAGCGCGAGCGATCCCTATGGACGGGTATGGCTATCGTCACACCGTGCCGCGGAAACCTGCTCCGGTCGTCGTCTCGATCGACGCCGGCACCACCGGTGTCCGTTCGCTGGCCATCGACACCGCGGGTGCGATGGTGCACGTCGCCTATCGCGAACTGACCCAGCACTTCCCCCGCCCGGGCTGGGTGGAGCACGATCCCGACGAGATCTGGTCGGCCGTGCAAGCGACCCTGGCCGAGGTGACCGTCCGGCTTGCCGAAGAAGGACGCACGGTGGCGACCATCGGCATCACCAACCAGCGCGAGACGGTGGTCGCTTGGGACCGACGGAGCGGTCGCCCGCTCCACCGAGCCATCGTCTGGCAAGACAAACGCACCGCATCCACCTGTGCATCCCTGGCGGATGCCGGCTACCAACCACTCGTGCGCGAGCGCACGGGGCTGGTCCTCGATCCGTACTTCTCCGCCACGAAGATGCGGTGGCTCCTCACCGACGGGGAGGTGCACACCAACGCCGACCTCTGCCTGAGCACCGTCGACTCGTGGATCCTGTGGAACCTCACCGGGGGCTCCGGCACCAACGGGGACGTCAGCAGCGGCGGCGTGTTCGCCACCGATGTCACAAACGCATCCCGCACCATGCTGTTCGACATTGTGGTCCGACGCTGGTCCGGGGAGCTGTGCGACCTCTTCGGTGTGCCGGAAGACGCACTGGCGGAGGTCCGTCCGTCGAGCGGTCGGTTCGGTTCCGTCGCCCGCGGTGTCTTCGCGTCGGACTCACCCCTGCAGGGCGTTCCGATCAGCGGTATCGCCGGCGACCAGCATGCCGCCCTCTTCGGTCAGTGCTGCTTCACCTCCGGCATGGCGAAGGTCACCTACGGGACCGGCAGCTTCATCGTGGCGAACGCCGGACCGGTCTGCCCCGAGCCGATCGAGGGGTTGCTCACGACCTTGGCCTGGGACCTGGGGAACGCGGTCGGCGGTGCTCCGGTCGCCTACGCCCTCGAGGGTTCAGTCTTCGCAGCCGGTGCCGCCATCCAGTGGCTTCGGGACGGCTTGGGTGTGATCGAGCAGGCCTCCGAGCTCGAACCGTTGGCCCGTTCGGTGGACAGCAGCAACGGCGTGGTCATCGTCCCCGCGTTCAGCGGGCTGGGCAGTCCCCACTGGGATCCCTACGCCCGGGGGACCATCCTCGGGATCACCCGGGGAACCGGCCGTGCCGAGCTGGCGCGGGCGGTGGTCGAAGCCATGGCGTTCCAGGTCCGTGACGTGCTGGACGCAATGACGGCGGCACTCGAATCCCCTCTGTCCGTCCTTCGGGTGGATGGTGGCGCCTCGGTCATGGACCTGCTGCTCGAACTGCAGGCGGACCACACCGCGGTGCCGGTCGAGCGACCCCTGTCGATCGAGACCACGGTGCGGGGGGCGGCGATGCTGGCCGGACTGGCCGAAGGCGTCTGGGGGTCAGTCGAGGACCTGGCCGCACTGTGGACGCTCGACTCGCGCTTCGAGGCCGGCGTTCACGGTGCCGCTCCCAGCGCCACGGTGCAGACTTCCTCCGAACAGTGGCAGCGCGCCCTGGAACGTTCCCGGTCATGGGCCCTCGATCCTTGACCTCGCCGCCCGGGCGGTGCGCCGGCTAGGCGAGCACCGACCGGTCATGGAGCTCCCGCCAACGATGATCAGCCAAGGCAGCCAGCGCGCCGACCCGCTGGCGTTCGCGGTCGCGCAGGATCGGGGCCTTCCGGACTACGAGCAACACGAGCCCGGATCCGTTCAACCGGGTGGTCAGCGTGCGGTCATTGTGGTCTGGGCGCGAGAGCGAACTGGAGATCTGCTCGACCGGCGGTCGATCACCGTCAGCGACCACGACCGTCCCGGCGTCGGGATCGACCAGTGCGACGAACGCCGCGGCCAGGCTGCTCCGGGTCCGAACCACCAACTCCGACAGCACGTCGTCGGGCGTCGTCTGGTGCACCAGTGCGGTGGCGATCTCGATCAGCTCGGCGTGGCGATCCGGCACCGGACCACCGATGCTGCGCACCTCCTCGAGGGAGACGCCGTCGACCTCGAGGATCTCCTCCTCGAGCAACCCAGCCAGGTCATCGGTAGCGGTCACCACGCCAAGCTCGTCGACCACCTCACCGTGGGCGCGCTGGAGGATGTCGATCGACACCACATCCGCTCCCACCGCGCCGATCCGGCTGGCCACCGCCCCCAGGGCGCCGGGACGATCCGGAATCCGCACCCGGATCAGAAAATTGGTCATGACTCAGGCTAGGCCGTCACTATGAACGCGCTGTTTCCGCCCCGTTACCAGATGGGGTCGGCGCAGCGCACCCCGCAACGCCTTCGCCGCCGCACTGCCGGGGGAACCGTTGGCTCCAGGGTTGCCGGTCCCCGCGGAACGGCCCCGAGCCGCGTACTCGTCGACGTAGTCCTGTCCCGACAGACGGGCGATCTCCACCATCAGGGCATCGGTGATCTCGCGGAGGATCTCCGCCGGCGGGGGCGCTGCCTCCCCTGGCGCGAGGGACGCGTCTCGGACCGGGAGGGCCAGCGGGGGGCCGAAGCGCACGGTGATCGGATGGAACGGACGCATCAGCCGGCGTCCTGGGGGCTGCACCTTTCTGGTGCCGACGATCCCCACCGGCACCACGGGCACCCCGCAGCCGACCGCCAGGCGCGCCACCCCGGTGTGACCTTTGTGGAGCCGTTGGTCAGGGGAGCGAGTGCCTTCGGGGTAGATGCCGAGCAGGCCACCGGCGCGCAGCACCTGTTTTGCGGTGTCGAGCGCCCGCTGGGACGCGTCCCCCCCGCCCCGGTGCATGGGGATCTGACCGGCAGCCCGGAAGAACCATGCGGTCCGCCAGTTGTCGAAATATTCGGCCTTCGCCACGTAGGTCAGCCGCCTCCGCAGCACCAGGGGGAGGAAGAACGAGTCGCAGAACGACTGGTGGTTGGCGGCGACCACCGCGGGTCCGTGGTCAGGGACGTGCTCCCTCCCCTCCACGTCGACCCGCCAGAAGAGGTAGAAGATCGGAGTCAGTACCGCCTTGAGTATCCAGTAGGCCACGGGCCACGGTACCGCCGTCTGTGCTGTACTGCACCCCATGTCATCCGGTGACCCCGGGATCCCCATCCCCGACCCCGCCGATCCGGAGGGAGCACGGCGGCTCTCGCCCAAGCTCACGCCCAAGCTCACGCCCAAGGGGGCGCGCAGACGGGTCGAGCTGATGGACTACGCGGCCCATGCGTTCGCCGCCGACGGCTACCACTCGACGTCGGTCACCGGCATCGTCTCGGGGCTCGGGGTGGGAAAAGGTGTCTTCTACTGGTACTTCGACTCGAAGGACGAGCTGTTCCGTCAGATCCTCATCGACGCCCAACGGGCGATGCGCTTGGCGCAACGCGATGCCATCTCGGGGGAGCACGACCCCGGGCGCCGCATCGAACAGGGCATCCGCTCGTCCATCCGTTGGCTCAGCGACCATCGTCATCTGTTCGCGCTGATGGAATTCGCCCGCACCGAGGAACGGTTCGCCCCGATGATCCGTTCCGGCGAACGCCAGACCGTGGCCGATGCGCTCCCCCACGTCCGCGCCGGCATCACCGCCGGCCTGCTGCGCAGAGAAGACCCGGTCGTCCTCACCACAGCCATCCTCGGCGTCACTTCACACCTGGCTCGCGTCCTCGTCCTCGAACAGGGCGAAGAGGCCGACCGGGTAGCGAACGCGGCCATCTCCTTCTGCCGCCAGGGCTATCTGACTCCTTCTGCCGCCAGGGCTATCTGACCGCGGCCCCACGCTCCACCGGCTGAACGGGTCAGCGCCGTGTTGTCCGGGCGCCGTGTTGTCCGGGCGCCGTGCTGTCCGGGCGCCGTGCTGTCCGGGCGCCGTGTTGTCCGGGCGCCCGTCGTGCCACCCGTCCCCCGCCTCCCCTTACTGGAGCCGGGTGAGCGCCTTGCGCAGGGTGCGGACGCTCTGGCCGATGCGCTGCTCGTTCTCGATGAGGGCGAAGCGGACGTGGTGGTCGCCACCGGGGCCGAACCCGATGCCCGGAGAGGTCGCGACATCGGCCTCTGCCAGCAAGAAGGTGGCGAACTCGAGGGAGCCCATCTCCCGGTACTGCTCGGGGATCGGCGCCCACACGAACATGGTGCCCCGGGGCGGGGTGATCTCCCAGCCGATCCGGCGGAGACCGTCGCAGAGCGCGTCGCGACGTGCCTGGTAGCACTCGTTGACCACCTTCGGGTAGTCCGGGGCCTCGTTCATCGCCACGATGGCCGCGATCTGGATGGGCTGGAAGGTCCCGTAGTCGAGGTAGCTCTTCAGCTTGGTCAGCGCCTGGACGATCTCGGCGTTGCCCACCAGAAATCCCATCCGCCATCCGGCCATCGAGAACGACTTGGTGAGCGTGTAGAGCTCGACGGCCACCTCCTTGGCTCCTGGAACCTCCAAGATGGAGGGCGGCCGGTAACCATCGAAGGCGATGTCCGCGTAGGCGAAGTCGTGGACCAACACAATGCCGTGTTCCTTGGCGAACGCCACCAGGCGGGCCATCCACTCGAGATCGACGCACTCGGTGGTCGGATTATGGGGGAACGAGAGCACGATCACCCTCGGCTTCGGCCAGGCCGACTCCCACGCCTCCATCAGGTTGGCGAAGAAGGCCTCGCCCGGCTGGTCGCCATTGGCATCGCCGGGGCCGTCGAGGCGGACGTGGCGGACGTCCGCACCGGCGAAGAGCGGCGCGTAGATGTGGATCGGGTAGGACGGCGAAGGGACCAGCGCCGTGTCACCCGGACCCACCAGTACCCACATCAGGTGGGAGAGACCCTCCTTCGCACCGATGGTGGCGACCACCTCGGTGTCCGGGTCGAGGGACACGTCGAACTTGCGGAGGTAGAGGTCAGCGATGGCCTGGCGGATCTTCGGGATGCCGCGGCTGGCCGAGTAGCGGTGGTTGCGCGGGTTGCGCGCCGCTTCGGCCAGCTTCTCCACCGCGACGTCGGGCGAGGGCAGGTCGGGGTTGCCGAACCCCATGTCGATGACGTCCCGACCGTCATGGCGGGCTGCTGCCTTCAGGTCGTTCATGGTGGCGAACACGTACGGGGGCAGCCCATTGATTCGTCGGAACTCCATCACTACAGGTTATCGCTCCCGGTGTTGCGCCCCCTCGGGCCGGGCACCCGATCGGTTCCGGCCACCCCGGCACCCGATCGGTTCAGGGGCGCGCGACCCGATCGGCCGCCGCAGCGACCACCTCGAGCGATTCGGGCCATGCACAGACCGCCCACGTCGCCCCCGCTCGCGCCAGCGCATCCAGCCTGGCCGTGACCTGTGCCTCGCTCCCGTCGAGCGGTCCGCCCCAGGTCACCTCGTTCCCCGCTGCGACCAGATCGCGTACCGCTTCGACCGGCGCGTCCCACAGGTTCACCGCCCCTCTCACCGTCCGGGCCAGATCGACCGACGCCTGGTGGCGGCCGCCGACCCAGACGGGAATGCCCCGGGCACCCAGGGCCACAGCCACTGCGGCCAACCGGTCCCGGCGGACCTCGGCCGGTTCGAACGGGATGCCGTAGGCCTCGTTCTCGGCCCGGCTCAGATGGTCACCGGTGCCGAGGCCGGCGATCAGCCGCCCCCCGGAAAGCGCCCAGAGCCCGGCCAGCTCCGCCACCAGCACCTGGTCGGGCAACAGCCCGACCCGCGCCACCAGGGTACCGATGCCGATGGTCCGGGTGGACGCGGCCAGAGCGCCGAGGAGCGGTCCGGACGCCAGTGCCGGCCGGTGCGGTTGGCCCATCGGCCACAGGTGGTCGAAGCAGAACACCCCGTCGAACCCCAGGGCCTCCGCCCGGCGAGCGCCGACCAGGGCCGAATCGGACTCGTCCCGGAACTGCGGGAGCGTTGTCCCGATCTTCACCCGGTCACTCGGTGGATTCGACCCGGGCCTTCAGGTCGCGCAGTGCGATGGACATGATCCGGTTCTGGGCGCGCATCTTGATGAAACCAGGCAGCGGCACCTTCATTTCGACGTCGAGGTGATACGTCACTTCGGTCCCGCCACCGCCCGCCGGCTCAAACACATAGGAGCCGTCGAGCTTGGCGGTGATATCGCCCCGGGTCTGCACCCACGAGAGCACGTGAGGCGCCTCGGTGTAGTCGTAGGCCAGCGTGTAGCTGGTGCTCCGTCCCAGCGCCGCGGCGCGGAAGGTGACCAGCTGGGGCCGGTCCTGGTCGTCGCGCTCGTGCACGGTGACCTCTTTGATGTCGGCTGCCCACTCCGGGTACGCATCGATCGCGCTGCTGACGGCAAAGCACCGCTGCGGCGACGCCGCCATGACCATGCGCTCAGTGGCTTGATCCGCCACGTTCAGCCCTCCTGTTCGAGTTCGATCTGTTCGAGTTCGATGCGACCAGCGAGCGACCACAGCCCTCGCCCTGGACGGTCAGCCTTGCACGTCTGCCAACGCTGTGCTCAGCCTCGATGCGAGCTGGTCGTAGTCGAAGGATAGTTCCACCCGCTGACGGGCGGCTCGGCCCATCTCTGCGCCCAGCCCTGGATCGTCGAGGAGCTGTCCCAGGGCGGACGCGACGGCACGAGCATCCCCAGGCTGAGAGACTACGATGCCGGTTTCGCCGTCGACCACCGCCTCACCGGCACCCCCCGAGTCTCCGGCGATCGAGGCAACCCCCGCGGCGGCGGCCTCGAGGAAGACGATGCCGAAGCCCTCGCGTTCGAGCCCGAACCACCGGTTGCGGCACAGCATGGCGAACACGTCGGCCGCACCGACCAAGCGCGACAGGTCGTGGTCGGGGACCGCCCCGAGCAACGAGACCGGCGCGCGGTGACCGACGATGCGCCGGGCCAACCGTTCGTGGTCCCGCCCCGACCCCGCGATCGCCACCAACAGGTCAGGATAGGTTCCACTCAGGAGCGCGGCCGCGTCCACCAGCATGTCCATCCCCTTGCGGGGCACCAGCCGGCTGACGCTCACCACCAACCGTCCGGTCGCCGGGAGCCCCAGGTCCGTCCGGGCTCGGCGGCGGTCCCGCGCCGAGAGCGGCTGGAACCGTTCGAGATCGACTCCGGGAGGGATCTGGACCACCGGGGGCATCCCGCGGTTGCGCACCGCCCGGGCTCCCTCGGCAGCAGGATACCCGCCGGCCGAGACGGCGAGCGTGCTGCGGCGAAGCGTTCGCGCCAGTAGGGCGCGGGTACCGGGGATGCGTCCGGGAACGGCAACCTCCGCCCCGTGCAGCAGCACGGCGTAGGGCAACTGCAGGCTGGGGCCGATCACGCCCAGTGGGAACGCCGGATCGATGACCACCAGCCCGGCACCCACCCGCTCGGCGGTCGCCCGGATCTGGTCGGCCAGGCCCCGGGTCGGCAGCAACACCCGCTGGGAGACCCGCTCGATACGCACGCCGGTCTCGGCCTGGGTCCGATCGAACTCGGCCGCTCCCGGATCGGACGAGGCAGTCAACACCGCGAACGTGCCCGGATCCATCCGCCGCCACAGCTCCCACAGGTAGGCCTGGATCCCGCCGACCTTGGGCGGGAAGTCATTGGTCACCAGCAGGTGCTTCATGGGATCTGCTCCGCCGGAGCACGCGGTGCGAGCCGCGCCACCAGGTCATCCCGCCCGAGCCGGCGGGCGGCCCACGCCGCGTGCTCGACGAGCAGCGGATCCGCATCGACGAGCGCCCGCTCCAAGGCGGCGACCGTCGCCGGATCGGAGCCGTCCCCGACGTTGCCCAGGGCCACCAGGGCGTTCCGACGCAAGAACCGGGGCTGGCGGCCCGGGAGGTAGAAGCGGCCGTAGCAGTGCAGCAGCTCTTCGTCGCCCATGGCCAGGAGTGCCGGCAGGTCGACATCCGGCGCGCTCCCGGGATCGGCGGGCGGCGGTGGATGGCGGCGGCTGGCCACCGCGTTGATCGGGCACGCCTGCTGGCACGCATCGCACCCGTAGATCCGGCCCCCCAGGGCGTCTCGGAACTCGAGGGGGAACGAGCCGGGAGCCTGCAGCAACCAAGCCAGGCACCGGCGGGCGTCGAGTACCCCGGGCGTGTCGAGAGCGCCCGTGGGGCAGGCGTCCGCACAGCGGGTGCACCGGCCGCAGCCCGACCCGTGGGCCATCGGCGCATCGTCGTCCTCCACGGTGGTCGCCAAGGGCGCGTCGGTGACCACGCTGCCCAGCACGAACCACGAGCCCAGGCCGGGCAGCAACAGCAGCGTGTTCTTCCCGAACCAGCCCAGTCCGGCGCGGTGGGCGGCAGCCCGATCGACCAGGGCGTTGTCGTCGCAGACCACCCTGGCCCGCCAGCCCTGCTCCCCCAGCCGATCGGCCAACCGCTGCAGGGAACGGCGGAGGTCGCCGTAGTGGTCGTGTTGTGCATACCGGGCGATGGCACCGGCAGGCTGTCCCCGGTCGTACCCCCACGCCCCGACCACCAGGGATCGGGCCCCAGGGAGCACCCGACCCGGATCGGTCGAGCGGTCGGGGTTCCGGTAGGTGAACTGCATGCCGGCGTGCAATCCCTTGCGCTTGCGCTCGAACAGGTCGTGGCGGACGTCGGCAAAGGTTCCGACACGGGCTACTCCGACCGCGGCCATTCCCGATCCCTTGCCGAGGGCGATCAGCTCCACGGTGAGATCCCGCTCCGAGGTGCGGTCCCCCTGGGCACGATCGGGCCGCGCCGGAGCCGTCACGTTGTCAGCCATCTCCCCATGCTGGCACGTTGACTCACTACGCCGGCACGCCGAGCCCGGTCCGATGGAGGGTGCCTGCCGGTCATCCCACCTGACGCCGATGGCGGAGCGCCGGCACCAGACCACCGCGTTCGAGCAGCCGTACCGCCCGAGCCTCGTCAGCGTCGATGATCACGGCATCGTCGACCTGGCGGCCCAGGATGAAGGTCACGACGCAGTCGTCGCACACGGCACTGTGCTGGTAGGCGCAGTCGGCACAGTCGATGGTGAGTGCTTCGGGCATGGCAGCCTCCGTGGGGTGCTGGGATCGATGGTTCGTGGTCGACGCCAGACTGACAGGAGGGTGTAACGATGCCCGTGCGGACCTCCTGAGCGGTCTTGGCGAGCGGCCCTTCCGGTTGGATCAGGGGTCTCCCCGATGGTTGTGCTCAGTACCCGGCCTCCGGATCCACCGCACCGACGAGCGGTGCTTCCCGAGCGAACCTCGACACGTTGTCCCGGATCCGCTCGGCCAGCAGGGGCCGGATCATGTCGATGGTGTCGGCGGTGTGCGGGGTGATGATGCAGTTGGGCAGCTCCCAGAGGGGGTGACCGTCGGGCAGTGGCTCAGGGTCGGTGACGTCGAGGGCGGCTCCGCCGATCGTCCCCGCCACCAAGGCGGCCACCAGCGCGTCGGTGTCGACGTGGCGGCCTCGAGCGACGTTGACCAGCCAGCTGCCCCGGTCCATGCGTCCGAGCTCGTCGGCCCCGATGATGCCGGTGGTAGCCGGGCTCAGCGCCAGTGCGACGAACACCACCAGCGCCCCCGGCAGCACGTCGCGCAGTGCCTCGGGTGCCACGGTACGGGCCGCTCCGGGCAACGGATCAGACGACCGGCGCACCACGGTGGCCTCCACCCGGAACGGACGGAGCAGATCGAGCAGCGAGGTGGCGATACCACCGCCCCCAAGCACCACCACCCGCTGATCGAAGAGGCTGGTCCCCGCCGGATCGCCCCACGACTGGGCAGTGACCCGGAGACGGAGCAGACGGAGGCCGGCCAGGGCCAGTGCCAGGGCGTGCTCGGCCACCGGATCGGCATAGGCACCCTTGGCGCACGACCACTGGCGCCGATCGTCGAGGATGCCGGCCTCAACGACCCGTTCGACCCCCGCGAACGGCAGCTGGACCCACCGGACCCGGGGCGCCGCCTCGAGCGCAACGCGCAGGCCGTCCACATCGCCGGCATCGAGCCAGACCAGGGCATCGGGTTCCTCGTCGAGTCCGACCACCTCGCCCCCTCCCTCGTCGACGGCGGAGCGGGCGAACGAGGCGGCGCGAGGGCCGATGGCGATCCGGGGGAGGGGCATCTCGGCCAGGTTAGCGATCGGGCCGGCAGCAGCGCGGCGCCGTCTTTGGTTCACTAGGGTCCCCAGCGGGACCGAAAGGGGAACGCCATGATCGTCCAGTTCAACGTGCGCGACTTTCTGGATCGCGCCGTGCGTGCGCTGCCGGAGCGGCACGCGGTAGTTGACGAGCCCGACCAGCCGGCCGAGTCGTGGGGCACGTTGACATTCGGGGAGATGGCGGCCCGCGCCCGCGCCCAAGCCGCCGGTCTCGACGCCCTCGGGATCGGGCCGGGCGAACGGGTGGCCGTCGTCTCCCAGAACTCGGCTCGGCTCCTCACCTCGTTCTTCGGGATCTGCGGATGGGGACGCATTCTGGTGCCCATCAACTTCCGGCTGGCCGCCGCCGAGGTCGACTACATCGTGAACCACTCGGGCGCGTCGGTGCTGCTGGTCGACCCCGAGCTCGACCAGTCCCTCGCCTCGGTGACCGGACCCCGGCGGTTCGTGCTCGGTGCCGGAAGCGACCCCGAGCTCTTCCCGACCGACGCCGAGCCGCGGGACTGGACCGCCGACGAAGGGGCCACTGCCACCATCAACTACACCTCGGGCACCACCGCCCGGCCCAAAGGCGTGCAGCTGACCCACCGGAACTGCTGGATCAACGCCACGGTGCTCGGCTGGCACACCCAGGTGTCCGATCGCGATGTCTACCTGCACACGCTGCCGATGTTCCATGCCAACGGCTGGGGGATGCCCTGGGCGACCACGGGGATGAACTGCCCGCAGATCGTGCTGCGCAAGGTGGACGGCACCGAGATACTGCACCGGGTCGAGCGCCACGGTGTGACCGTCCTGTGCGCTGCCCCGGCCGTGGTGAACGCGACGCTCGACGCGTTGGCGACCTGGGACCGTCCGGTACCCGGGCGCGGCCGGACCAGGATCATCGTGGCCGGGGCTCCGCCGCCCAGCCGAACCATCGAGCGGGTCGAAGCCGAACTGGGCTGGGAGTTCGTTCAGATCTACGGACTGACCGAGACATCACCCCTGTTGACCGTCAACCGCCACCATGCCGAGTGGGACGACCTCACTTCGGACGAGCGGGCCCGGCGACTGATGCGAGCCGGAACCCCGGCACTCGGCACCGAGATCCGGGTGGACGCCGACGGGGAGGTGCTGGCCCGCAGCAACACGGTGATGGAGGCGTACTGGGACCAGCCCGATGCCACCGAGGCGGCACTGGCCGGCGGTTGGTTCCATACCGGGGACGGCGGGATCATCGACGACGAGCACCACCTCCACATCCTCGACCGCAAGAAGGACGTGATCATCTCCGGTGGCGAGAACGTCTCCTCGATCGAGGTCGAGGACGCCGTCTTTTCGCTCCCCGGCGTGGCCGAGGTCGCGGTGATCGGCGTGCCCGACGACACCTGGGGGGAGATGGTGCTCGCTCTGGTGGTGCCGGCCGAAGGGGTGGTGCTGAACGAGGAGCAGGTCGTCACCCACTGCCACAGCTTGCTGGCGGGGTACAAATGCCCGAAGCGGGTGGAGTTCCGCGACGAGTTGCCCCGGACCGCCACCGGCAAGCTCCAGAAGTTCCGGCTGCGGGCGGCATTTTGGGAAGGTCACGAGCGGCAGGTCAACTGATGGTGATGCGACGGCGTCCCGGTCGGGTCGGTGACCCCCACCGACTGACCGGGGTGGACGCCGGCTTTCTGGCCTTGGAGCACCCCGCCCAGAACGCGACCATCCCGATGGTGATCACCCTCGGTCACCCCGGAGGGGAGGTCGCTCCACTGACCGTCGACGCGCTGCACGCACTCGTGCTCGACCGGATCGACCTCCTCCCCTCGTTCCGCTGGCGGCTACGAAGGGTGCCGTTCGGCCTGCACCACCCGATGGTCGTCGACGACCCGGCCTTCGATCTCGGGTACCACGTCCGCCACACCAGGGTGCCTGCTCCCGGCGGCCCCGACGAGCTCGACCGCCTGGTGGCCGGCCTCGCCGGGCGCCACCTCGACCGTCGTCACCCGTTGTGGCAGCTCACGTTGGTGGAGGGCGTGCGCTACGACGACCGGCACCCGCCAGGTCAGGCGCTGGTGCTGCTGCTCCACCATGCCATCGCCGACGGGACCGCCGTGCGGACCACCCTCGACGTCCTGTTCGGGGCCGGTGCCGACGGCGGGGCCGGTGCCGACGGCGGGGCCGGTGCCGACGGCGGGGCCGGTGCCGGTGCAGCTCCGAGGGACCAGCCCCCCGAGCCGCACCGTCTCTCGCTGATCACGTCGGCGCTACGCGACCAGTACCGAGCCTGGCGGCTCGTCGGGACACTGATCGCCGACACGGCGCGTGGCGCCAACGCGGTGCGGAAGCGGCGAGCCTCGTCACCAGTGGCGGTGCCAGTCAGCGTCGCCGATCGACCCCTGAGCGTTCTCAACCGGTCGTTCGACCTCGAACGGGTCTTCGCCCGTACCACGTTGCCGCTCGACGATCTGCGCCGGGTGAAGCGAGCGGCGGGCGTGACGATGAACGACGTGGTGCTGGCCGCGGTGGCCGGGGCCCTCTGCCAGTACCTCGGGGACCGCCACCAGCTCCCCGAACAGGCTCTCACCGTCTCGGTCCCCGTGTCGGTCGACACTCCCCAGGTACCCGCCCGCCAGTACGGGAACCACTTCGCCAACTTCATCGGCTCGCTGGCCACGAACGTCGAGGACCCCTGGCAACGGATGATGGTGATCAGCGCCGTGGCCAGCGAGGCTCGCGCCCAACTCG